>CAYUIQ010000066.1:0-36493 GCA_964444795.1 uncultured Planctomycetaceae bacterium
GCGAGCCCCCAGTTCGTCGCGTTCTGGGGGCTCGCTGCGCTCGACCCCAGGCACCCATCCATCTCGCTGTTACCCCCAACGCCCTTCATCCCCATTGGCGATGAACGTTCTGCAAGACATGTCGCCCGAGCGGTTGAACGCGCTGATCGCGCGTTTCCCTCAAGCGCGGATCGCCGTGTTGGGTGACTTCTTTCTCGACAAGTACCTCGACGTCGATCCGGCGTTGGCCGAGCAAAGCGTCGAGACGGGCAAAACGGCCCATCAGGTCGTTGCCACCCGGTGCACTCCCGGGGCGGCGGGCACGGTCGTCTGCAATTTGGCGGCCCTCGGTGTTGGCGCGTTGCACGCGATCGGGTTGACCGGCGACGACGGCGAGGCGCTGGAGTTACGCAAGGGATTGGCGGCGCTGGCATGCCGTACGGAACACCTGCACGCCGATCCCCAGCGGGCGACGCCCACCTATCTCAAACCGCGCGACTCGGGCGACGCGACCCTGACCGGCGAACATTCGCGCTACGACACGAAGAACCGCCAGCCCGCGCCGACGGCCGTCCAGCAACAAATCATCGATTCGCTCCATATCCTCCTGCCGCAAGTCGACGCGGTGATCGTGGCCGATCAGGTCGAGGAGGAAGAGTGTGGTGTGGTCACCGCGGCCATGCGGGCGGTGCTGGCCGATTGCGCGAAGCGCCATCCCAACATCGTCTTCTGGGCCGACAGCCGCCGCCGCGCAGGGCTCTTCCGCCGGGTGATCGTCAAACCGAACCAGTTCGAGGCGATCGGCCAGGAGAACCCGCCGCCAGACCGTGTCGTCGAGTTGGACCCGTTATGTTGTGCCGTCCAGCGAATGCGAACCGATACAAACGGGCCGATCTGCGCCACGCGCGGCGCCGACGGCATGATCGTCAGCGATCCCGAACTAACGCACGTACCCGGAGTACATGTCGAAGGTCCCATCGATCCGACCGGCGCCGGCGACAGCGCCACGGCCGGCGCGGTGCTTGCCCTGGTGGCCGGCGCCACGCTGCCCGAAGCGGCGTTGCTGGGCAATCTGGTCGCTTCGATTACGGTGAAGCAACTCGCCACGACCGGCACGGCCCGATGTGAGGAACTGCCCGAGCGGTTGGCTTTGTGGCGGTCGCAGCGGCGTGGGGCGTAGTCCTGATGTGTCGTCCACCGTGGGTTCGCCCCCGGCGGCGCCGAGGGCTAATGTGAATCGCGTATCCCACCTCCGTCAGCCCTCGGCTTTGCCGGGGGGCGGCATTGGGACCTATTGTCGCCTTGCGTGATCCGGCGATAGAATATACGAAGTGGATACATCAGCCTTCTCATCCTACAGGATCCGTGGAGAGATCGTCGTGAGAACGGGAATACTTCAAGCGGCCGGTTGCCTTGTTGCTCTGGCACTCATCGCGCAAGACGCAACGGCCGAAGATCTCGTCCGCTTCGATTTCGAGACGGGCGACTTGCAGGGATGGAAGATCGTCGAGGGCCAGTTCGACTATTTCGTCTCCGATCGGCCGACGTATCACAACTTTCCCGATCGTAAGTACAACAAGCAGGGCAAGTATTACTTCTCGACCGTCGAGCAACAACCGGGCAAACCGTCCAACGACAAAATGACCGGCGTGGCCGAGTCGCCCGTCTTTACTCTTGCCGCCGCGGAGATGACCATGCTCGTCGGCGGAGGCGACTTCCGCGAGTCGTACGTCGCGCTGTGTACGCTCGATGGAAAAGAGTGGTTCCAAGCCCGGGGGCGAACCATCGAGGAGATGTACCGAATTACTTGGAACGCGCCGCAGTTGGTCGGCAAGCGGGTCTTCCTGAAGATCGTCGACGGCAACACACAAGGCTGGGGGCACGTTACGTTCGACGATTTCACCGCCCGGGGTAAGATCGACCCGGAAGCCACCAAGCAGCATTTCGCCGGCGCTGTTTATCGGGCGCAACTGGCCCAGTTCCGCGCGACCGTGGCGCAAACCAACCTGGAGCCCCTGCAAGCGGCCGTCGAGGATCTCGCCCATAAGTTTCCCGAGCGATATTCGGGCCAGCAGTTTCTGCGTCGTCTGGAAGAGTACCGCACGCGCATCGCGCGGATCGAAGGCGCCATCAGCCGGGGCGACAACCGCCCACTGGAAGACGTGCCGCAACTGGCCGAAGAACTGACGGTTTTCGCTCGCCAGGCCCTGGTGGCCAACCCGCTGATCGCCGGCCGGCCGATCGTCTTCATCGTGCGAAATCAATACCGCAGCCATTACCACGCCATCGACACGCTCTTCCACACGGGCGAGTTCAATCCGGACCGCAACCAGATGCACTGCGACCTGTTCCAAGGCGGCGGGGCGCTGAAGGTGATCGATCTGGCCGACGGCGGCAAGGTGCGAACGCTGATCAAAGTGCCCGAGGGAATCGCCCGCGATCCGGACGTCTATTTCGACGGCACGAAGATCGTCTTCGCCCTGCGACGCAACGTCGCCGAGGATTACCACATCTGGGAGATCAACGCCGACGGCACCGGTTTGCGGCAGTTGACGCGAGCCTCCGGCGTGTCCGATTTCGACCCGATCTATATGCCGGACGATTCGATCGTCTTCTCGTCGACGCGCGAGCCGAAATACAACATGTGCTCGCGCGACATCGCGGCCAACCTGTTCCGCATGGAGGCCGACGGGGCCAACATCCACCAGATCACCAAAAACACGCTCTTCGAGAACCACGCCGAGCTGATGCCCGACGGACGGATCCTTTACGCCCGATGGGAATACGTCGACCGCAACTTCGGCGACGCGCACGGTCTGTGGACGGTCAACCCCGACGGCACCAACCAGGCGATCTACTGGGGTAACAACACGGCCGTACCCGGCGCGGTGTTCAACGCGCACGTGATCCCCGGTACGCAACGGATCGTCTGCATCTTCGGGCCGCATCACGACCGGCTTTGGGGCGCGCTGGGGATTGTCGACCGGCGGCTGGGGATCGACGGACGTCTGCCCGTGGTACGCACCTGGCCGGCCCACATGGCCGACACGGTGCGTATCGGCGGCGGTTTCGATTGTGATTCGTTCGCCCGGCTGCCGATCAAGTACGAAGACCCCTGGCCGTTGGACGACACCCACTTCCTTTGCAGCCGGATGATCGGCAAGGGCGAGCAGACGGGCATCTACCTGATCGATCTTTTCGGCAACGAAGTGCTGCTGCATACCGAAGGCCCGGGCTGCTACGACCCGATGCCCCTGGGTCCGCGCGTCCGTCCACCGGTCGTTCCCTCGCGGCGCGACTTCACCAGCCCCGAGGGGTTCTTTTTCGTGGCCGACGTCTACCAGGGTACGCACATGCGCGGCGTCGAACGGGGCGAGGTGAAGTACCTTCGCGTGGTCGAGTCGCCCGAGAAACGCCACTGGTCGCGGGGCAGTTGGAACGCCCAGGGTTATACGGCCCCGGGCATGAACTGGCACAGCTTGGAGAACAAGCGGATTCTGGGCACCGTGCCGGTCGAAGCCGACGGGTCGGCCCATTTCGCCGTGCCGGCCGAGAAGTTCGTCTTTTTCCAACTCCTCGACGAAGACGGCATGATGATCCAATCGATGCGCAGCGGCACGGTCGCCCAACCCGGCGAAACGACCGGTTGCATCGGCTGCCACGACGAACGCCGCACGGCCCCGCCGCCGCTGGAGGCTAAAATGCCGATCGCCCTGAAGCGACCGCCGAGCGAGCTGGAGGGCTGGTACGGTCCGCCGAGATCGTTCGGGTTCACGGCCGAAGTGCAACCGGTTCTGGATCGCCACTGCGTCGAGTGCCACGATTACGGCAAGGAGCCCGGCAAGAAGCTCAATCTGGCCGGGGACCGGACGGTCGCGTTCAACACGGCCTACCACGAACTATGGCGCAAGGGTCAGGTGCGATGCGTGGGCGGCGGTCCGGCGGCCGTGCAAGGTCCCCGCTCTTGGGGTTCCCACGCCAGCCGGCTGATGCAAGTGATCCGCAAGCCCAAAATCGCCGAGCATCAGAAGATCAAACTCGGCAAAGAAGACTTCGACCGCGTGGCCACCTGGCTCGATCTCAACGGCGTCTACTATCCGACCTACGAATGCGCCTATCCGGAGAGTCTCACGGGCCGCTCGCCATTGGACAACGGACAACTCAACCGGCTTGCCCAACTGACGGGCATTTCCGTCGGCACGCTCCGTAACCATGCCGGCAACCAGGGGCCCCAGGTCAGTTTCGATCGGCCCGAGTTGAGCCCCTGTCTGGCAACGCTTGCGGGCCCGAACGATCCGAAGCATCAAGAAGCATTGGCCATCATCCGCGCCGGCGGCGAGATGCTCGCCCGGCGTCCACGCGCCGACATGCCCGGGTTTGTACCCTGTGAGACGGATCGGCATCGCGAGGAGAAGTATGCCAGCCGCCGCCAAGCCGAACTCGACAGCCGTCAGGCGATTCGCACGGGTGCGAAGGTGTATGATCCTGGGTTAGAGGGAGGTCAATAGCCCAGGACTGGCGGACTCTGGGCGGGGGCGGAAACCTCGGCAAGGCGAGGCCATTCACGAACGCTGGCCGGGGGGCGCCAGGCCGTCAATGGAAATTGCCGGGGAAATCGCTGATTTTTTCGTTGACACGGGTTTTCCGCCTGTTATACTCGGGGCAACTGGTCATATCAGTATATCTATTAAGGACACCTGATCGTGGCTATTGCCGAAACGCTCTGCTTGGGAGAACGCGGCACGGTCGTTGAGGCCATCACCCAGGGACTGATTCAGTATATTGCCGCCAACGGTCTTCGCGGCGGCGACCGGCTCCCTTCGGAACGGGAGCTTGTGCGGATGGCCGGCGCCAGCCGCTTGCCGCTTCGGGAGGCCCTGTCCGTGCTCAAAGGACTGGGCATCGTCGAGGCCAAGCACGGCAAGGGCCTCTTCGTCAAGCAACTCGATCTGGCCAGCACGTTTGGCATGCTGTCGCCGCTGTTGAGAAGCCAGGCGAACATCGATATTGAGCACATTTTCGAGGCTCGTATCCATCTTGAGGGAAGCGTCGCCGAGCTTGCGGCGGACAACCACAGCTACGAGAACATCGAGGCGCTGGAAGTCGCAGTCGGCGATATGCGGAAGAGCCTTGCCGACAAACCGGTCTATGTCTGCCACGACATGGCCTTCCACCAGGAGTTGGCGCGCAGCACGGGCAACAGCATCTTCCATGTATTCATGGCCTCGATCACCGACCTGCTGGCGGAACTCCAGTTCCAATATCTCGATCAGGTCGAGGTGCGTCATCTGGCCATCCTGGAGCACGAGGATATCCTGGATGCGGTGCGTCAGGGGCACGGCCCTCGGGCCAAGGCTGCGATGCAACGACACTTGCGTAACGCAACGGGCCGAATCACGGTCAATAGGGAGAGTCAAGACAAACAAGAATAAGTCGACGGTCAGGCCGGGAGTGATCCGGCATGAATACCGAAATCCGTTGTCAAACCCGGCTCGACGTTTCCTTTCTCATGAAGGCGCGTTGATCGCGGGCTTGCCGTTGTTAGACCTGTCTAAGGCACCATTTCGGGAGATTGGGAGACTGCACCATGAAACCACTGCGTAACCTTCTGTATTGGGCGTTTGTTGTCCTGGCACTTGTTGGGCTACCCGATCGGGCAATCGCCGGGGTGGCCATCGGCGACTCCACGTTGCTCGACCTTTCCGACACCAGCGACTCATTTACACTCACCGCCGACGGGGGCATTCCGGGCCGCGTGGTCAACGCCTATCCGGTCCACGCGCCGGGGATCAACGTGGAAGACAACCACGGAAACCCGGCCCAAGTATGGACCAACGCCATGTGGTCCGTCTCGGCCGACGCCGGGGCCATCCCCGGTGCAACTCCCTATCCCGGCGGCAGCGGAGCCGGCTCGGCGACGGGCATGACGCAACGGGGCGGCGGAAGCGGTGACTGGGGGATCGAGTATGGACTGCGGAACGACTTCGTGGTGCAGACCGATTTTGTTCAGACCACCGATCGCGTCGATATGACGGTGGGTGCGGCACGCGACACGATCGGGAACCCGGGCAACCTCTCGGTCTTCTTCCGCTACACAGGCCACCCTTCCTACCCGGAGATCGGGCTATACAACCCGACGGTCGGAGAACACAACACGGGTCTGACCTCCGGCATCCCCGCCGCCGGTCAGTGGCGCAACTATGCCACGCGATTCAACCTCGACTCCAGGGTGTTGGCGTTCTACGTGGATGAAGTGTGGCGAGGTTCGGTGGACCTGGACACGGTTGCCGGTGGCGCGTTTGCCGGTCTGACGGTGTCCAATGCGTCCACCGGCACCGGATACGCCGGCGGTGATCGCGGTTGGTCCGACAACTTCCAGGTGGGCTCGCCCGTTGCCCGCGGCGTGGCAGTGGGCGCTTCCAGCGCGATCGGCACGCTCGATTATAGCGACTCGTTCACACTCACCGCCAAGGGCGGCAACCCGGGCCGCGTGGCCACCGCCGCCGGGGAGAGCCCCCCGGCGACCTTGATGGAGAACAACCATGGCAACCCGGCCCAGACGTGGTCCTCGGGGATGTGGTCGCTGACCTACGATCCGGCCGTTTGGGCCACCGGCGGCTCGCCTTACTCCGGCCCAAGTGGCAGCGGCTCGGACACCGGTTTCACGCAACGTGGCGGGGGCGGTGACTGGGGGATCGAATACGGCCTGAGGCACGACTTCGTCGTCCAGACCGACTTCATTCAGACCACCGACCGGGTGGATATCACCGCCGGTTCCGCCCGCAATACGATCGGTTCGGCAGGCGGCCTTTCGATCTTCTTCCGCACCACCGGTCATCCGACCTATCCGGAAATTGGCATTTACGCCCCGAGTATCGGTGAACGCGACAGCGGACTAACCTCCGGGATTGCATCCGCCGGCCAGTGGCACAACTACGCCGTGCGGTTCAACCAAGTGCAACGGGAGTTGGAGATCCTTGTCGACGGGACGGCCCGCGGCACGATCGACCTGGACACCGTCGCCGGCGGCGCGTTTGCCAGCTACGCGCCTTCCAACCGGGCGGTGAGCATCGGCGGCACCGGCACCGACCGCACCTGGTCCGACAACTTCCAGGTGGGTTCTTCGCTGGCACCCCCGGAAACGCTTTCGGCGCTCATGGTGGACTACGAGGACACGTTCACCATCAATCCCCCGACACGACCGGACGGGCTGTACAACAATAACTCCGCCGGCGGCTACAACGTGGAAACGGCCAACTTCGGCAACCCGGCCGCTGTCTGGACACCGTTTTCCAACTTCAGTTTCAACACGCCCGGCAGTTCGACCAACCCGCCGTTGTTGGGCGCGGCGGGTGGCAACGCCGGCGCCGCGACAGGGTTTGCCCAGTCGGGCGGCGGCGATTTCAGCTTTGCCTACGGCCTGAGGACCGACTACATCGTCTCGGTCGACGCGATCCTGCCCAGCGACCGTCTGGACATCAGCAGCTTGCCGTCGGCCGGCGCAGGAATCTTTGCGGCGGACAGCCTCAGCGTGTTCTTCCGCCGCGACACTTCCGGCCTGGGCGCCGTCGGGCTCTTCAATGGCTCTCAGGAGACCTGGGCCCTGGCCCCCGGTACCTTGGGGATCAACGACAACGACTGGCACAACTTTGCCGTGGGATTCAACCAGGATGACGACGAACTGCGGATCTTCGTGGATCGGGAGTTGATTGCCGATCTGGATCTGACCACTTTCGCCGGGGGAATCTATCAGGACTACTCCAACGCCGCGGTGGGCGCCGGCGGTGCTGGCGGCGTCTTCTGGGTCGACAACTTCCAAGTCGGCGCTGTCCCCGAGCCGAGCACGATAGTGTTGGCCGGGATCGGCCTGCTGACACTTGTCGGCTGCGGATTGCGACGAAGGAAACGCGCAAAGGGCAATTGACCAAGGAACAGACCTGACATGGAACGGAAAGAGGCAACACCGCGCGCGGTGGATCGTCCAGCGGCCCGACGGCGACACGGCTTCACCCTGGTCGAACTCCTGGTGGTGATCGCCATCATCGGCATTCTGATCGGGTTGTTGTTGCCGGCCGTGCAAGCGGTGCGCGCCGCGGCGCGGCGGCTGCAGTGTACCAACCACGTCAAGCAATGGGGTTTGGCGCTGCACAACTACCATGGCGCCCACGGCAGCTTCTCCTACTCCAACTCGCGTGCCGGGGGGACGTCGAACTGCGGTGCGGTGGTGACCCACCGGATCAGTTACCCGCCTCCGCTTTGGCCCTTCATCGAGCAGCAGGCCCTGTACGATCAGTACGACTTCAACCTCCCGTTCCACCATCTCTACAACCAACCGCAGGGCACCGGTAACGAGCCGCTGGTGAAGATCCAGGTGCCCCTCTACTTCTGTCCCGCCGACCGCAAAGGGTACTGGGTCTCGCCGGCCGACGACCACAACCGCTCGCGCGGCAACTATGTTCTCAACTGGGGCGCGGCCGACTTCTGCCAGAACACGACGACGTACCCCAACTACCGGCTCTCGCCGTTCGGGCCCAACCGCACGTCGACGATCGACGATTTCCGCGACGGGACGTCCAACACGATGATGATGTCCGAAGTGCTTCAGGCCACCTCCGACAATCACTTCGATTTCCGCGGCGACATCCTCAACGACGATGTGACCTGCGCCCAATTCATGACCCTCAACACACCCAACTCGGGCGTTGATTCAAACATCTGCGTCGACAAAGTGAAGCCGGCCCCCTGCCAGCTCGGCTCCAATCGCCACGCCGCCGCCCGCAGCAATCACGCCGGCGGAGTCACGGTGGCCTTCGGCGACGGCTCGGTCCACTTCATCAGCGATTCGATCGCCCTGGACATCTGGCAGGCGATGGGTTCGATGAACGGGGGAGAAGTCTTCGACGTGCCGTTCTAGCTGTCCCTCCACCGCAAATGAGAACCAATTCTATGAGACGACTACCCTTGCTGATACTGCTGGGACTGATGACGGCTCTGGTCGGCTGCTCCGAGGACACCATCGAGGTCAACGGCAACGTGACGCTCGACGGGATTGCCCTGGAGGACGGCAAGATCCGCTTCGAGCCGGCCGACGGCAACGGCCCGACCGCGGAGGCCGTGATCGCGGCAGGCCGCTACGAGCTCGAATTGCCTCCCGGGATGAAGAAGGTTAAGATCGTGGGCTGGAAGACGGTTGGCCGGCAGCGGGTCACCCCGGACGATCCGTCCAGCCCGATGATCGACGTCAAAGAGGACGTTGTACCCCCGCGGTACAATCAGAATTCGGAACTTACCTACGACGCCAAGGGTCCCGGCAGTAAGGACTTTGAGCTTTCCACGCAATAGGGGAGTGAGAAATGGGGACTCCCGTATTATCACATCGAGCAAAGGACTTTGCGATGAACCTGCTAGTTCGCAATGCGTGCTTTTCCATCGTGACCGGATGCCTGGCGGCGGCTACTGCTTCTTTCGCGGCGGAAGCGGCTCCCCGGAGCGTCGATCTCCTGACGCTGGACAAGCCGCTGATCGCTCGATGGTCGTTTGACGAGCCGGCCGGCGACGATTGCCCCGATGCCAGTGGGAACAAGCTCGATGCGGCTCCCCTACGGCCGGGCGGATCGATCCAACACGTTGGGGGCCTGTTCGACGGTGCGATGCATTTTTCCGGTCCACACATGCTGGGCATTGCCGAGAAGCCCACGTTCGACGGCATGAACAGCCTCTCCTTCTCGGCCTGGATCATGCCGACCGACGTGCGCGGTTACCGCGAGATCTTTCGCAAGGAGGACGGCGACCGGCGAGTGTTGTTCTCGCTCCAGGGAGACGGCACGATCCTGTCGCTCGGGTTGAACATCGGCGGGTACGTCGAGTGCGACGCCAAGATCACTCCGGCCGGGCTCGTCGACGGGCTCTGGCATCACTGTGCCGCTACGTTCGACGGGAAGACCATGCGTGTCTACCTCGACGGCCGGCAGGTCGGCGAGTTGGCGCGAACGGGCAAGATAACCGCCGGCGGAGCGGCACCCGGCTGTATCGGTTCGAGCAACGGCGGCGAAAACTTCCAGGGCGTGATGGACGAACTGTGTGTCTATTCCGACGCGCTGACGGCCGAGGAAATTGGACAACTCTATCAGAACGGCATGGTGGCAATGGCCGCCCGGGCAAAGCGGCTGGAAGCCCGCATCGGCACGGTCTACGTCCGCGGCAATTCGTTTGCCGAAACCATGGCCCGATCACGTGAGCAGGCCGTCAAGGACAACGCGCTGGTCGAACCGGAACTGATCAACCTGTTTACGATCCGGCTCAAGGCCGATTTTCCCGAGGAGTATGCCAAGTGGACTGAATGGTCGGGCAAGAATCCGGCCGAATATCTGTCGGCTCGCGACAATGCGTTTCTGGCCCGGGAGGCCGAGCGGATGATCGGGCTGCTGATCGAATACAAGCCGCTGACCGAATCCCAATGGTCCAAGCAATCGCCCGAGCAACACGCCTGGTGGAAGGAGATCGAGAAAGTCGAACTACAACTCGCGGCGCTGAAGGCCGCGGGTCCCGAGGCGGCCTTCTCGCCGGAGTGGATCGGTCTGATTCTCGATTCGTGTAACAAGAATGTCCCGCTGCGTCCGTACCGCTCCGAGGCCGTCGCGCCGTATATCGTACCCAGCACGCCGCCGCTACGGGAGTTGACCAGCGCCGAAGGCGACGAGGCGCTGCGGCGCGATTGGCTGCATCAGGCCGGCGGAAACCCGACGCCCGAGCGGATTGGACAGGAGATCGGGTGGGCCCGTCAACTGGCGACTCGCCTGGAAACCGACCACGCCGGCGCGGTTGATTTCAGCGTGCAACGGTCCGCATTGGACGATCTTGCGGCCAGAGCAGCCAAACTCCAAGCTCCGGACGCCGAAATCTACTTCGCGGTTCGCCGCATCAAACGCACCATCGCGATGGCCAACCCGGTGGTCGATTTCGAGCGGGTGCTGCTGGTCGACATGCCCTTTCCCGCGGGTAACGAGTGGCCGCACGAAACGCGGCACCGGCTCGGCTACATGGCCGTTCCCGGCGGGCAGTTGTTGGTACTCGACGGACTATCGCCGGCGGGCAAACTGAAGCGGCTGATGCCCCAAGCGCCGCTGCACGGATCGTTTTGGCGTCCCGACCTGTCGTATGATGCCAAGACCGTGGTCTTCTGCTTCAAGCCGCACAACGAGAAGGCGTTTCACCTTTACGAGATCAACGTTGACGGGACCGGATTGAGGCAACTGACCGACGGCCAGTACGACGATTTCGACCCGATCTACGTACCCGACGGCGAGCACATTGTCTTCTCGACCACCCGCAGCCACACGTACGTCCGCTGTATGCCACCGACCAACGCCTACGTGCTGGCCCGATGCGATCGGGACGGCAACGATATTTATCTAATCTCGCGGAACAACGAACCCGACTATCTGCCGTCGGTGATGAACGACGGCCGGATCATCTACACGCGGTGGGAATACACCGATAAGCCGCTCTGGCGGGCGCAGTCGCTCTGGGTCATGAATCCAGACGGCACGCAGGTGAATACGGTTTGGGGGAACCAGAGCGTGTGGCCCGATCTGCTGAAAGATGCGCGGAGTATCCCCGGCAGCCGCCGCGTGATGTTCACCGGCAGCGCCCACCACAACTGGTTCAGCGGCTCCGTCGGCATCATCGATCCCGTGCTGGGGTATAACTTCCCCGACGGCTTGACCAAGGTGACGGCCGACGTGGCCTGGCCCGAGTCGGGAAACGGACCGGTCGACCCGATCGAATCGGCCGACTACCACACCAGCGGCCATTATGCGGCCTACTATTCGCCGTATCCCTTGAGCGAGCGGGATTTTCTCGTCTCGGCCAACCGCCAGGGGAAGTTTGTCCTTTACCTGATGGACGTCGACGGCAACCGCGAACTGATCCATGAGGGAACCAACAACATCTTTCATGCCCTGCCGATCCGGCCGCGACCCAAACCGCCCGTCTTGGCCGACCGCGTGACGTGGCCCACCGCCGAGCAGCGGCACGAGCGGAAGGAGGGCGTCATCTACAGTGCCGGCGTGTACGAGGGGGCGCCCGAGGTACTGCGCGGCAAAGCCAAGTACCTTCGCATCATGAACATCGACCCCAAGACGTATACCTACTGGCACAAGCGGCCGTACATCTCCACCGGACCGGTCGTCTCGATGATCCAGTCGGAGGGTATCAAGCGCATCTTGGGAACCGTGCCCATCGAAGCGGACGGTTCGGTCGCGTTCAATGCACCGGCAGGCATGGCTCTGCACTTCCAATTGCTCGACGAAAACTATCTGGCCTTGCAAACGATGCGCAGTTTCTCCGGTGTAATGCCCGGCGAGAACCGCGGGTGCAAGGGTTGCCACAAGATGCACAGTACGGCACCAAAAACGTTCGGCCGGCCGATCGCAACGACCAAGGAGCCCCGGCATATCACGCCGCCGCCGTGGGAAGATCGGACCGTTGGCTACCACCGATACGTGCAGCCCGTGCTCGATAAGTACTGCGGCCGGTGCCACCAGGGCGACGAGGACGCGAAGGCCCGAGCGGCGCTCGATCTGACGGTTCGGCCCGGTTTTCGGATGTTCGACGAGCCCTACGTGACGCTCATCGGCCGCCCCTCGTGGGGAAAGGCCTATCAGAAGCCGGCCGATCCGCCGCCCGGGTTCGGTATCGCCGGCACGATTATGGTCGAGGGCTTCGACCAGCGGGATCCGGCCGCCTATCAGACGGTCGAACCGATGACCAGCCTCTCGTATCGAAGCAAGCTGATCGAGTTGTGCTCCAGCGGCGAACACTACGACGTGAAGGTCGATCCGATCAACTTGCGGCGGCTGGCGGTTTGGATCGACGCGATATGTCCCTACCGCGGCGAGGAAGAGGTCCGCGCGATCGACGATCCCGAGTTCCAGGGCGTCGACTGGCTGTCGATCCGCCCGAAGATTAAAACCGCCCCGGTGATCGTTCGGCCGGGACCGTTGGAGTAGCCAGCTTCCGTACGAGGGGCTTCCCAGCCCGTCGCTTATGTGCGATGGCCCTCCGAGGCCGTCGATCGTCCGATACCGACGGGCTAGGAAGCCCATCGTACAGGTCATTCGGTTTCCATGACTGATCTCAACTTCCCTCTTTCACCGCCGCCCCGCTTGGCGATCGTCGGTGGTGGACTGGCCGGCATGGCGGCGGCGGTTGCGGCGGTCGAGCGGGGTCTGCGCGTCGAACTGTTCGAGTCGCGGCGGCGCTTGGGTGGCCGGGCCGGGTCGTTTGTCGATCCGAAAACCGGGGCCACGGTGGATCACTGCCAGCACGTGGCCATGGGCTGCTGTACCCATTGGGCCGATTTCTGCCGCCGCACGGCCGTCGACGATTGTTTCTCGCGCCACCGCCGCTTGCATTTCATTTCGCCGACAGGAAAACAGACTGATTTCGCCGCCTCCCGCTGGCTACCGGCTCCGCTGCACCTGGCACCCGGGCTGTTGCGACTGCGCTACTTGAGCCTTGCCGAGCGACTGGGTATCGCCCGATCGCTATGGCGGTTGGCTCGAACACCGGCCCAAGCGGCCCAGGGAACGGTCGGCGAGTGGCTCCGCGGAGAGCGCCAATCGCCCCAAGCGATCGAGCGGTTCTGGTCGGTGGTGCTGGTCAGCGCGTTGGGCGAGACGGTCGATCGGGCGTCGCTGGGGGCCGCTCGCAAGGTGTTCGTCGACGGGTTCCTGGCCGCGCGGCGAGCCTACGAAGTATTGATCCCCCGGGTGACGCTGGGCGAGATCTACGACCGGCGCCTTCGGCATTGGTTGGTCGATCACGGGGTACGCGTGCATACGGGCGCGCGCATCCGGCGGATCCGCGACGACAGGAATCGGGTGACCGGCATCGAGTTGCCCGACGGCACGATCCGCCCCTTCGACTTCGTCATTGCGGCCGTGCCGTGGCGGCGCGTGGGCCGGCTATTCGACCAATCGCTCCGCGCGGCATTGCCCGCATTGGACGCGGCGGAGCAAATCGAGTCGTCGGCGATCACGGCCGCTCATCTCTGGTTCGATCGGCCGATCACCCCGCTGCGCCACGCGGCCCTGATCGGTCGGCTCAGCCAGTGGCTCTTCGCCCATGGACAGTCGCCCATCGAAGACTCGCCGTCGGGCCACTACTATCAGGTAGTGATCAGCGCGTCGGGTGGGCTGGCCGGTCGAGATCGCGACGAGATATTGGCCGAGGTTTGCGATGACCTCAAGGCCGTTTTCCCCGCGGCCGCGGATGCCCGGCTGCTGCACCATCGGGTGGTCACCCATGGGGATGCCGTCTTTTCGATGCAACCGGGCATCGAACAACTTCGCCCGCCGCAACAGACGCCGCTGGCGAACCTCGCCCTGGCCGGCGATTGGACGGCCACCGGTTGGCCGGCGACGATGGAAAGCGCCGTCCGCAGCGGTTACCTGGCCATGGAGGCGGTTTTGTCCTCTTTGGAGCAAGGCACATCACTTGCGGTGCCCGAGTTGCCGCGAAACGTTCTCGTGCGGCGGCTCTTCGGCGGATGATGAAGAGGGCCGCCGGAGGATTGACAAACGGCCGTCGAAAGGCCACGCTGAAGGGGGCGTGAGATGGCTACGGTACGGCTTGCAGGAGAATCGAGACGTGAACAAGCGGCTGAAGACGCTCTTGGTGTGGATCATTTTGATCGGGGTTTTCCTGTGGGTTCTCTCGTCCATGGATTCCCGCCCCGAGCCTTTTTCCGTCGCCTTCGAGGTCTTTCGCGAGGACGTCGAAGCCGGCCGGGTCGCTACGGTCGACGTGGTCAGCAACGAAATCACGTATTCGCGGGTCGACTCGGAAAGCCAGTACGTCACCTTTGGCATGATCGACTACGAACTAACGCAATCGCTTTCCGACCAGGGGATCGTCATTGGTGCGGGCGAGAAATCGGGCGGCCGTGCGGTCTGGGTTTACTTCGTGGTCGGCGGCGTTGTGCTGTTGGCGATCTTCTGGTTTCTCCGGAGAATGTCCGGCGGCCCCATGGGTGGCATTGCGGCCTTCAGCAAGAGTCGGGCCAAGCTGATCTCCGAGCCGAGCCAGATAACGTTCGCCGACGTGGGCGGTTGCCACGAAGCCAAGACGCTGTTGGGCGACGTCGTCGATTTCCTCAACGACTCTCGGCGCTGGGTCGACGCCGGAGTGCGGCTACCCCGCGGCGTGTTGCTGGAAGGGCCGCCGGGATGCGGCAAGACGCTGCTGGCCCGGGCGGTAGCCGGCGAGACCAAGGCCAAGTTCTTCCTGGTCAGCGCCTCGGAGTTCGTCGAGATGTTCGTCGGCGTCGGGGCGGCTCGCGTTCGCGACATGTTCGAGACGGCCGTTAAGGAAGCGCCCGCGGTGATCTTCATCGACGAACTGGACGCCGTCGGCCGCCGCCGCGGAACGGGCATCGGCTCGGGGCACGACGAACGCGAGCAGACGCTCAACCAACTGCTGGTCTGTTTGGACGGTTTTCAGGCCAACGACCGGGTCGTCGTGCTGGCCGCGACCAACAGGCCCGACATTCTGGACAAGGCCCTGTTACGCCCGGGACGTATCGATCGGCGAATCAAGATCTCCGAACTGACACCGGAAGAACAGCTCGAAGTCCTTGACATTCACACCCGCGACAAGCCGCTGTCGCAAGAGATGCGGCTGCAGTCGCTGGCCGGGTTGGTCGACGGCTACAACGGCTCGCAGTTGGAGAATCTGGCCAACGAGGCGGCCTTGCTGGCCGTGCGTCGCTCGCGCAGCGACGGGGCGCCGCCGCGCATCCGCCAAGACGATTTCCTCCAGGCGCTCCGGCCACTGCAACTGCAACGGCAACTTTTCGACAAGCTCGACGCCGTGCTGGTCGAGTCGGCAACGCAATTAGCCGAGCCGACCGGCCGGGCCGTCGTTCGAATGACGCTACGCGACCAGACGATCGTCGAGGGCGAGGTCGTCTGGGCCGACGCCACCTTCGTCAAGGTCCACTGCGACGGATCGGCAACCATCGTGTCCAAGACTCAGATCCAGAAGGTCGAGGCCCTGCGGGGAACGGCGCTTGCCGGAAGCGAAGACGCGGCGACCGACCCCTGGGCCCGCGAGCCTCCGGGATTGGCCTGAAACCAATATCCAACAAGAGTGGAGTTTCACCCAAGATGATCGACGAAGCCTGGCTCGTATCGCGATTGACGTTACTGATTCCACTTTGGCTTTCGCTCAGTGTGCATGAGTGGGCTCATGCGTGGGCGGCCTGGCGATTGGGCGACGATACGGCCGCGCGGATGGGCCGAATGACCGTCAACCCGCTGGCCCACATCGACCCGATCGGCACGCTCCTGCTGCCGTTGATGGGCGTTCCCTTCGGCTGGGCTCGGCCGGTTCCCATCAACCCGCTCCGTTTTCATCGCGGCATCAGTATGCGCAAGGGGATGATGATTACCGCGGCGGCGGGGCCGATATCGAACCTCGTCATGGCGCTGGTGGGCATCGTGGTCTGGGCCCTGGTGATTCGCTTCCAGCCGGCGGCGCTCGTCGACAACCCGCGGGTGATGCAACTCCTGCAGATGTTCGTCATATTGAACGTGATTCTGGCCACGTTCAACATGCTGCCGATTCCCCCGCTGGACGGCAGCCGCGTGGTCGACGCACTGATCCCCCGCCAGATGCGCCCGGCTTGGGAGGACTTTTGCCGGCTCGGACCGATCGCCCTGATGGCCGTGATCCTGCTGCCCATTCTCTTCGGCGTCAGCCTTCTTCGCTGGCCCGTGGAAGCCACCGTCTGGCTGCTGACGTGGCTGGTCAAATTGCTGGGCGGTTGAGCGACGCGGGCGCCGGGCGCGCGAGGAAGTAGTAGGCACACGGAGTGTGCCTGCTACCAGACAGGGTCAACTTACCATTCGCCCATGCCACCGCCCTCACCCATCCCCGTTTCGACCATGGGCCGCGCCCACGGGTTCGGCCAACTGATCAGCAGAAACGGCATCGAGTCGCCCGTTCGAGTGGGGTTCTTTCCGGCGACGGCGCGGAGGTCGGCCAGCAGCTTCGCGATTTCCTCGTGAACGCGCGCCGTTTGGCGCACGACCAGGGTCTCCGCGTTCTGGCAGCGGTGGCAGGCCAGCGAGCCCGGCCCACCGGCTTCCTCCCATGTGCGCGGGCTAACCGTCCTCGTGATCAACTCCATTAGTGGGACAGTGTCGACCAGAGGGCGACCCTGCTCGTCTCGGTATCTCACTAGGTCGGCTACGTCGCAAATTTTCGTGCTGAGCATGTGCTCCGCCTTCCGTGGCGTGGTTATCAGCAACACTTCTCTGTCGATCACCCAGGTCAGTTCCAGTTCGTCGAGCATCAGTCCCAGCGCCGAACGGCGCGGGATGTTGGCGTAGTCGCACGATACCCGCGTCGGTTCGCCCGTGACGCAGCAGGTCATGTCCCCCAACTCAAGCCGATCAATCACGATGCCGATTCGATACTCTTGCCGCAACGCGGCAACGAGTTCGTCGATCGTCGCTTCCTTGCAGCGGATCGTCGTCTTCCGCCGGAGCGCCCGCCGAACGGCCTTCTCGCCGGAGCGGAGCATTTCGGCCGGCTCGACGTCGGCGGTCTCGCGATTCACCGGCACGGACTTGTCGCCCCTGCCGCCGATGGGCCGCGGCTTCGCTGGGCTGATCAAAGGCGGCCGTATCGAGTCGCCATTTCCGGTGGGAGTCTTTCGGGCAACGGCGCGGATGTCGGCCAGCAGCGTTGCGATTTCCTCGTGAATGCGCGCCGTTTGACGCACGACCAGGGCCTCCCCGATCTGGTAACTGTAGTACGCCACCGTGCCCGGCCCACCGACATCCTCCCAGCGTTCCGGGCGAATGGTCCTCTCGATCAGCTCCACCGGCGAGTCGCGGTCGGCCAAGCCAGCCATGTCGTACACCTTCGTGGTCAGAAAGACCTCTTCTTCCCTTTCCTTCGTCGTGATCAGCAGCACGTCCTTGTCGATGACCCAGGTCATTTCCAGTTGTTCGAGCATCAACTCCAGCGCCGAGCCGAGCGAAATGCCCGGGTAGTCGCAGGCGGCCACCGGGGTCTCCTCGGGCACGATTCCCAGGACTTGCGCCATCTCGTTCCAGTCGAAGACAATCGGAATCTTGTGTTCTCGCCGCAGCCGGGTGATGACCTTGCTGAGCAGTTCGTCCTCCCCGACCCGGAACACGACCTTCCGTTGCAGGACCTTGCGGATGGCCGCTTCACCGCTTCGCAGCGCAATGTCGTCCTCGGTCGGATCGCCTACGAAGATATCGAGTCTTCGTTTGGGCTTCCGCTTCGGCTTCGCTTTCGGTTCGTCGGACAGACGGTTCGCATCGCCAAACGGGTTGGCGTCGTCGTCGCCGAACGGGTTCGCATCGTCATCGCCAAACGGGTCGGACGGTGCATCGCCGAACGGATTGGCCGGCGGCTTGTCGGTGGGCGAGTCGTCATCGCCAAACGGATCCTGTGCGACGGCGAGAACGGCATGGCCGCAAAACGCAAGGACGGCCATCGACAGGACGGCCAGGGTTAAGATTGGTAGTCTCGTGCAGGACATGGATATTCTCCTGTTGATTGAAACACCGGGCACGAATGCCTGGGCTAAACATCAACGCCTGGGCGCGGGCACATCGGCCGAGATTACGATGGCAAGCAAGAATACCCACAGCGCAGCCCCGACCGGCAACATAGTTCGACACATGGCAGCCTCTCCTTCTCACGCGGGAAACGCGCGGGAAAAAGGATTCCAACGGACAGGATACTGTCGAAGCGACGGGTTCCGGGCCGACCGCTCCGGTTGTGGATAATCTACCCCCCCCGAGAACGAATTGCAACCATTAACCCGGGCGCACCACGCCATTCCCCCGACAGGGGGTCCACTGGTTGCCCAGGGCGCGTGAGAAGGCTACAATTCCTGGCGTTCTTTACCGCCAATTTCGATGGGGTTTTCGGTGCAAGATCCCAAGCTCCTCTTCCGCGACAAGGAGATTCTCATGAGACAGCGATACCAACGGCACACACGGGCGGGGATTGTCACGATCGGTCTGCTTGCCCTGGCGGCCATGCTGGGCAGCGCACCGGGCGATGCGGCGGCCGCCGACCTCGGCAGGGTGGCTCCGTCGCTGGAGTTGATTCCCGCCGACGCGTCGCTCTACAGCACCATGTTGCACATGCGCGAGCAAGTCGAAGCCATCCGCGACAGCAAGGCCGTGGCCAAGATCATGCAGATGCCCATCGTGCAAATGGGTCTGGCACAGCTCAAGGCGGAAGCCGAGCGGCCGGGTAGTTTTCCCGCCGAAGCGCTCGAGGTGATGAAGAAGCCGGAGGTTCGCGAACTGCTCGCTCTGGCCGAGGACATGTTCTCCGAAGAGGTCTTCTTCTATGCCGACGACAAGCTCATCGGCACGGTCGACCTCCTGCAGCAAACCTTCGGCGCGTTTCAGAGTATGCCGCTGATGATGGCCATGCAGGGCGGTCCCAGCCAGTTCGACGAAGACATGCAACTGGCCGTGATGCTCACGATGTTGGGCGAGAACCTCGACCTGCTGGAGCTCCCCAACGTGGTCGTCGGGTTTAAGCTCAGCGACAAGGCTTTGGCGGAAAAGCAACTGGCAAAGTTAGAAGCTCTGGCCACGCAAGCGTTTGCCCAAGTTCCCGAATTGCAGGGCCGGTTCAAGAGGAAGAAGGTCGGACCGGGTGAATATCTCGTCGTGGAACTCGACGCGAAGATGATCCCCTGGGATGAAATTCCGACCGACCGATTAGAGGAATTCGTCGAGCGCCCGGGGGACGTCGAAAAGTTGCTCGCGAAGGTCAAGGGCATGACTCTGGCCGTCTGCCTGGGCATTCGCGGCGATTACCTGCTGCTTTCGATCGGGTCGTCGACCGACTGTCTGGCCTCCCTGGGACAAGGCGATTTGCTGGCCGACCGGCCGGAATTTGAACCGGTGGGGCGGTTTTCCGATCAACGGATCACGTCGATCGGCTACGTCAGCAAGGCGATGATGACGCAGGTGAGTTGGAACGCGGAAGACATCGACGCGCTGGTCGAATTGGCCGACGGCGCGCTTCCCCAACTGGGCCTGCCGGTCAACCTGTCCATTCGCATTCACGACGACGTCAAGAAACTGGCCGACGATCTCAAGCGAAATATCCCCACTCCGGGAGCAAGTCTGAAATTTGCGTTTACGACCGGCGATGGCCAGGAGAGCTACTCTTACGACTGGGCCCGGCCGGCATCGCGGCACACGCCCGAGCCGCTGACCCTGCTCAACCATTTGGGCGGCAGTCCGCTGGCGGCCTACGTGTCGCGGAGCAAAACGGCCCCGCAAAGCTACGCCATGGCGGTTAAGTGGATCAAGATCGGCTGGGGTTATGTCGAGGACTTTGGCTTGGTGCAAATGCCCCCACCTCAGCGAAAGGACTTCAACCGCGTCCTCGGAATGGTCCTGCCACTCGTTAAGAGAGCGGACGTGGCCACCCGCGAGATGCTGTTGCCGGCCTTGGAAGACGGGCAGGGAGGGATTGTGCTTGACGCGAAGCTGAAGAGCCGGCAGTTTATCGAGGCCCTGCCGCCGACTCCGAAGCCGATGCCGATGCTCGAACCGGCACTCATCTTCGGCGTGAGCGACGCTCCGCTGTTGCGCGAAGCGGTGGCCGAGTATTGGTCGATCGGAAACGACACGATCAAGCTGATCCGGAAGCTCAATCCCGACGCGCCGCTGGATTTCAAGATTCCCAAGCCGAAGACGATCGAAACGCCCGTCGGCACGGTCTATGCCTACCGGTTTCCCAAGGAGTTGGGCGTGGACCGGCGGATCGCGCTCAATGCGGGACTGTCGGACAACGTGGCCGTACTCTCGATGTCGCGGCCTCACACCGTGCGTCTGCTGACCGAAACACCGCTGGAGACGCCCGGTGTGCTGGATGCCGAGACGCCGCTGATCTCGGCCGGCGTGTTCGATTGGGCCGGTCTGGTCGACGCCGCCACGCCGTGGATCGAACTGGCCGCTCGGCAAATCGTTCTCGAAACAACGCGTCGCGACGACCGGAAGATGATGCCCGACGAGAAGAGCGATCCGGCCGAACCCCTACCGCCGGCCGACGACAATCCGCGAATGGCATTCGTGCTGGATCAGGTCGACACCGTGTTGGAGGTGCTCAAATGCTTGCGCCGCGTCACCAGCCGCACCTACGTCGAAGACGGCGCCACGGTGAGGCACACGGTGACGGAGTATCGGGACTTGGAGTAGCCGATCGGGACAAGGGCGGGCAAGCCGCCCATGGCACCCTACATGGATGAGCCAAAAAAGAAGCCCACGGGTCGTCACCCGTGGGCTCTTCTGCTTGCGTGTAGAAAATGCTTAGAAGGTCACGATCAGGTCGATCGCACCGGTGAACTGGCTCTTGCTGGTGCCGTCACCGAAGGGCGCGGCATCCGGTCCCAAGGCGAGGCCGTCGTACCAATCCCATCGTGCTTCGGGACGGACGACGACGTTGGGGCAGGGCCGCCAGCTCAGTCCGCCGGTGATACCCCAGAAGTTGCCGGCGAATCCGCCACTGTTCCACGCCCGCACACCGGGCAGGTTGCCGGGACCGGCAATTCGGACACCGTCGTCGTCGCGCAGCCACTCGACGCGGAGATTGGCGGCCCACTTCTTGTTGAGCTGGTAGAGGAAGTACTGGTTTATTCCGTACCACTCGGCATCCTGTCGTTGGAAGGATTCGTTTTCCTGGCCGAGGTTGTGGACCAAGACGTACTTGAGCTTCTTGGTGACTTCCCGCTGCAGAACGAAGCTGTAGACGAAACGGTTTTGATCGTCGAAGGGGAATCCCTGGCGGCCGGTCGACATGGCCCAGGCCAGCGAAGTCCGCTTGTCGCAACTATTCCACTTGATCCCGCCCATGAAGTCCAAGGCGTTGTTGTTGTCCTCGAACTGCATCCAGCCGCGGTGGAACCCGCCTTGAATGGAGAGCTGGTTGGTCAGCTTGTAGTCGGCCAACGCACCGGTCACCAATTGCGGCACGGTGTAGCCGTAGCAGTAGGAATGGGAATAGAAGGGGTTGGCCACGGCGGGGACGGCTTCGTAATCGAGAATGCCCGCGAAGTGGCCCAGCTTGACCGACAATTTGTTGTACGCCAGCTCGAGATAGAACTGCGGGAGGACGATGCCGTAGGTCGAGCCGTCCATCGAGTTGATCTGGTTTTCCAGGCCGTTGTTGATCCCGAATCGCCAGTCGGTGCCGTACATCATGTCGATGTGTCCGCCCCAAGCCCAACCGCAGCCGCCGTTGTCGGCCTGTCGATCGGCGAACAGCCACAACTGGTTCATCTGGTACTCGCTGTCCAGATCGTTGGTCGCCACGGGGCCGTTGAACCGGTCGGCCGGGTCCTCACTGTTGAAAGTGATGCCCTGCTGCAACCAGCCGCCGATGACGATTTTGCGTTGCTTGAGGAAGCAGCCGTCGAACAGTTTGAACGGCTTTGCGGCAACCCCACACGCGCCGGCGCCACACGCGTCACAGCCGCTGTCGACCACGCCGCATCCACCACACCCAAACGACTCGGCTGCCACGGCGACGCCGTCGTCGATTACCACGGGCGGTTCATCTTGCGCTTGGGCCGCGGCGCTACAGCATAGGGCCAGCGAGGCGACCAAGGTCATCCAGGTCCAAGAACGGGCTCTCATTCTCTTGCATTCCTTTGCGAGGTAGGGAAAGGGTGTGCGGGAAATACTCCAGCCATGTGGTGTTGATTCGTTTTACGCCAATCCACACGGCTGTACGGATTCCGATGGTTCTTACGACTTCCATCGGACCATTGGGGGAGAAACGTTCACCTGGGTTGTTTTAACCAGTTACGTCAACGCGATCGGCATTTCTTGCCTGGTCGGCCCAGCTTTCCATTCTCGTCGCGGATTGCCAATCTGGGGGGATCGCGATCCCTGCCGCGGTGGCTGGCGACACATGGACTCACATGCCAGCGCTGCTCAATTTCTTGGCGGTGGCTGAATCGGTGTCTGCTTGATCGGGTTTTCCCATTTCCTCGTAGGCCCGTGCCCGAACACGGTATGCGTCTACGCATGTCGGGGCGAGTCGGATCGCCATGGTGAGATCGTCGACGGCCTTGTCCAATTCACCCATGTCGATGTAGACGGATCCGCGCTGAACGTAAGGTTTGACATTCTGGGGATCCAGGGAAATGGCTTCGGAACATCGCTTGATCGAGGAGTCGAGATCGTCCTGCATCTCCAACGCCTTGGAGAGATGGACGTAGGCGTCGCTGTTGTCCGGTTCCAGCCGAATAACCTGGGTGAAATCGGCGACCGCTTTCTCGGCGTTACGCCGGTACTGGTAGGCCAATCCGCGCTGGTAATACGCCCGCGCCAAATCGGGGTCGAGACGAATCGCCCGGGTGTAGCAGTCGATGCTGGCGTCGATATCGCCTTCGCGAAAGTGCCCGTCGCCTTCGGTGCAGGCGTCCAGCGCCGATCCGCCGCAGCCGGCCAACAGCGTGACGGCCAAGAGCCGCGCAACCCGGGAAAACAGTCTCTTCATCCGCGCCACCGTTTTTCGGCCATTGTGGTCTCTCCCGAGAACCCTGATGGAGAAGGAGCCGAGCCGCACCCTCTATCGAGTCTAACCATGACGGCCGCGGGAATCAATTTGCCGCTCGGGGGGACACGCGAGTCCGGACAGGAGAAGCTGTCAACGCCCGTACGACCACACAGGCCTTGCAATGCGGGGGATTGGCTTAAGATCCCCGGTAGTCGTAAGTTACAGAACGCCCAGTGACGGAGAGAATTCATGTCATACACGCTTTTCCACGGTTATTTTCCCGAAATTGCCAAATCGGAGACGCGGACAATCATCCTGTCCGGCGAGGCGGACGTTGGTTTGCCGGCAGCGCATTATTCGTTTCTGGAGATGTTCTGCGATGAACCGGGGTGCGACTGTCGCCGGGTGCTCTTCTATGTCGTCTCTTCCCTTGGCAACGATCTCGTGGCCGTGATTGCCTACGGGTGGGAGACTCCGGAGTTCTACGCCCGGTGGATGGGAAGCAGCGATCCATCCGACCTTGCCGAACTGAAAGGCCCCGTGTTGAACCTGAGTAGCCCTCAATCCGCTGATGCTCCCGAAATCCTGGAGATGGCCGAAGATCTCCTGCTCACCGACAAGGCTTACATGGATCGCGTCAAGCGACACTACGCAATGTTCCGCGAGCGCATCGACAAGAACACATCTCCGAAGTCGAGAAGGGAAAAGGCTCACAAGAGAAAGAACAAGTCGCGAAAGAACCGGAAACGCGGGGTATGATCGTGAGGGGAGAATGTCGATCCGAGTGCCAATCGACGCGAGAATGTTGCCGCGGGGATGGAGATCCCGGATAATTGATCGAAGCTGGCAAATGACCATTAACGGGGACAAGGGGGCACGGCCTCTTTCTTCCCGACCGCCTGAGTCGAAGGAGACCATTGTGACGGGTATGACCGCGCGAATCTGTTTTGTTGGGCTGCTCACCGTGGCGATCTCCGCAACCGGCCTTCTTGCCGCCGATTCGGACCCGGCCGTTGGGTTCCTCGCCGCGGCGGGCTCGGCCGATGCATTGGCCCCCGAGGCTCGGGCAGCCTGGGAATTGGCCCGGGAGTTGACCTCGGCGGTGCTTGTCCTGCCGGCGGAAGAAGCGGGGAAGTTTGTCGATCAAGAAGGCCGCCCGGTTGCGCTGGACCGCTTCGCCGTCGTCTGGCATCACCAGGGCGACACGGCGCTCGAGACGGGCCCGATGTATCGCACCAAGACGGTCGCCGCATTGCGTAACCACGTTGCCGCGGGTGGTGGGTTGTATCTTTCCGGCGCGGCGCTAGGTATGGTGCATACGCTGGGTATCGAGCCCGTGCGACCGCGACGCGGTGAAGGCGGCAACGACAGCTATGTGGTCGAGATCGTTCCAGCCGACAAGGATCATCCCGTCTTCGCCGGCATGGCCTACGAAGGTATCTTCCACGGCGGCACGTCCATCCGGCTGACCAACGCCGGCTACCCCGCGTATGCCGATTTCCACGGCTCTGGTCCCACCCGGGGAATGTTGTTGACCCGGGGGAGGCCGGAAAAACCGCTGGTCGAGTACGAGTTGGGGAAAGGCCGGGTCGTCGCGCTGGGATGGCGAGCGCCGCACTACGGACTTGCCAACAACGCCTATCGCGCCAACCTCGAGCGACTCACCGGAAACATCCTCGGCTATCTGGGCGATAAGGAAAAGTGGCAAAAGGTGGTCATCACCCGAAGCGCCGTCGCGATCAAGGCTCGCCCCGGTGTTGCGCCCGGGCAATGGGAATCGGTCGCACTGGCCGTGGCCGACCTGATCGAGACGTTCGGACCGCGATATCCCAAGGGGGCCGAGTATCTCGACCGTTTGGAGAAGCTCAAGGCGTCGCACGACGCGCTTTCCGGCGAAGGCGACACGATCGATTCCGACTCGCTGGCCCAACTCCTGGAGATGACCGATAAGTTCAAAGAACTCCGTCGCGAGGCCCTGTTGGCCAATCCGCTGATCGACTTCGACCGGCTGATGCTCGTGCAACGCGGGGCGAGAAACTTGGGGCTGCCGGCCAACTGGCAGAGCAACTCCAGCCTGAGGACCACGGGGTTCGACAACCAGATCGCCGTGCTCTCGCCCGTCGGGCCCGACGGACAGCTCACCACGCTCTACCAGCCCGAGGGCGGCCGTTTCGTCGGCGACGTCGATCTGCACTTCGACGCCCGGCGGATGCTCTTCTCAATGGCCGGGGCCAACGGGCGGTGGCAACTGTTCGAGATGGACGCCGACGGCTCCAATTTGCGCGAAATGCCGACGATCAACGAGCCGGATGTCGATAACTACGACGCCTGTTACTTGCCCGACGGGCGGATCATCTTCTCCTCGACGGCGCCTTTCGTGGGCGTGCCGTGTGTCTACGGCAGTTCGCACGTGACTAACCTGTACATTCGCGAACTCGACGGATCGATTCGGCAGCTTACCGTCGATCAGGAACACAACTGGTGTCCCACGGTGACCAACGGCGGTCGGGTTTTGTACTTGCGTTGGGAGTACAGCGACCTGCCGCACTCCAACTCGCGGATGCTCTTCCAGATGAACCCCGACGGCACGGCCCAGGCCGAGTATTACGGCAGCAACTCGTTCTTCACCAACTCGTTTTTCTATGCCCGGCCCGTTCCAGGGCATCCGACCAAAGTGGCGGGCATCGCCACGGGGCACCACGGCGTGGCTCGAGCGGGGCGGCTGCTGATCCTCGATCCGGCCCTCGGGCGTCGCGAAGCCGACGGCATGGTGCAGGAGATTCCCGGCCGGGGGAAGAAGGTCGAGCCGATCATTCGCGACAACCTGGCCGACGGCATCTGGCCGCAGTTTCTTCATCCCTATCCGCTGGGCGAGAACTACTATCTCACGTCGGCGCGTCCCACATCCGGATCTCCATGGGGCGTGTACCTTGTCGACGTGTTCGACAATATGGTGCTGCTGAAGGAGATGCCCGGCTATGCCCTGCTGGAACCGATCCCCTTGCGTTCCGTGCCCACGCCGCCGGTGATCCACGATCGGGTCGACACGTCGCGCAAGGACGCCGTGGTCTACATGACCGACATCTACCGTGGCCCCGGGCTCAAGGGCATTCCCCGAGGTACGGTGAAGGAACTGCGGTTGGTTTCCTACCACTTCAGCTATCGCGGCATGGGCGGGTTGCTGGGCGCGGTCGGCATGGACGGGCCGTGGGATATTAAGCGTGTGTTGGGAACCGTGCCCGTGGAGAGCGACGGCTCGGCCCTGTTCCGCGTGCCGGCCAACACACCGGTGGCCGTACAGCCGTTGGACGCCGAGGGCAAGTCGCTGCAACTGATGCGAAGTTGGTTTACCGCCATGCCGGGCGAGGTGCTCTCGTGCGTCGGTTGCCACGAGCGGCAGAACACGGTCACGCCCAACCGCCGCACGTTGGCCTCCGGTCGCCGGCCGTCGGAGATTGCCCCCTGGTACGGCCCGGCGCGGGGATTCAGTTTCGCCCGCGAGGTGCAACCGGTGCTGGATGAATACTGCGTCGGTTGCCACAACGGTCAAGCGAGAGACGACGGCCCGGCGCTGTGCGACCTGCGCGGGACCGAGCGGATTACCGATTGGACTTCCAATATCGCCGGCCACGTAAACCCGGCGGTGGGCGGGAACTTTTCTATCTCTTATGCCGAGTTGCACCGTTACGTACGCCGGCCGGGGATCGAAAGCGATATCCATCTGCTGGCGCCGACGGAATTTCACGCCGACTCGACCGAGTTGGTGCAACTGCTCCAAAAGGGTCACCACAACGTGCGGCTCGACGATGAGGCATGGGATCGGCTGGTCACTTGGATCGACCTCAACGCCCCGTTCCACGGCACGTGGACGGAGATCGCGGGCGAGGCGAAGGTGAAGCACGTCTCGGCCCGGAGTCGGGAGATGCGCCGCCTTTACGCCGGCGTGGACGACGACCCCGAGGCGATTCCCGAGGTGGCCGTCGAACCGATCGAACCGGTCATGCCCGAGCCGTTGCCCGGGCCGTCGAGTGTGCCGATCGACTGCCCCGATTGGCCGCTTGCGGCAAGTGAAGCCGGGCGGCGACAGGCGGCCGCCGGGCCCGTCGAACAGTCGATCGATCTGGGCGAGGGCGTCAGGCTGCAACTGGTTCGCATTCCCGCCGGAAACTTCGTGATGGGCCGCCGCGACGCACATCCCGACCAGCGGCCCGCGACAGCGGTGAAGATCGACAAGCCGTATTGGATGGGCCGCTTCGAGGTGACCAACGAGCAGTTCGCCCAATTCGACGCCACGCACGACAGCCACGTCGAGCCGATGCACGGTTACCAGTTCGGCATCCACGGCTATCCGGTCGACGGACCTCGCCAGCCGGCGGTTCGATTATCGTGGACCCGGGCGACCGCCTTCTGCCGATGGCTGAGCGAGAAGACGGGCCGGCGGTTTTCGCTGCCCACCGAGGCACAGTGGGAATACGCCTGTCGGGCCGGCACGGACACGCCCCTGTGGTACGGCGACCTGGACACCGATTTCGCCCGATTCGGCAACCTGGGCGACGCCCGGCTGAGCGAGTTCGCCCTGGACACGTTCGTCCGCGTGCGTTTGGTTCCCAACCCCAACAAGTACGACGATTGGGTTCCCAAGGAAGCCCGATTCGACGACGGCAGTTTCGTCTCCGTCGACGTCGGCCGCTACGAAGCGAACCCCTGGGGCCTGCACGACACGCACGGCAACGTCTGGGAATGGACCCGATCGGCGATGCGTCCCTACCCCTACGACGCCAATGACGGCCGCAACGATCCGGACGCCACCGGTCGCAAAGTCGTCCGCGGCGGTTCCTGGTACGACCGCCCGAAGCGCTGCGGCTCGGCGTTTCGGCTTTCGTATCCGGCGCATCAGCGCGTGTTTAACGTGGGTTTTCGGGTGGTGATGGAGGAGTGAGGGGGAGTAGGAGAGCCGATCTCGGGGCAGGAACATTTCGGCATCTTTCGTCTCACCGGTTTGACATGTGCATTTGGCGGCAGGGGATGTGGCAGTGGTGCTCTTTCTGCACGAAGGGCGTTGCCCAATTTGTGGTGAACCGCGAGCCGGAGGCCAAGCCCTCATCGGTTTCACGTTTGTGGCGAGCACGCACCCGTTGGTCCGGCCTCTGGACGACGGCGGCTGCCACTGCGACTGTCTCAACCAGTGGGAACACCGAGACGAGTTTGTCCGAGCCTGGAACCGCGAGGCAATGTACGCGCTGGGACCACTCTGGTTCCTGGAAGTCACGCCCTCGGGCCAAGTTCGCTATTTAACCTGGCTTGGACGACTCCTGTACCGTTGGGGGCGGAAGCGGTCGCCCTTGCTACCGGAGTCAATCCGCCGAGACCGTCCGCTTCTTAAGTTGCAGCTTACCAACGGCTGCCGCTCACCTCTGTGGGTACATAAGCAGTACGGCTACCTCCATAGCCACCCACCGCCGGAAGCCATTGGGCTTACCCCCGACTCCGCCGCGGCCGTTCGCGCCTGGACCGAACGATTTGCTCACCTCTGCAACCAGTCTAGGATCGGACATAAGCCGCCCGTTGAGGAATGGGATTGGTTCGGCCCCGAGGGCCTTCGGCTGTGGGAGCTTCTCAAGAAGGAGTTGGGCCATCGGTACAGGATTGTCTACCTGACACCAGGTCACATCTTTGAACCGGAAACGCTGGATTAGCTCGGCACACTAGCCGAATCGCCTTCGGTTGGCTAAACTCAGATCGTACCCACTGGGGGAGGCAAAGGGGTCGGGAGTCTCTATTTGTGGTTCATCCGTTCGCAGCGAGCCTACTCCAGCCGGGAAGCACGGGTTCCTCCTCTCTGTTCCCGTTCTTGATAGCAGAAACAGAGAAGAGGAACCCGTACTTCCCCGATATTGCCGAATGAACAAGAAATTCGGGAATGGAAACCCCATCATGTCGAAAGATGTCTGGCCCGACCGCATCATTGACTATGCGAAAGATTTGCATGAACCACTCCCCAATCACCGGCTCGATTCTCGGAACGGCGGCCGGCGATGCGATTGGCTTGCCGTATGAGGGGCTGTCGAAGCGGCGGGGAGTGCGGCTGTTTGGCGAACCGACGCGGCATCGTTTGGTGCTGCGGCGGGGCATGGTTTCGGACGACACCGAACACACGTGCATGGTCGCACAGTCGCTCATTGCTTCCGGTGGCGACGTCGATGTGTTTACTCGGCAACTGGCGCGGCGGCTGCGGCGGTGGTTCCTTTGTCTTCCGGCGGGGATCGGTTTGGCCACGCTTCGGGCGTCGCTGAAATTGTGCGTCGGCGTGTCGCCGGATCGTAGCGGTGTGTTCTCGGCCGGTAACGGGCCGGCCATGCGGACCGCCGTGATCGGGGCCGCCGTCGAGGACCTCGATCTTCTCCGGCGACTCGTCCGGGCGGCGACGCGCATCACGCACACCGATCCAAAGGCCGAGTACGGTGCGTTGGCCGTTGCGCTGGCGGCGCGCATGGCAAGCCGAGAGACGCCGGTTGCCGGTACACGGTTCGCCGAGGAGTTGCGGCACTTGCTCCCGGTGCCTTTGGACCCACCGGGCGAGGAACTGCTGACGCTCATCGAGCAGGCGGTCGACAGCGTCGCGAAGAACGAATCCTCGCAACATTTCGCGGCATCTCTCGGCCTTGCCAAAGGCGTCTCGGGCTACGTCTACCACACGGTTCCCGTGGCCATTCACGCCTGGCTGAGCCATCAAGCGGATTTCCGCTCGGCCGTCATGGCGGTTGTCCAATGTGGCGGTGATACGGACACCACCGCGGCGATCGTCGGCGGAATCGTCGGGGCCGGCGTGGGCAAACGAGGGATCCCCCAAGATTGGCTCGACGGCCTGTGGGAATGGCCCTTGACGGTCGACTGGATGGAGCGTCTGGCGGCTCAACTTCACGAGGCGATGCACAAGGGACCAGCGACTCGACCACTCCGGTTGCCACTTCTGGGCGTTCTGCCGCGCAATCTGCTGTTTCTCGCCATCGTGCTGATCCACGGACTCCGCCGGTTGTTTCCGCCGTACTGAGCCGGCCCCCCGGCAGAGCCGGGGGCTGAAGGTCTTCACGGCTTCTCGTACAGCTCCGGAAAGACTTCCTCGGGCAGGTTTTGCCGGCGCAGGGCGTTGCGGAGGTTGGCCAGGAACTCGAACTTCCAGTTGGCCACGGTTTGCTCGCTGAGGTCGAGCCGGGCGGCGACCTCTTTGTTCGGCCAGCCGCGGACGAAGAGCAACTCGGCGCATTGGATTTTGGGCCAGTCGGCCCGTTTGCGCCAGCGGTCGATTTGCTGGGCAATCGCCTCGGCCAGGGCCGTTTCTTCCAGTCCCCGCCGTTCACCGCTACGAAGAATGCTACTGGGCCCGCGCCCGGCGGCCGCCGGTTCCCAGGAACCGCTCCTGGACGAGTCGCCCTGCAGCGGCAAGGTCGGGCGCCGTCCTTCGCGACGCAAGTGGTCGACCAGCTTGTGCGCGGCGATCGAGAAGAGGTAGCTTTCCAGCGGCCGGCGGTCGTCGAAATTGGGCAGGCTGGTGAGAAAGCCGATAAACGTTTCCTGGACGATGTCTTCGGCCGCCGCGCGTCCCTGGACCCGACTTTCGACGAAGGCCAACAGCCGCCCCTCGAACCGCCCGATCAATTGCCCCCAGGCGTCGGCATCTCCGGTGCGAATACACTGGATCAACAGCGTGTCGGATTGACTGGGAGACGGCATGGGGCTGCAAATTCCTCGGTTACCACACTCCGGCGAGCTTCGTACCCGCCGCGGCAGTAGCCAGTATCACCGATACGGCGAGCAACCGCAAGCGGCCGCGGTATTTCCCTTGCGTGACCAGATCGGTCTTGCAGTAGGCGAAGGCCAGTGCCAAGACTCCCAGCACGGTCGCCAGGCCCGTGCCGGCCAGTTGCAGTCGCTCGCCGATCAGCGATTGGCGATACCGCTTCTTGAGCCAGGCCACGGTATCCGCGTCGAAATGCACCTTCACGTAAAGGGTATGCATCGGCTGTTCGGTCGCCCCGAATCGCGAAAGGCGCGTCTCCCAGTGCTCACCGACCACAACGTGCTTGCGGATGGTGTCCACTTCCAGCGGAACGCGATCGCCGGCGTCCGAAATCTGGAGGCACTCGGCCACGCAACCTTTCAATGCCTCGGGCAGCGCCTGATAGCATTCCTCTTTCTCGACATAGGGTCCGACGGAAATCGTCGACGCCTCGCTTGTCCACGCCGGTGGCGGCAAAGACGTGATCGTGACCGGCGGTGCTTCTTCCGCCGGCGCCGCGGGCGTCTCCGGCGTGCCGGGCTCGTTGCCGGTCAATACGCGAAGCTGGGCGACGACCGCCTCGCGCCATGTATCCTGAATCTTCGCGTTGACCTCGTCGTCGAATTCCAACAGGGCGTGGAGCAGAATGAATCTCGTGCCTGGAAGGATCGCCAGTGGCTCCTCCCAGGTGGCTTGAACGATCTGGCTGGTGACGTAGTCGGTGGAGAGCCGGACCAAACGGCGTGCCGGCGGCCCCATGTACTCCTCGACGTACTGGTGCGATGCTTTCAAGACGGCCAGTTGCAGCGCTTTGTCACACATCGGCCGCGTTCGGTACGGGCCGACCACGACGGTCATCCGATAGACGCCCTCGACGCGCTGCGCCGGAAGCCCGATCCATTTGGGACGCGGCTCCGCGGGGGCCGGTTCGGCGGAAACATCTTCGACCGGAGAAGACGGAACGTCCGGCCCTTCGGCCACAACCGGCGCCGAAGTGGGAATCGACGGACTGTTTCTTTCGCCCGGCAAACTGGCAAACGTCCGTACCATCGCGTGTCGCATCGAAGCCAACACACGGTAAGGTTTGGACGGTTCGTCCGCTGCGTCGGCCGGCAAAGGCGACTCGGTTTCCGGCGTTTCATCGCCGACGGACTGATCGGCCGTCTGCCCGACAGCCGGCGGTTCAGCCGGACCGAGACTGGTGAACCCGGAATCGGGCAATTTGTCTTCTACCGCCACTCCCGGCCAGAGTTGCGCCGTCCAACGCGGAATCGCCCCAAAATGCAACAGCAAGGCGCCACCGGCCGCCAGAACGGCCGCCAGCGCCAAGGGCAAGAATATCGAAACCGCCTGCCGGGGCCAGCGCGTGACGACCAACACGATCCCCAACAGCAGGATCAGGAGCAGAATGAGCATCGACATCGCCTGCACCTCCCTCGGCTACGGCCGATTCGCTCCGCGGGACGGTTGTCGGGAACTTGCCAATTGGATGGAAACGGACATCACCGCGGCAACCATCATTAACCAGGCAAGCGGGAAGTGCCATCCCAAGGCCACCAGGCCGGCAACCACCGTGCAGAAGAGTATCGACCACAGACTCAGCCGAGTGGAGCGCCGCGGATCGGTCTGGCGCCACCAGCGAATCAACAAGAAGAGCGTGCCGAAGGCGGCTACGTGGGCCAGCAACCGGGGCGTGCCGTCGACATCGTAAAACGTGGACGGGAACTGCCAGGCCGTCTGCGGCGTCCACTGGTCCAAGGGCGGCTCGACGAGAAACGCCGCGGCGGCCAGCGACGCCCCCGCGCCAATCCCCATGCCGACCACCATCAAGATGAACCGGCGCAGCGCCACCTCGCCTTCGGTCCCTTCCCAGAACTTCGAGGGAATCATCACGCTCCAGATACCCGCGATGCTCACCAGCGCCAGCCATCCGTAGTGTTCCGGTCCCAAAACGACTCCGCGGAAGTTGTTCACGATCAGCATGACCAGACACATGACCAGCGAGATCAGCGCACCGGCAAACATCGACCCGAGCAACTCGGTCACTCGCTGACGAACCGGTTTGGCGACCGTCTGAGCCGCTTCAAACGCACGGCGCCGGCCAAGAATGTGGGGTCGATATCGTGGACGCGCACCGCGGGGTGGATCGTCGCCCGGGCGTCTGGCCGGTTGTACACCGTCCGGCGCATCGATACGGTTATGCCCGATCCGGACGTGGACCGAGGGAAACATCATCAGCATCGCCACCCGGGCGATGCGGTAGCCAACGTAGAGCAGAAACAGGGTTCCGACCACGGGCACCAGCGGCACGAGAAAGACGGAACAGAGCACCAAGACCGCCACGCCGAGAACCAGTACCCCCACTTTCTGCATGGTGCTCAAATTGGCCGCATGCCAGGCCGCTCGCATTTCGTGCCATGTCTCGACCGCCGCCCGGCCGATCGGATCGCCCACCGCGGCGGGCGTGTCCGTAGCGGTAACCGTCTCCGGCGCCTGTTTCGCCGGTGACCGGGTGGCGGATGCCGCGACGAGCACGACCGGCGACGGTTCTCCGCCTGGCAGATCGGCCAACATGTCGGCCGCCGTGGCGTATCGCTCTTGCGGGTCCTTCCGCAGTGCGCGCTCGACGACGGCACGATACGCCGGCGCCAAGACGGACAGATCGGGCCGCGCGGTGAGGTGCTTCATCAGCACCTCGCCGACGCTTTCGCCGTCAAACGGAACCTGCCCGGTGAGCATCTCGTAGAGGATGATCCCCATGGCGTAGACGTCGATCTGCTTGCCGTAGCGTCCGTTGGCGACTTCGGGGGCCATGTAATGGACGGTGCCGACGCTCTCGGTCTGGCCGCTGCGGCGACTGCACGAGATGAACTTCGTCAGGCCGTAGTCGCCGATCTTGACCATGTCCACGTCGCGAAAAATGTTGCCCGGCTTGAGATCCCGATGCACGATCCCGTGGTCGTGCAGGTAGTTCACGCCCCGGCCGATGCCGTTGATCCAATGCAGGGCTTCCGCCTCGGGCATTCCCTGGGGATAGCCGGCGACGACTTCGTCCAGTGGCTTGCCGGCCATGTGCTCCATAATCACCCAGGTGCCGTCCTGTTCGTCGCTGCGAACGTCGTACAGGTCGATCAGATTCGCGTGCCGGAGATTGAGGCATTGGGTCACGCCGCGAAGTTCGACGTCGAGGTTGCGGCGAATCAGCTTCAAGGCGACTTCCTTGCCCGCGTCGCTGGTGGCGAAATAAACTTCGCCGAACCCGCCGTGTCCGATCCCCCGCCTGACCGTATACCCCAGCAGGGGGCGATCGCCGGTGGAGTAGAGGAAGCGGCCCGCCGGACCGGTGGTCACGGCCGGTCTCCCGGGATCGGTTGGCCGGAGGTGCAGCGAATTGTCGGGCTTCGGTTCCACGATAGGCACCGCTGGTTTCATCGGTCCACGTTCGGCGACCGCGTGCTCCCGACCATATATGGGGAGTCGTCGGCGCGCCAAGTTCCATTGTATCACGGACGGGCTGCTAGATCGCCTCTACGCTCAAGGAAAACCACGGGCCGACGACCCGCGAGTTCGGAGCCAACGGACCGCGGCCAGGGTGGGTCACGCCGTCGATTTCCAGTGGACCATCCGCACGGCAGTAAATCCGCCCGGATTGCCGGTACAGCACGACTTCTCCCGCCCAATCGGGGCAGACGACGTGGCTGTTCTTCTGCGGACCCAGGACACATGCCTCGGCCATCAGGACCACGGCGTCGACCGACGGTTGGGTTTGGTGATGGCTGACAAATTCCAGCGTGGCCGTGGCGCTGAGCGGGTGGGGGGATCGGAATCGCAGCCGCACGCTCCCCCCCATCTCGATCAGGCAGTCGCCCTCCAACATCGAAACACCTTGCACCGGCCGGCCATCGATCCGAACCGGCCGGATCGCCTCGATCAGGTAACATTCGCCGTCGCGCCGGATTCGGGCGTGACGGTTGGAGAGATCGCCGAAAATGGGTATATCGACCGTCTCCGGTGCCCCGGGCTGCCCCAAGGTCACTTCATTGCCCAGACAAACCCGATAGCCGCCCACCAAGTCGATCCACATCAGAAACCGGTCGCCTGGGGTTTCCGGTCCGTCGTTCATGGCGCGGGTCTTCCCGGGAGGATTTTCCAAAACGTACATTCTCGCACGCCGGGGGGTTCACGGCCAGGGGGGAGTCATCTCGTGTCATTCGTTGACGGCCAGCTCGGCATCCCTGGTTTCGCCGGCGAAGTAGGCCGCCACGTCTTCGGCCACATTGCCGGCCGCCGGCTCGTCCAGGGGGATCTCTCCGCGGACGCTGCCTTGATTCTCGGCCAGGCGCACTTGCACTTCGAGCCGGGTGCGCAGATCGCCGACCAGTTCTCGAATGCGTCCCAGGCGGCTGTCGTCGATATTCACCTCGGCGGTCGCCTGGGCCGCTCCGACCATCTGCAACTGGGCTTCGAGGTTCTCGACCTCGACCTCCAGTTGTCGCTTGGACGCCAACATACCGTCGAGTTTGTGTCGAGCGGCGTCTAAACGCGTCTCCCGCGCCCGGCGAATTTCCTCCAAGCTGCGACACGTGGCGTCGGCCGTCTTGTATCGCTCGAACCGGTTTGCCAGGTCCGTTTCCACCTCCCCGGCCGTGTAGTCACAGTTGGCGTACCGAAAGACGCTTTCGCCGGTGGCCAGGTCGCTCCGGAGTCGCATGAGTTGGGATTTGTCCTTGGCCAACCCGGTCTTCGATCGATCGATTCGCTTCTGCAGGTTCTCCAGCTCGACCTCTTCCTTGGCGATCAGATGCATCGCCTTGCGCACTTCCGGATCGAGATCCCGGATCATGCGTTTGGCCCGTTCGACCTGGAATTCGATGGGTACGCTTTCCTGAAAGGCGTCGCCCACGCAGTCGGCCGTCGTCTTCACGTAGCTACCCAAATCCCGTCCCACCACGACCATGGCCAGCAACAACACCAACCCGCCGCCAACTATCAGTTTCTTGATCATCACACGATCCTCCCGAAATGTGGTCCGCCGGGGGTTTCCCCGTCCCGCTGGATTTCAACGATCCGCCTAAGAGTATTTCGCTACGCGTGGATCGATCTTGGAGACTTCGGTGGATGTGTGAAGGATATTCGTTTAACGCCCAGCCGAAG
>CAYUIQ010000067.1:0-35869 GCA_964444795.1 uncultured Planctomycetaceae bacterium
ACCGATGTAGGTCGAAACCTAACCACTCACCGTCCCTCGCTTACTCTACCGTGAGACCTCGGCTGAGCGTTGCCCTTCAAGCTGAATCCGCCTTACGCCCCCGACCGGGATCCTCCCTGATGCCACCAAGCCTGTTGACGGGCATCGGACGTTTCACCCGTTGACAGAGAGGGGCGGCGACAAAGGGATCACGCAAAGGCGCCAAGGCGCAAAGGACGAGGCGAGGGATTGCTGGTCCGTCATTGCCGGGCTTGTCGTGGCCAGTGCCTGGCAGCTTCGGCGAGACCCCCCGGCAGAGCCGGGGGCTGAGGGAGTGTATGCTATGGTTTAGGTAACGATTCGCCGTTGTCACCTCCCCCTTCTTCTCTGCGCAAGACCGCGCGATTCGCGTCGGTCGGGAGCCATACACCGATGAGTTTCTTGGAATTTTGGGGCGAGAGGGTGAATCCGGGCAAAATCGGTTCGGTTACGACCCCCGAAGGACATGAGGCGTGTCGCTGTCGGCCGTTGGTGTTGATCAAGTTCCTTTTCGTGGTGATCGGGCTGCCGGTGGCGTGGTGTTTGGTAGTTCCGCGCGTGCCGTTGCCCCTTTGGCAGGCAATTGCGGCAGTGGTCGGCGGGACGCTGATCTACGTCGCTCTTAGTTACCTGATCGATTTCGAGCCGGAGATGGACAACCTGGGCTGGCTCGGCGGCGTGATGGACAACCCGGTCCGCTATTCCGACGACGTCAACCGCTGGCTTTTCGGATTGAAATGCCTATTGGGCCCGGGCCGGTTCGTCGCCGAGTCGGTGTTGGACATTCGGATCTTCTTCGCCGGCGAGGAAGAAACGTCGTAGCTGAATTCGCAAGAATTCAGCAGAACCCCGCACAAACGCTCCCTGGATCACGGATTCTCTGAATTCTTGCCAATTCATCGACAAGATCCTGGAAGCCCCTGGATTCGGCTGCCGAGAGTGACTATAATGAGGGGCTCCCCCCACGGAACGCTTCTCCAGTATGGCTCCCGGCGCGTCGCCAGTCGAACCGGTCCGGGGAGCCGACGCCCCCCGAACTCCACCCCCCGGATCCCGCTCCACTCCGGGAGACCGAACTTCCGGTCGGTTGAGGGTCTCGTGATATTCGAGGGGGAGGCGGGGAAAAGGGGACAGGTACATTTTGTCGGAACGGCCCGGAGGGTGCTTCGCACAAAATGTACCTGTCCCCTTTTTCCCGCCGCAACGAAACTAGGAAGACGAGAAAACGGACGGCGTGATGATGAACCTGGAAAAACTGCGAAACATCGGCATCTCGGCCCACATCGATTCGGGCAAGACCACCTTGAGCGAGCGGATCCTCTTCTACGCGGGACGGATTCATCGAATGCAGGAGGTGCGAGGCGAAGGCGCCACGATGGATCACATGGAGCTGGAGAAAGAGCGCGGGATCACCATCACCAGCGCCGCTACCACGGTCGACTGGGGCGAGTCCACAATCAACCTGATCGACACGCCCGGCCACGTTGATTTCACCGTCGAGGTGGAGCGAAGCCTGCGCGTGTTGGACGGGGCGGTGCTCGTGTTGTGCGCCGTCGGCGGAGTGCAATCGCAATCGATCACGGTGGACCGCCAGATGCGCCGTTACGGCGTGCCCCGGCTGGCTTTTGTGAACAAGATGGACCGCACCGGCGCCGATCCCGGCAAGGTGACCGCGCAGTTGCGCGAGAAGCTCGGCTGCGACGCCGTGCCCGTGCAGATCCCCATCGGCGCCGAATCCGAATTTCAAGGCGTGGTCGACCTGGTCACGCGGAGGGCCCTCTATTTTGACGGGTCCGACGGGCAGGACGTGCGTGCCGAGGCGGTGCCCGACGAATTGGCCGAGGCGGCCGACCAGGCGAGGCAGCACATGCTCGAATCGCTGGCCATGTACAGCGACGAGTTGATGGAGCACCTGCTTTCCGAGGAAGAAGTGTCCGAGGAACTGGTCCACGAAGTGATCCGACAAGCGACCGTTTCGCAACAGATGACGCCCGTGCTGATGGGCACGGCTTATCGCAACAAAGGCGTGCAACCGCTGTTGGACGCGGTCGTTCGCTATTTACCTTCGCCCCTGGAGACCGAGACGGCTGCCTGGGCGCACAACGACCCTCACCAAAGCGTGTCGCTGGCGCCGGATCCCGAGCAGCCGGCCGTGGCCATGGCGTTCAAGATTGCCGAGGATCCCTACGGCGCGCTCACCTTCATGCGAATTTACCAGGGCACGCTCACCAAAGGCGGTACGTACCACAATCAGCGGTCCGGCCGTAAGGAACGGTTCAGCCGCATCGTGCGAATGCATGCCGACCAGCGCGAGGACGTCGACCAGGCAACTGCCGGCGACATCGTGGCCGTGTTGGGAGTGGAATGTGCCAGCGGCGACACGTACGCCTCCGAACGGGGCTACTGCACGCTGCAAAGCATGTTCGTGCCCGAGCCGGTTATCAAGATGGCCATCGCCCCGGCGGTGCGCGACGGGGCCGATCGGCTCAGCAAGGCCTTGCAGCGATTTCGTCGCGAGGACCCCACACTGCAAGTGCGCAGCGACGAAGAGACGGGCGAGACGATTATCGCCGGCATGGGCGAGTTGCACTTGGAAGTCTACGTGCAGCGAATCCGCCGCGAGTTCGGCGTCGACGTGGAAGTCGGCGCGCCGAAAGTCAACTACCGCGAGGCACCCACCCGGGCGGCCAAGTTCAACGTGCGCCACAGGAAGCAAACCGGCGGCTCGGGACAGTACGCCCATATCGTCGGCCGGCTCGACATCATCGACGAAACCGACGAGGAAGATGCCGGGGAATCGTTCATCTTCGAGGAGAACGTGACCGGCGGCAGAATCCCCAAGCAGTACATCCCGGCGATCGAAAAGGGCTTTCGCCGCGAGCTTCCCAAGGGCCCGGTGGCCGGGTTCCCCGTGGTCGGTTTGCGCGTGGTGATCGACGACGGCTCGTATCACGACGTCGACAGTTCGGAAATGGCCTTCCAGACGGTCGCCCGAACGACGATGCGCGAAACGTTCAGCAAGACCCGGCCCGTGCTGCTGGAGCCGGTGATGAAGATCGAGATCGAGTGCCCCAGCCAGTTCCAGGGACCGGTGGTGGGCGACCTGACGTCGCGTCGCGGCATCGTCATGGCGACCGAGGTCGACGGCCCGATCGCCCGGGTCGAAGGCGAAGTGCCCCTGGCAAACACCTTCGGCTACTCGACCGATGTGCGAAGCCTAACCCAGGGTCAAGGCACCTTCACCCTGGAGTTCGCCCGCTACAAACGACTACCGCCGAGCATCGCCCGCGAGGTGATCGAGGATCGCAAGAAGCTGGCGCTGGCCGGAGCGTTGTAAGGCGGGATGCAATCTCGGGCTTGGTTTTCCTCCGACGGTGCGTTACGATAGCGCCCTGACGATCACGCGGCAAGTCGACTTACGGAGGTGGATCATGACGGGCCGAATTGTTGCGCTGACTCTCGGGGTTGCGATCTGGTTGCCCGGTTCCGCCCGAGCCGACGACGCGGCGCTGCGACGCGAAGCGCGCGAGACGCTGCGGCGGGCGACCGATTTCTTCCGCTCGCACGTGGCCACCGAAGGCGGTTACCTCTGGCGATACAGCGAGGACCTCGCCACGCGGGAAGGCGAGGGCCGGGCCAGCGACTCGACCGTCTGGGTGCAACCCCCGGGAACGCCGTCGGTGGGCATGGCCTTCTTGCAGGCATATCGCGATACGGGCCAGACCGTTTATCTGGACGCGGCCAGAGAAGCTGGATACTGTCTCGTGCGCGGACAGCTTCGCTCCGGCGGTTGGGACTACCGCATCGAGTTCGATCCGGCCAGCCGAAAGCGGTATGCCTATCGGGTCGACGCGCCGGTCGACGGCGCCCGGCAACGCAATACGAGTACGCTGGACGACAACACGACGCAAGCCGCTCTGCGACTGCTGATGGCCCTGGACCGAACGCTCGATTTTCAGGACGCGAAGATTCACGGCGCCGCCCAGTTCGGGCTTTCCGCCTTGTCCGACGTACAATACCCCATCGGCGCCTGGCCGCAACGGTTTACCGGGCCGCCCGATCCGGCCGCGTTTCCGCCACGCGAGGCGAGCTACCCCGAGTCGTGGCCGCGGGCTTTTCCCGGATCGAGCTACAGCGCGTTTTACACGTTCAACGACAACGCGATCGGCGACACGATCGACGTGATGTTTCTGGCCGCCGAGACGTACGGCGACATCCGTTACCGAAAGGCGGCCACCGCGGCAGGTGACTTCATTCTCCTGGCCCAAATGCCCGAGCCGCAACCGGCGTGGGCCCAGCAATACGACGTCGACATGCACCCGGCCTGGGCGCGGAAGTTCGAGCCTCCCTCGGTCACCGGCGGTGAATCGCAGGGCGTGATGCGGACGCTCATGCAGATCTATCGTCAAACGGGCGACCAGAAGTACCTCCGGGCGATCCCCCCGGCGCTTGCCTATTTCCGTCGCTCGCTACTGGCCAATGGTCAATTGGCCCGGTTTTACGAACTCAAGACGAACCGGCCGCTCTACTTCACCAAGAGGTACGAACTGACCTATTCCGACGCCGACATGCCCACCCATTATGCTTTCAAGGTGGGGCAGAGTCTCGATTCGATCGAGCGGCAGTACAAGCGGCTCCTGGCAATAGAGCGCCGGCTGCTGACTCGCCAGTCGACTCCATCGCGGAGCAAGGCGACGCCGGCCCAGATTGCCGAAGTGCGCGCCGTCATTGCCGCACTGGACGACCAGGGCCGCTGGATCGAGGAGGCTCGTTTGAAGTATCACGGCGACGACGATCCCACGCGACGGGTGATCGACTGCCGGACGTTTATTCGCAACGTAGAAGTTCTGGGCGGCTATCTGGCCACCGAACCGTGAATCGCTGCCCGCACGCATTGTCTGGAGCGTGCGGCACCTGGTTTTTTCAGCCCGTTGCCTGATGGATCTCCAGAGGTCCTTGCTGGCTCTCGATATCCGTATAGGTGACCCGAAACGGCAACGAAAACTGTATCCCGTGCTCCTCGAAGGCCCGGAAGATCTCGTGATTGACCTTCTCGCTGAAGGCCAGGTAGTCCCAGTATTGGGGAGGGCTGAACCAGTAAATCACGCGAATGCTGAACGACGTGGGATGAAAATCGTAGAAGAACACCCGCGGCGGAAATTCGGGGTCCATGCCTTCGTGATCCTCAAGAGCGGCACGAATGCAAGCGACGGCCTTCTCCATCTTCTCCCGGGGCGTGTCCAGGGGGATGTGGATATTCGCGATCCGGCGGATGTGCTGGCGGCGTCCAACGTTTTCGATGTCGGTTCGGGCCAGTTGATCGTTGGGGATGGACGCCTGATGTCCGGTCAGCAGGCGGATTCTCGTGGATCGCAAGCCGATGTCCTCGACCACCCCGTCGTACTTGCCAAAGACGATTCGTTCGCCCACGCGAAAGGGCTTGTCGGCCATCAGCATAATGGTTCCGAAGACGGTCTTCAGCGTGTCTTGCATGGCCAGCGCGACGGCCAGACCGCCGACTCCCGCCCCAGCCAGAAGGGTTGTCAGCGGGATACCCAGGTACTGTCCTCCGGCGAGAAATACGACCAGGGCGATGATCAAACTTAGCAGTTTGGCGATGATGCGTATGAGTTGGGCGTCGAGTCCCTGCGCGGAGATGCGCGGAGAGGAGATGATGATCGCGGCGGTCCGGTTACATGCGGCGAAGACCACCACGATGGAGGCGAATATGGCCGTCATATTGGCGGAGAAACTGAGCACGTAGAACGGCATGCCGCGTATGGTCAGGTAACGTTCCACGGCATATTTGAAGCCTATTGGGACAAGCGTGGCACCGATGGGTAACAAGATCATCAGGCAGTATCCCAGCAGGGTCTTCGCTTTCACTCGATCGCAATAGGCTCGATGGAGCCAATAAGCGGTCGCCATCAGCGCAATGCTCAGTGCGAGCGTAACAACGAGTCCGATCCACTTCCAGGTGGCAAGCCCCAACGTGCGCTTTCGGGCCCAACCAGGAAGTTGATCCACGATGGCCCCAACTGCCGGGTGGGCTGGCGACGACATGTACCACTCGAAGAAGCCCTCGGATACTTCGGGGCCGTCTCTTCGGTAAGCCATGGACTTGACGTCTTCGTAGTAGCCTACCGAGCGTTCCACGGTTCCGGTCGAAAAGAGGTACTCATGCCGACGCGGTCCGTCCTCAACCCGGGCGATGGTAATGCGCGTACCCGGGATTCGCCACCGGGCCAGGCCTTCCGGGTCGTCGTCGGTCTTGACGTCTTCCGCGCCGGGAATCTCATCGTAAGGCGGTATCGGGACCCGATCCAAGATCTCCTTCAAGCAGATGGCTGCCTCGCTGACAGCATGCTCGCGTGCAAACTCCGGAAGTTCTCGGTCGTCGAGGCAATCGAGAATGCGAACGGCCGGCGGGTGATGTTTCGGCGAATTCCGATCAAAGTACTTTGTCGAGCGGATCTGCTCGTTAAGTTCGTTACAAGAATCGATGAAGCTAATCAAGGTCGCCCGCGGGCTCGATGTGTCGGCCGGTTTGATGAAATACTTGTCATCTTCCTCGTCCGCCGCGACCGTTCCGACGAGACCGCCGGCCGCGACGAGGATGAGCATGACGGCGGTCCGGGCAGCGGTGTTCGGTCTGGCGGAGGAATCTCCTCTAGCAAGCGGACATCGCCGCGCGTTCGACTGGCAGTCATCGGCCCAAGGACGCCAAAGGCACGCAAACCGCCGAATAACCCGATCGCTTCTACGCATGGCTAGCTCCTCTAAGAATCAAGACCGAACCTGACTGCGCTATTCTAGCCCTGATCGGCTGGTCGGACAACGCTCAGCGGCGACCGACGTCTAGCCCGGGCCGGGCGCTTGAAATCGGCAAGGCCCACGCATCTTGCCCATCCGTCCGCCTACTGCCCTGTCACAAAACCCGCGTTGGCCCAGTTGGCATGATCGCAGGAGCTGCCGTCGCCGGCGTCGGTGGCAATCAGGCGGATGCGTTTGGCCCCCTTGGGCAGTTCGACGTCGATGTGGCGGTTTTGGCCGGGACGCACAACGTCGCTGGTGAAAAGTCGCGTGGCGTCGGCCGAAAACGCCGCAGTCGATGTTGCCAAGATCGTGACGAGGGCGACGAAATGTGTGCGTAACACGGGAACCTCCCTGGTTCAAAACGCCGGGCACAAATGCCCGGGCTGCTAATCCGGCGTGTATTCGTCGCGCAGCAACTCGACTTCCTCGAAGATCGCGGTGATCTGCTCGTCGGCGACCTTCTCGTCCATGTTAATGCAGCAGACGCCCGTGAGCCAGGGGTTGGCCGATTGGCCGACGAGATTGCGGATCGTAGTGCGAATCCGCTCGGGGGTTTGGCCGATGATCTCCACCGGGCTGTAGCGGAGGTTCAAGAACGTGTCGGGCAGATGACGCCGAAGCAGGGCCACGTCGCCGCCGCTGCCGACGTCGAGGAAATCCAAGTGCGGCAACCGGGAAAACGCCTCGGCGTAGCGGTGTGGGTCTTCGCCACAGTAGTGGATCCCGAAGGGGCGAAACCGGCGGCTCCACACAGCGTCCAACGGCATCAGAAAACGCTCATAATCGGCCACCGAGATCATCACGTGCGAACATTCGCTATGCAGGAACACCGGCGAGGAAATATGCCGCACATTACGGTTGACGCTGATCGACGTGGTACCGGTGACCCGGGCGATGTCCGTCGTGAATCGTTCGATGATCGAGCCAAGATCGCCGAGAAACCGACCCGCCAGATCGGGCTCGTCGATCATGTCCATCAGGAAGGACTGCCCGCGGAGGTCCAGCGCCAGATTCAACACACCGCTGAAGTTGACGTCGCCTTCGACGCGTCCGAACCGTGACCGCAGGGCGTCGATCAGGCCGGTTAATTTGCCAAACGCGGGACTCTCAAAGGGGGCCTCCGGCGAGATCTCCAGCGAGTCGAGATGGGCCGGCTTCACCTGCGGCGGCGCGGCTTCATGGTACTCCACCTCGCAACCGAGCATTTCGGACAGCAGGTAACCGGCGGCCAGATGAACGGCCCCCACGACCGGCCGGTCCACGCCCTGGTCGGCACCGAGGCCGAATTGCCCCCAACGCTCGTACAGGGCCCGTTCCATACGGCGCTCGACCTCGACCCGCCGCGCCGGATGGAAGAAATGATCGGCGTCGAAGGTGATTCCCTCGTGATGAAACCACCACTCGGGCCCCAAAACGATATCGACCGGCAGCATTTCACTTTGCAGAAGTGGGTTACGTCCGTGAACCATTTCAGTTCCTCGTATAGTAGCCATCTGTCGCAGGCACAGTGATGGGTTGCGTGCCACTGGCGTCTTGCCAGTGCCTCCTGGATTCGTAGCTTGCATCTTGCTCAACCAAGGTAATCCCCCAGCGGCGATTGATCCCGCGACCGGAAATCCGACATGGACGTGGGCCTGCCTCTCGGAGAGCCGCAGGATACCAAATCGCTTCGGGGGCGATCAACTCGAGCGGTGTTTCGTGGTCGCTCTGAAGTGCAAGCTACGGCCAAGGAAGCACTGGCAAGATGCCAGTGGCACCCAATTCGTCATTTCAGGTCTTAACGAGTTCACTCAATCGCTCCGGCGTACGGCCGAACTGCTGGCGAAACTCATCGTACGTCGGCACCAGCCGGGTTTGTAGCTTCACGTCGTGGTGCAACGCGATGTCGGCCAGGCGGTGTTCGAGAAACGGGTTGGCAAATCGCTGGAGCGTGGCCCGGGCAAATGCTTCCGCACCGTCGGCGCGGCTTTCCAGCACCGGCACGATCTCCTCGAACAGCAGTCCCTCCAGCCATACGCGAATGCTCGGATCCTCGATCGCCTCGCGCACTGTCTGAAACCCGGCCGGCATGGCCCGGGCGACCAGGGCGGTGTGGGCACCATTGAGGATTCGCACCTTGCGCAAATGATACGGCCCGAGGTTTTCGACGATTTGCACCGCCGGATGTTCGACCAGCCCCGGGACGCTCGGCTCGCCTTCGATCAGCCACAAAGCAAACGGCTCGGCCACGGCAAACAACGGATCGCCGGCCATCGGGTCGTCGCGTGACAGATCGTTAGGCGACGCCGCCGAGACGATGCGGTCGACCAGCGTGTTGTGCCAGCAGCACTGGTCGCGGATCCAATCGATCGTCTCCGGCGAAAACCGCCACGCCCGGGCTTGCTGGAGCACGAGGTTCAACAGCCGCTCGGCGTTGGCTTCGAGAAGCTCGCAAGGCAGGATGGCCAAAGGGGGTCGTCCCGCTTCGCATCGGGCTCGCAGCACGGCGGCCAATTTAGCGGGAAACGATCGCGGCGGTCCCTTGGAGGGTTCGTCTTCCTCTTCCAGAGCGTATCCCGCTTCGGTTGTGTTGGAAACGACGGCCCATAGCGTTTCGGATCGGGCCACGTCGTGTACTCGCGGCCAATTCGTCCGGGCCGCCAGCGCGCGGCCGATGCTCTCGACTTCGACGGTCCGGTCGACGCGCTGCCCGTCGTGCAATCCGCGAATCGCTACCGTGTAGCGGCCGCCATGGGCGTTGACGGCCTCGGCCCGGGCGGTACCCGTCGATTGCACCGCGACGACCCGGCCGCAGGGTTGCCCGGTGAGATTCGCTTCGTGGAAAAAGAGATCAGCAAAACAGCGGAGAAACTTGCCGGTGCCGAACTGGAGAACGGTTTCGGACAGATCGCGCGACATGGAGTACCCGTAGGGGAATTATTTGGCCAACTGCTTCATCGTCCAGACCATGTTGGCGGCCACGTTGCGCACCGTGTCCATGCCCTCGGAATCGTCCCGCACTTCGCCTTGCTTCGCGCCGAAGGCGACGTTCCAGTAAGTCGAACCGGGAACGATCATCTCGGCGATGAGGAACCAGTAGTTCAATTGGGCGAAGGTGAAGTTTTGCCCCGCTCGCCGGGCAACGACCACCGCCGCACCGACCTTGCGCCGCAGCAGGCCTTTATGTTTTCGGGCGACGTATCCGACGCGATCCAACAGGGCCATGATCTGGGGCGTGGCGGAGCCGAAATAGACGGGTGATCCGAGGAGGATGCCGTCGGCGGCGATGAACCGGTCCATCATCCCCTCGAAGGCCGGGTCCTGCTGGACGCAGCGGATTTCGTCCGATTTCATACAGCCGGCGCAGGCCATGCAGGGTTTGATCGGGCGATCGGCCAGGGAGAGGAAATCGGTCTCGATTCCCTCGCCGCCGATCACCTCCAAGGCCGTATTGACGAGGATGTCGGTATTGCCGCCGGGCCGGGGGCTGCCCGAGACTCCGAGTACTCTCATGGTTGCGTATTCTCCATACTTGTGATTTTCAACGGGCGGTTTGTCGGCAGGGAAAAGCAGAAGGTCGACCCGTGCCCCAGTCCTTCCGACTCGATCCAGATTCGCCCCTCATGTACTTCCACAATGCGCTGGGCCAGGGTGAGCCCCACGCCGGTGCCTTCGGACTCGCGATCGAGTTGACGGAACAGCTCGAACACGCGCTGGTGATCGCGGGGGTCGATTCCGATTCCGTTGTCGCGAACGAAACAAACGGTTTCCTCGCCGGACACGCGGCAGCCGATTTCGATTCGCGGCCGCGGCTGATCGCCCATATATTTGACCGCGTTGTCGATCAAGTTCTGAACGAGTTCGGTCAGCCGGAGGCGGTCGCCCAAAATCTCGGGCATGTCGGTGGCGACGTCGACGCACACGTCTCGCTGACGAACCTGCCCACTCACGGCCGCCAAGGCATCGCCCGCAAGTTCGTTCAAGGAGGTCCCGGTCGCTGGGTTGGTCGTGCGTCCGATGCGCGATAGTTCGAGCAGTTCCTTCAAGAGGCGATCCATCCGCTCGCCCGCGTCGCAAATGCGCTGGACGTCCTCCGTCGCGGTCGACATGTCGCCGTCGGCCAGGCTCTTTCGCAGCAAGTTCGCGAATCCGTCGATCGTAATCAGCGGGCTTCTCAAGTCGTGGGAAACCGTGTAAGTGAACCGTTCCAACTCGGTGTTCTTGGTCTCCAACTGAGCGATCAGTCTCTCGCGTTCATCGCGGGTCGTCACCCGAAAATAGACGGCCAGTCCGCCTTCATGCGGAAAAGCGCGGACTTCATACCCGTTGACATAAGGGGTGGTGCCGAAATAGGCCTCAAAGGCGATCTCGGTCCGTTGGCGCAGCGTCTCGGTAAGACGCTGTTCGAAAAGGGTGCCTTTGGCCTCGGGAAACGCCTCGTCGAACAGGTGCCGCCCGAGCACGTCTTCTCGCCGGCGCCGGAGCAACGTTTCCGCCGCCTTGTTGAAGTGGACGACGCGCAGGTTTTCGTCGAGGACGAGCAACCCGTCGCTCATGGTCTCCAGAACCGTTTCCAGCCGGAGTCCGGTCGCGTGGTTCGTGGCGGACCCGGCTGGAGGTGCGTCGCCGGCCTCCAACACCGCCATCTGGCACCGTAAGTCAGCCAGCTCCTCCAAAAGCGATTCACATGTCTGCTCGTGCTCGTCCATCGCGAGATCCTTGATGACTCGACACTTGACTACCAGCGGAGTATACCACAAATCGGCCGGGGTGAGTAAGGAGGGGATTGCCCGGTCGGCTATGGGGAAAACACGATCGACGCCTGAACGGCATAAGGGCAACTGCATCCGGAACTTGCCTCCGGCACGAGCACCAGTCCGTCGGCCGAAATGATGTTGATCCAACAGCCGGGCCGCGAAACCGTGCTCAACGGACGACTCGCCCGACCGCCGGAATCCAGGGGATAGATTCGCGGCTGGCTGCCACGGCCGAACAGGTATTCCGCCGAGCCCGACAATGTGCCGCAACCCCCACCGCCTCGGTCCAGAGTGAAGGGAAGTGGGCGACCGGTTTCTAGCTCAAATGCAACGGGCCGCGAATAGACTATGCCGCCGACAATGACCGGATGCTGGTCCTGCTCTCCGTGACTGCCACCGGCCGGTTTGTCGGTGCGAATATGGTGATTGGCCCATTTCGGCCGGCCATCGGACGCATGAAACGCCCAGAGATCGTAGCGAGGATGGCGGTCTTCGTCGGAGGCCCCCACCGCCAACACCGTGTCGCCCGCATGGTAGAGGTAAAGAACATGGCGCACTCGCGAAAGATCGAGCGGCTGCCGCCAGACGACCTTCCCGGAACTCGAATCTAGCGCCACAAGGTCGGCGGAACCTTCGGCCAAAAGGGCCGGAAGAGGGACGCGGCCGCTCGGCTCGGCCACGGCGGGCGGGTTGCGGCTTTCGATAAAGAAGACGCGATCCGCGCCGGCGGCGATGGCCGGATTGGCGATCACGCTGCCTTGCCCATGGCGATACGTCCAGCGATGCAGGCCCGTCCGCCGGTCGAGACAGAAGAGGTATCGGCTGACCACCGCCGGCACGTTGTCGTAGTGCGACTCGGCGGCGGCAATCGAGCGTTGATGTGCGTTGCGAGACGCACCGCGAACCTGGCCGCTTCCCAGCAGGCAGTCGCCCACCGAGGCGAGGTAGCCCCAGTCGTGCGGCGTTTCGTCGTCGATCGGTGGCAGTCGGAAAAGTTGCTCGCGGCGCCCCGTGACCGCGTTCAACACCCAACAAGTATCCTCGACCGCCACGTAGACCATCTCGCCGCCCAACGCCACCTGGCCCGAATCTCGCAACACCACCACGCGCCGCGAGTCGGGGATGGTCACGTCCCAAAGCGGGGTGCCGTTCAGCGCGTCGACGGCCATCAGACGGTTGTCGCCGGGTACGATCAGTCGGCCGCTGGAGGCCAGCGGCGACATCGCCCGGTGGTGACGGTCGACCATCTGTCTCGGGCCCGGGCGTCCGAACCACTGCAACGACCGCGGGTCGCCCAGCGGATCGTTGCTACACGCCGAATTGCCCGGATCGGCGTATTGATGGGTCCACTGCCCGGCATTTGGCGAGGGCTTTCCGCGGACGATGGCCCCTTTGTCCAGCACGGCGCATCCGTAGGGGTGTAACAACCGTGTCACTTCGACCGCCGGAATTTGCCGGTCGGCCGAAAGCGTCGGCCCGCGGACGATCAGGTTGGCGAAGCGGTCGGGAAAGGGCAGCTTGTCGAGCGACCCTTGATGCACGACCACTCGCCGGCCGTAAGCGCCGGCGGCGTCGAGCGTCTTCCGCGCGGTCTCCACGAGAGTTGCGTCTTCTTCCACGCCGACCACCTGCATTTCGGTGCGTCGGGCGATTTCCAGAGCCAAACGTCCGTCGCCACAACCGAGCACCAGGCAGTAGCCGCGTCGGAGTCCCGATCGTGAAACGATCTCCTCGGCCACACTGTTTTCCGGCTCGACCGGCACAGTATCGACCGGGGCAGCGTCGACTGGCACAACGGGCATCAGCTCCATCGACGCGTCGAACGTGTACCGGCGGCTTGTCCAAATCGAAAGATCGCTGTCGGGATCGACGGCCACGACGCGAAACGCATATTGCCGATCGGGTTCGAGGCCGTCCATGACGACGGCATGGTCGGTTGCCGGTCCGTCTTCGGCAACCGAGTCGAGCAACGCTTCCCCGGTCGGCGATGTCGACCCGAGCAGACCGAACTGGATCGTCGATCGGCAGGGCCGTTCGCTCTTCCACGAAATCACGACGCGCCCAGCGCCCGTGTGGCGAATGTGGGGATGGATGCTTCGCTCGTCGGCCGGCGGCTGGTGATCGGCCGGGACAACTTGAGTTGCGGCGGATTCGTCGGGTTCTTGAACCGGCGTGGCGGACGAGTCGTTGCTGCCCTGGGAAGCCTCGAAACAGTGAATCGCTCCCCGGTCGGTACTGACCAGAAGCCGCCCGTCGGCAACGGCCAACCCGCAAGCACGCCCGGCAACTGTGCCCGTCCAAAGCAACCGCCCCCCGGCCATGTCGACCGCGGCCACCTCATTTTGGCCACCCAACAGCAGCACGTCGCCGGCGGCAATCATCGCGTCGGCATGACGGCAAGGCACTCGCCATCGCCAGCAAGCATTCATTTCAGCGGCGATTTGGGCGAGTTCCTCGTTGTCGCCGGCCAACTGGCCACGTAGCGTCTCGATCACGTCGGCCTGTGTTTCCTTGGGCGCTGTTTCCTCCGTCGGTGTTTCCTTGGGCGGCGTTTCCTTGGGCGGCGTTTCCTTTGCTTTCTTTATGGCCGCTTTCAGATGGCCCTCGATTTCACGTCGGTGAGCGGTTACGCGATTACGTTGGCGCGCGAGGTCGAGGAATCGGGGGCGATCCAAGGCGGACAGTTCACCGGCCGTTTGCAGGAAGGCCGTATCGCCCCGAACCACCATGCGACGGCCCGTGAAACGGACGATCTTCTCCCGGGTTTCCACGTCGGCAACGGTTAGGTCCTGCTCACCCTGCCCGCGGTAGACGACGACCTCTTCGTTGATCAGCGCGAAATTGCCCCCGCGGCCAAACCCGTCGATGGCGCCGAGGAACTTGCCGCTGACTCGATCGAAGACCGCCGGGCTCGTGCGGCCGGTGGGTACGAAGAGCCGCGTGTCGGAGAGCAGGAGGTGGCCTTGCGGCGCGCCCTGGGCCAGCGGTTGTTTCCAGCGGGGGCTTCCGTCTTCGGCGTTCAACGCGCAAACGTACACACCCTGCTGAGGAAACACGCCGGCGCAGCAATAGGCCGTGTCGCGATCGACGGATACCCCGGCGCGGACGGGCCAGAGCGAAATCATCCGCCCGTTGCCCGGCAGACGGCGGTCGTCGGGACCGACGCGGTGCTTCCAGAGTAGCGTGCCGTCGGCCGCGGTCAGGCAGTAGACGGAGCCGTCGTCCGAGCCGGCGTATACCCGGCCGGCCGAAACGGTCGGCGTCACGCGGACGGGGCCTTCGGTGAAAAACGACCAACGTTGACGGCCGCTCTGCAAGTCGAGGCAGGTGATTTTGTCGTTGACGGTGGAACCGAAATAGACCGCCCCCTCGGCAACGACCGCATGGGGCGCGCGGTCGAACGTGACCGACGGCTGAAGGTCGGCCGCCTTGTGCCAAAAGTCCTGCCTCGCCGGCTCCGGCCACGCGGGGCGCGGTGTTGGGGTGCGAACCACCCATACTTCCCGCAGAGCAGCGGCGAGTCGTTCCGCGGTGACGCCGCTTTGATGATTGTCGCCGCCGTAGGACGGCCAGTCGGCAGCGGAAAGAGTCGTGGAAAGCCCGCTCAAAACGACGGCCATGGACAGAAGGATGGAAAGTTTGTTCATGCCGGTTATCGATCCTCCAAAGAAATGACGCAATGTGCCGCGGCCTTCTCACGCCTGAGTACTTGAAAGGGAATTACTTCCCTATTTGGCTGTGAGCAGTGAGCTTTGAGCTTTGAGCTATGAGCAGAGGGAAAGCCCATGACTCAAGGCTCACTGCTCAAAGCTCACTGCTCAAAGCTCACTGCTCATACGCCATGACTTCCACCAAATGTCGGCCCGGGTTGGCGGAGTTGCCGGTTTGCGTGATCTTGATATGGCGCACTTGTTTCTGCTCGAACTTACAGGTGATGCCGTTGGCCGTGGACGGCTCCTTGTTGTCGCGATTATCGGCGACCATCTCCCATGTCTTTCCATCCAGCGACGTCTCGACGGTGAAGCCGTAGTAACGATCGTCACCGTAGTATCCGACAACCACGACTCGGCCAACGGTCGTCGGCCGCTCAAGGTCTACCTGCCACCAGGCGGGACCGGGATGCTTCGTGACATTCACGGCCCAGAAACGGCCCGTGTCGTTTATGCAGCCGTCATTGGCAAGATACGCGGGGTACTCCGCGATCGCGGCCGAGCAAGTCGCCGGCTTGCCGGTGGTCAGGCTGTCGACATCCGGCTTGAGCTCCTCGCCGTCGGGAGTGAGGGTTCCCCGGATACACATGACGCGAACGGTCGGATTCGCGTGCAGTTTTGGCTCTTGACCCGGCGGATGATAACCGGCGACCGCATTCCAATATCGGCGGTCGATTTCGTGGGGATCGAGCGCATCGGTTTCTCGATCGAATGCCTCGGGAAGAATTCCGTGGCGTTTCATCTCGCGAACGTACTCCACCGGCGCCTTCCAGCCGGGCGTATCCCAACGCGGATCGGAGTCGTGCAACGCCTTGGCGTCCCGAATTGCCGCAAGCAATGTCTGGTAGTCTGGATCGTCTTGCGACTCGAAGACAGAAGCGACATTGCCAGTGACGGTTTCCGCATTCTTCCCTGCTGGGATGATCTCTCGGCAAGCCCCGTACCCGCCGGCTTTCTTCGCCAGCGGCGCAAGAAGTTGAACGGACTGATCGGGGTGAGTCAAGTTGTAGAGGATGTGCTGCTGAAAACGCCACGCCGCGCGATTGTCGGTCTGTTTGATTTTCCAGGCGCGCAGCGGCTGGATGAGTGCGGTCCCCTGTCCCCAGTCGGCCGGATGTTTCGATAGATTGCGCACGCCTACGTGGCAACCGGCGCAACGGCGCGTAACGACCTTCGCCGCTTGCTGGATCTTCTCGCTCTTGAGGATCCGAGTATCGATGGCCGTGAAGTGCGAGGCTTCGTAACCCGTGCTGCCGATCATGCCCTGGATCAGAGCCGCGTAAGTGCCGATGTACGGTGCGCCGCAATGAATCCAATGGCGAACCATTTCGACTTCATGTTCGGTCAGTCGCGCGCCATGATGTTCGCCCCGGAGCATGTCCATGATGGGGCTTGCCGCGTCGCCGAATCCGTAGGGCGGATAGTTGCTCTTGGGGCTGTTGCGACCGTCGGAGAATTGGTAGGTCGCGCTGAGGGTGTAGTAGCTGTGCGAATAGACGGGGCCATGGTCACCGGTGAGAAGGACACCCCCGTCTCGTCGTTTCGGGTTGTGGCATTCTACACAGCGATTGTCGAGAATCGGCTGAATATCTCGGGGGAAATCAAAGACATCGGGAATTCCCGATACGGGGGCGATCTGACTCGGCCGACGCTTCATCGCGTGGAGTTGACCGGCCCGCGAGGAGTAGGGAGCCGTTTGCCTGTCATCGTGGCAACCGACACAACTGGTTACCTCGCCGGGCATGACCGAAAGAAAGCTCTGCATGCGTTTGACCGCTCTTCCCTCCCGGTCCAGCGCGATCAGAATGAGCGCCCTGTTGGCCGGCACGTCGAAATGGGCGGAACCATCTCTTTCGACGGGCACCGTGCCAAGGACGCGTTCCAGAGTAAAGGTTCCGCCATAGCTGGTGGGTTCCATGCTGCCGGTATAGTTGATCGGCTTGGGAAGCGATTCCAGGATCAGCAGTTTCTCAATTTGCCCCTTCTCGACACCGGCCATATTCCGCCCGACCGTTGCGTCGAAAAGCACCAGGGTCCCCGTGGTCCGCGACAGATCGATCCGCTCGGGAATAATTCGCTCGCGCTCTCGCCGCATCAGCGGACGCGGTTCGTTCAGTTCGAGGCCATCGTGGGTGTAGAGGGTCGTCCTCTTTCCCGATCCAGAAAGATGAACCAGGGATTTCCCTTGCGCGGCGAGAAAGTCATTTTCCGACAACGCCCAGGGATCTCGCAAATCACCCGCTTTGTGAATCACGCGGATCGCGCGGGGATCGTCGGGGCCGTTGCGATCGGTTGCCGTGCAAACGGTTCCCGCATGTTCGGCCCGGCCGTGTCCTGGCGAGTGAATGAATACAATTCGGCGCGAGCCGGGTATCGGTTGAGGGTCGATGAAGACGCCGCCCGGACGCATGTTGCCGAAATAGACCATTTGGCCCGTTCCGTCGGGGTTGACGCTCCATAGATGATGATATTGGACTTGGCTGCGGTCAACGTATTCCCATCGTTGAAACACGATCCTCCCGTCTGGGAGCACGCACGGGGTGTTGTCGTGTTCGACATTGGCCGAGATTTGGCGGATGTTCCGGCCTTGCCGATCACACGTGTATAGCGTGGCGACCTGCGTAACCCAACAGTTTACGTAGCGTCTGGCGCGGCCGCTGACGAAGACGATCGAGTCGTTCGGCAGCCAGCAGGGCTCGATGTCGTCATAGATGCCGAACGTAAGCTGCCGCAACCCGCTGCCGTCGGATTGGATTTCGTACAGATGGAACGGGGCCGTGCCGCCCTTGCGATAACTGAAAAGGATGGTTCGGCCGTCGTAATGCACTGCCGGATCACGAAAGGTCCCCCGGTCGTCACTGATCAAGACGGTGATCTTGCCGGTGCTCAGATCGAGCTTGCGTAGCGAACCGCCGGAGGAATAGGCTTTTTCTTGTGGATAGCGAGCGTAATAGCTGAAATTCGCGTACCAGTGCCCGTCTTTGATTTTCCCACGGCCGTTATGGGCTCGTTCGGCGAAGACGATATCCTTCACTTTGTACTGTTGAATCAACTGCCGACAAAGCGATTCGGCAGGACTTGCAGCCTTGTTCGCCTCATTGGGGACAGCTTCCGCGCTTTCACCGACAGACAAACCGGTCGTGGTCAAGAATAGCAGAACGGCCGCAGGGAACAGGGCAAGGCTTTGTCTCATGTGGACTCGTTCCTCTCGACCCACGCCAACGAACCCCGACCGTGGCTACCTCGATTACTGATCCTTGACCGGAGCGGTCAGTTCCTCGGCCTTGGCGAAATCGGCGGCCGCCTTGGCCGGTTCACCCTGTTTCTCGTAGACCTTTCCCCGGTTGATGTACGCGGCCGAGAGATCCGGCTCCAAACGGATCGCCGCGGTGAAGTCGGCCAGCGCCTCGTCGAGCTTGTCGGCTTGCATCTGGGCGATGCCCCGGTTGCTGTAGGCGCCGGCGTATTTCGGGTTCAGCTCGATCGCCTTGGTGTAGTCGGCCACGGCGCCGGGGAGATCGCCGTTCTGGGCACGCGCGATCCCCCGATTGTTGTAGGCCTCGGTGTGCTTTGGATTACGCCGCAGGAGGGCCGTATAGGCGTTGATCGCGCGGGGATAGTCGTGCTTGTCGTGGTAAGCGACGCCGCACTGGAGATAGGCTCCAAAAAAGTCGGGATCCGCTTGGATGGTCTTGATGTAATCGGCGATGGCGGCGTCCAGATTTCCGGCATCGGCGGCGATTCGCGCGCGGCGAAACCGCGGAGCGGCGTACTTCGCGTCGAGTCGCAAGGCGGCGCTATAGTCGCCGATCGCTTCGGTCCAGAGCTTCAAATCCTCGTAGACGCGCCCCCGATTGTAATACGCCTTGGCAAACGACGGCGCCAGGCGAATCGCCTGAGAGTAATCGGCCAAGGCCCGATGCTGTTGACCGCTAAGGCGAAAAGCCAAGGCACGGTTGTTGTAAGCCTGGGTGAATTTCGGGTCGAAGCGGATCGCGCGGCTGAAGGAGACCACCGCTTCGTCGTAACGCCGATGGCGCAGATGATCGACGCCTTCGGTGGCGGCGGCAACGGCCGGGTCGAGCGGCGCCGGCAAAGTCTCCTCGGACGCCGGTTCGGTTGCCGCTGGAGCGGGCTGGCTCGCGACGTCGGGTGGTGTGTCTTGGGCCGGCGCCGCGATCGCAAAGATGCTCATCCCGATGGGCATCACGAGCAGCCGAAGGGTGGCTCGCATCAGTTTCCGCTTTTCGCTCGGTCGCACCTGCATCATCCGCTCCTTGCATGTAAACGTGTGCCACCGCTTGCTTGCAAGCAGTGCCTTTTTCCCGGGTTTCGTTCTCTGATCCACAGCACTGCTTGCAAGCAAGCAGTGGCACACGACTTTTTCAACGGGCTGCCCGCAGTTTACGGTATTCGCGTCGTCAAATCAACATCCCGGCGATCGAGGCGGTCATGAAGGCGGCCAGTGCGCCACCCAACAGCGCCCGAAGGCCGAACTTGGCCAGATCCTTGCGTCGCGAGGGCACCAGTCCGCCAATCCCGCCGATCATCACGGCAATCGACCCGAAGTTGGCGAATCCGCACAACGCGTAGGTGGCGATCGTAAACGAGCGATCGCTGATCTGGCCTTTCATCGCACCGAGATCCTGGAAGGCCAGCAGTTCGTTGAGAATCGTTTTCTTGCCGAGCAACATGCCGACTTCCTGGGCGTCGCACCAGGGCACGCCCATGATCCAGGCCAGCGGCGCGCAACACCAGCCGAACACGCGTTCCAGTGTCAACGGCGAGCCGTACACATCGGGCGCCATGGCCGAGAGGGCCAAATTGAGCAACGCCACGATGGCCACGAAGGCGATGAGCATGGCGGCCACGTTCAGGGCCAGCTTGAGTCCCTCGGACGCGCCCCGGCAGGCGGCGTCGAGCACGTTGGCGTCCTGCCGCGGAATGTCGATCTTGACGATGCCCTTGGTCAGCGACTCCTCGGTCTCGGGGATCATGATCTTGGCGATCACCAGCGACGCCGGGGCCGACATCAACGAAGCGATCAGCAGGGCGCCCGTGTCGGCTTTGGCCGCAATATATGCCCCCATGATACTGACCGACACCGAGGCCATGCCGCCGGTCATCATGGCCATGAGTTCGCTTTGCGTCATGCGTGGGAGATACGGTTTGACGGCCAGCGGGGCGGTGGTCATGCCGAGGAACACGTTCGCCGCCGCGGCCAGCGATTCGGACCCCGAGGCGTCCATCACCCGGACCATCAGCCAGGCCATGCCCTTGACCAGCAGTTGGATGATTCCCAGGTGAAAGAGCACGGCCATCAGCGAGGAGAGGAAGATAATCATCGGCAGCACGGTGGTGACGAATCGGGCCTGCCAGAAGGTATCCTTGTCCTGCAGATTGAAATCGACGAAGACGAACCGTGCTCCCGCCTCGGAGCATTTGATCACTTGTTCCACGCCGTCGACCACGTAGGCGAAGGCGTCGCGTCCCAGCGGAAGCCAAAGCAGCACCAGACCGATGGCAATCTGCAAGCCGACGCCACTGACGATCAGCCGGAAGTTCATCTTCCGCCGGTTGTTCGACACGGCCCAAGCCAGGGCCATCATGGTCAACAGGCCGAGAAAGCTAATGAGCCGTTCCATGGTTCTGGACTCCTCGGTTCTTCGCCAGGCTTCGCCGGAGAACCCGTACGATGGCCCTCCGAGGCCGTCGAAACAGCCCGCTTTGCCGACGGCCTCGGAGGGCCATCGTACGTCGTTTCAGAACTTGCCCTTGATGTACGCATCAAAAGCCTTGGCCACCAGCCCGCTTTTCACGTCGCCTTGATGCACGAAGATACCGACGCGCTGGGTGATCGACTTGCCCTTGGCCAGCGTGAAAGGCTTGCCGCTGGTGGCATTGGGACGTCGCGGGCCAAAGGTGCCGTAGTCGCGGGTGAGCCACTGGTGCGGTTGGGGGTTGTCGGGGTGGCTGAAGATGGCCAGCCCGGCCGTTTCATCGTCGACCGTGTTGCTGTAGTCGATCCATCGGGCTTCCTTGCCGTTGGTGCCCTTCTGATTGACCCCGCCCTCGGAGTTGGTGATCGTGCCACCTCCTTCGACCGAGAACTGCTTGTTCATCCGCACGTAGGGCCAGGCGTAGTGGACCGCGTCGCTGGTGAACGCGACGTCGCCGTAGGAGGCGGTCAGCGTAAACGTCAGATCGAGCAGGTAGTGGCCGTCCTTCAATGCGACCACCCGCATCGAACGCCGTTCGTCGAGCACGCCCCGGTTCTCGTCCATCTCCCAAATGGCGGCGGTGTTGATTTCCGCCGAATTCTGCGACGACCGGCCTTCGAGAAACTCAACGTGACGAATGCGATCGACGCAGGGCGAGTTGGGATCGGTCTTATCCTTGCGGGTGTAGAGCCCGGCGTAGAACGTCGCGTCGCGCTGGCCGGCCAGACGCACCTTGTCGGCGAACCAGACCGAACGATGATGGGGGTATGGGTTGGGGTGCTCGACCGTCATCGATTTCCCGCCCAGGCTGCGGACCGGATAGTAATAGGGCATGTCGACGGCCGGGCCGTAACAGTAGACGAACGCTTCCTTGCCGTCGACCAACACCCGAAGCCGGCCCGCCCCGTCGTCGCGCTGCTGTTGGATTCGCGAGTCGGCAGCCGAGACTTCCTCCGGGGCAGCCTTGGTCTCAGCCAAGCACGTCAACGCGATGGCCGCCGACATGATGGGCAACGTGGCGAAGGATCTGAAGAGTGCGAGTTTCGTCATGGCCGTGAACCTTTCGTGCCAGGGGGAGGGTGTGTCCATGGTAGACCTCGGATGCCACCACCATACCCCACCCGGGCGGAAGGTTCAACGGTTGGCCGGGGAAACCGGAACCGCGTGCCGCCCGTCAAGAAAGTGCGGACCCATGAAAAATGGGTGCCGCCCATGCCCGATCTCCGCAAGGCAAGGGCGGACAAGCTGCCCAGGGCACCCAAAATCGACAAACCGACCATCTCAACGGGCGACTTGCTCTGCCGGCTGTCGGACGGAGCGACAGCCGCACTTGGAGACCTTGGCACGACACGCGGCGGCGGCCGTGGCGCCGGCTTGTGCCACCGTGTGATCGTCCTCGACCGTGCTTCCCGACACGCCGACGGCGCCGACCACGCGGCCATGGACACCGGTCAAGGGAATCCCACCGGGGAAGCTGATCAGCCCGTCGTTGGAGTGTTCCTCCGCACTAGGTAAATTCACTGGATTTCACGAAAATCGCCGGAGCGTGCCGACGATTGAATTCTTCGCCGGAGTCGCCGCATCCACAATACGGCCACCACGGGAAAATCCGGGGCGTGTGGCTTGGGAAGACCCGAGTTTCCTTCGTCTCACCCCGGGAATTGCCACACCATGGGAAAATCGGCGCCGGGGTGTTACAATGCCCCCTGGTATCGCAATAACTCGCTGGACATCCGTGCCGGAGGGCAAGGGCTGATGATACGACAAGGGGGGTTGACGTGTTTGCTGGCTGCTGCGTTGGCGGCGACTGCCGGTTGTGGATCCCAGGGGGGATCGAGCGCGAACGGCCGGCTGACGGTGGTCGTGAGCGTGGGGCCACAGGCCTGGCTCGTGGAACAGATCGGGGGAGAAGCGGTCGAGGTGGTCACTCTGACGGGACCCGGTGATAGCCCCGTCACCTATCAGCCCACCGATGCCCAGGTCAGCCGGATCATGACCGCGTCGGTCTATTTTCGCGTCGGCGTGCCTTTCGAGAACGGGTCGTGGTTCGAGGCCCTCGATCATAGCAACAAGCTCTCGATCGTCGACACCCGCCAAGGGCTCTCCTTGCGCGACATGGCCGCGCACGCGCACCCGGGCGAAGCCGACGCCGCGGGCCACGATCACGATCACGATCACGGCCACGGGGCGGATTCTGCGGCCGGAAAAGACCCGCATGTCTGGCTGTCGCCGAAGCGGCTGAAGATGCAGGCGCGCACCGTGGCCGACGAACTGTCGCGGATCGATCCGGAAAGCAAGGCCACCTACCAGACGAATCTGGCGGCATTGGAGACACGTTGCGACGAAACCGACGCGGCCCTTCGCACTGCACTGGAGCCGTATCGCGGGCGCGCGTTTTTCGTCTTCCATCCGGCGTGGGGGTATTTTGCCGACGACTACGGACTCCGGCAGATGGCCGTCGAAGTGGAAGGAAAGGAGCCCAGCGATCGGCAACTAACCGACCTGCAGCGCCAAGCCCGGGCGAGCGGCGCGCGGGTGATTTTCGTGCAACCACAGATTCCCGGCCAGGCGGCCCACGCGGTCGCCGAGGCGATCGACGGCCGTGTCGAGCGTCTCGACCCGTTGGCTCCCGACGTCCTGGCCAACTTGGAAAAGGCGGCCGAAGCACTAGCCCGGTCGTTTGGTGAAACAGACCAAGAGACAGAATAACCCCATGCCCTCGATCGTCGAAATCACCGACCTAACGTTCGGCTATCCGCCCTACGGACTGTCCCGTCCGGTACTGGAAGACGTGTCGCTGTGCATCGAGCCGGGGGATTTTCTGGGGATTATCGGGCCCAACGGCGGCGGCAAAACGACGCTCCTGAAACTCATGCTCGGACTGCTCCATCCGCAGCGCGGCTCGGTCCAGGTTTTCGGCTGCCCCCCTTTGGAGACGCGCACCCGCATCGGGTACGTGCCGCAACACGCACGCGTTGACGCAACGGTACCGGCCAGCGTCTTGGACGTCGTGCTGACCGGACGTTTGAGCCAGACGTCGTGGGGACCCCGCTTCGGAGCCTCGCACACCGAAGCGGCCCTCGAAGCCCTGCGGCAAACGGAGACCGAAGGTCTCGCCCGCCGGCCCATCGGCACGCTCTCCGGCGGTCAACGCCAGCGGGTGCTCATCGCCCGGGCGCTGGCGGCCGACGCCCAGTTGCTGTTGCTCGATGAACCGACCGCGGGCGTCGACGCCCACAGTGAACAAGGGCTGACCGACCTGCTCCACCGGCTCAACGACCATCTGCCCGTGGTGATCGTCAGTCACGACATTTCGTTCGTCTCGCGCCATTTGAAACAAGTGCTCTGCCTCAACCGGCGGGCAACGTGTCACGCGGCCGCCGATATTTCGCCAGAGATTATCGCCGAAATGTACCACGACCACGTACGGCCCGTCGAGCATCGCGACGAGTGTCCGTTGTCGGATCCGGGATGCGAGAAGGGGTGCGGGGATTAGCGATTCGTTGTTTAGCCCCGGCACTTGTGCCCGGCGTTTGGAGGGGAAGTGGGAATAGTAGACGTTATTCAGCACGTAATTCAAAACGCCATGCAATTCTTTCAGGACATGGCGGTTAATCCGTTCTTGCTGACCGGGCTTCTGGCCGGCTTGCTGGCCAGTGTGGCGTGTGGGGTGATCGGTCCGTATGTGATCACGCGGCGCATCGTGTTCCTCAGCGGGGCGATTGCCCACGTGGCCGTCGGCGGGATCGGGGCAGCCGTGTTTCTGAGAGACCGGGTTCCGGACGGCTTTGCCTGGCTTAGTCCGACCGCCGGCGCGACGATTGCCGCGCTGGGGGCCGCCGTGGTGATCGGGTTGTTTCACGAATTTGCCGCCGAACGGCTCGATACCCTAATCGGTGCGTTCTGGGCCGTAGGTATGGCCGTCGGCATTCTGCTCATCAAGTTCACGCCCGGCTACCAAACCGAGTTGATGTTCTATCTGTTCGGCAACATCACCGTCGTGAGTTGGTCTCAGATCTGGTGGATGATCGCCCTGAACGTGGTTATCGTCGGTGTCGTGCTGGTCTCGCACAAACGCCTGCTGGCGCTTTGCCTCGATCCGCAACAGGCCGAGCTCCAGGGGATCAACGTCGTGGCCACCAATATCACGCTTCTCTGCCTGGTGGCGCTGACGGTCATCTGCCTGACAAAAGTCGTGGGGCTCATCCTGGTTATCGCCCTGCTGTGTCTGCCGGCGGCCACCGCCTCGCACCATCTGGCCCGCTTGTCAACGATCATTTGGGGTTCGATCGGGCTCTGCATGGTCGTCACCACCGCGCCCCGGGTGGGCGTGTACGGCACGCGGATCAGTGCCGAAGCGGCGATCGTGCTGGCTGCCGCGGGAGTGTATCTGGCGTCGGTTCTGCTGACCCACTTCTTGGCTCGCAGGACGGTACGGCAAGGGAGGCCGGAGGCATGAATCGCCTGACGGAGGCCTTGGCCGACGCATGTCGCAGGCGCCCCCTTTGCCAGAAATGGTTGATCGCGCCGTCGATGCGAGTGGGCCATCAATGGCTCGACACGATCACCCGCGCCGGTATCTCACCCGTCAACGTGCGCGTGAAAACGATCAAGTCGACGGCCATCGATCTGGCCCTGCCGGAGATGGTCGGCCGCGGCGTGTCGCCCGCCTCGCAACGGGCCGTCTTTGTGCTCGTCGATCGGTTGCTTCGGGAGCTACGCGATACGGACCTGGAATACCTCGGCCAGTTGCCGCCCAGTGCGGCGATGACCGAAACGATCCGCCGCTCGCTGCAATCGCTACGGATGGCCGGACTGCGGCCGGAAGATCTCACCGCCGAGCACTTCGAAGCGGCGGGGAAAGGCCGCGATCTCGGGCGTATTCTGCACGGCTACCTGCAATCGCTGCGGCAACGAAATCTGATCGACCATGCCGAGGTGACCCAGATCGCCACGAGCCGGCTGCAAACCGGCGGCGCGCTCGCGGATGAACAACTGTTGGTCCTCTGGCCCCGCGATCTGGCGCCCTCGCCTCTGGAAGAGCGACTCCGCGGGGCGCTGCCGAAGGAGAATCACCTGCTGCTGCCGGTCGACGAGCCGGTTGATCCCCGCCGAGAGATTTCTACCGATGTCGACCTCCTGCCCTGGGTCGGGCGGCCGGCCGATGCACCGACGCCGAAAGACGATCAAACGGTTGAAATCTTCCCAGCGGTCGGCGAGGTGAACGAGGTTCGCGAGGTGCTTCGCCGATGTCTGGCCCGAGGCATCCCGCTGGACGACGTGGAGTTGCTCCATACGGACCCCGAGACGTTCGTTCCGCTGGTCTACGAGAGTCTGGCCTCTTGGATGCCGCGCGGCGACGGCGAGGGCGGCGAGTCGGGCCTTGCCGACGATCTGCCCGTCACTTTCGCCGAGGGGATTCCCTGCCGGTACTCGCGCCCCGGGCGCCTGCTCGCGGCGTGGGTGGCTTGGATCGGCGAAGACTTTCCGCAAGCCACGTTGGTGAGGATCGTACGCGACGGTCTGTTGACCTGCCCCGAATCGACCGACGGCGAGACGCGACCCGCTCGGCTGGCCTCCGTGCTGCGAACCGTGGGCATCGGGTTCGGCCGCCGACGTTACGTGTCGCGTATGGATTCCGAAATCGCCGGCCTCGAGCGGCGTTTGGAAAGTTCGCAAGAGGTCGATTCGGAAGAAGGGGCCGACGAGGCGGCGGCTCGCCAAGGGCGATGGGAGCGCCGGCTCGACGACCTCCGCATCCTCCGCCGGTTGATCGACGATCTGCTGGCGGTGAGCCCGGAACCGGGCGCCGAACAGGCCGACGTACTGGCCGCGGCGCGCGACTTACTCGGGCGTCTTGCCCACTCCGTCGACCGGGCCGACAATTTCGCCTGCCAGCGACTGATCGAAGAGATCAAGGACCTGGCATATTGGATCGCCGACGGCGACGGGCCGCTGAGTCTCGACGTGTGGAGTTGGCTGGCCGAATTGCCCCGTGCGGCGAGGATTTCCGGTAGCGGTCCGCGACCGGGGTGCCTGCACGTGGCCGGCGTGTTGACCGGCGGGCACTCGGGACGCCGCCACATCTGTATCGTTGGGCTGGACGACGGCCGTTTTCCCGGCACGGGATCGCAAGATCCGCTCCTGCTCGACGTCGAACGCCGCGCCGTTTCGGCCGATCTGCCAACCGCCGCGTCGCGACTGGAAGAGAAACTGCTGGGCTTCGCCCGAATGCTGGCACGTTTGCGCGGCCGCTTGACGTTGAGCTTCGCCTCGCGCAATCTGCGGGACGATCGGGAACAGTTTCCCAGCGCGCTCCTTTTGGCGGTCTACCGGCTGGTGTCGGGAAACCGCCAGGGGACACAGCAAGACATGCTCGACGGGCTGCCCGCGGCCGCATCGTTCGCACCGCCGGAGGCCGACTCCTGCCCAAGCGATACCCAGTGGTGGCTCTGGCGGCTTTGTGGAACGCTTCCCGTGCAGGGCGCGGCGGAACGGGTGGCCCGGCATTATCCCCATTTGGCGTGCGGCGCCGAGGCGACCGGCAAACGGCACTCAGCCGCATTTACCGAGTACGACGGTCACGTCGAGCGCGCCGGGTACGTCCTGGACCCGACCGCCGCCAATGGCCCCGTCATGTCGAGCGGCCGGCTGGAACTCCTCGGACGCTGTCCGCTGGCCTTCTTCTTCCACTACGGGCTGAACCTCGTGTTGCCCGACGAGTTGGAGATCGACACCCGTCGCTGGCTCGACCCGCTGACGTTGGGCCATCTGCTGCACGTGGTCTTCGAGCAGTTCGTCGGCGAGTTGGCCAAGGCCGACGCGTTGCCGTTTTCCAAGACGCACGGGCCCGTCTTGCGGGCGGTGGTCGATCGGCAAATCGAAGCGTACCGGGCGACCTACCCTCCGCCGAGTGAGCATGTTTTCCAATCGCAAGTGCGGCACATCGAGCAAACGGCGCGCGTGTTTCTGACCGAGGAGATCGAATTCTGCCAGCGAACCGGCGGCCGGCCGATGTACATGGAGGCGTCGCTGGGAATGCGCCCCGAGGCGGCGGGCACACCGCTCGACTCGCCCGAGCCGGTGCCCGTGGCGCTGGCCGACGGCCGCGAGTTGCTTGCCCGGGGGCGCGTCGATCGGGTCGATCGGCTCGGCGACTCCGCGGAGCCCGAATACGCGATCTGGGATTACAAGACGGGCAGCACGTGGAAATACGATCGGGGCGATCCTTTTCGGCAGGGACGCGTCGTCCAGCCGTTCGTTTACCTGGCGATGGTCAACCACCGGTTGCGCACGGTCGTCGGCGCGAATGCCCGGGCAGTGCGATTCGGCTTCTTCTTCCCCAATCCTCAACAACGGGGCGACCGGATTACCTGGTCGGCCGAACAACTGGCCGCCGGCCGCGATGTGCTGAACACGATGGCAGGGATCGTTCGCCACGGCGCGTTTTCGGCCACCGACGACAAGAACGACTGCGACTACTGCGATTACGCCTCGATCTGCGGCGACGTCAACCGAGTAACGGCCGACGCCCGGGCCAAGCTCGAAGACCCGGGCAACGTGGCACTCGACCCGTTCCGGCAGTTGCGAGGGAGGGGCATCGATGAGTAGCCAGGAACAACCGACTGCCGCCCCCGCGCCGCCCGACCAGACCGAGCGGCAACAGATCCTCACCGAGCTGGAAACAACCATGCTGGTCGAGGCCTCGGCCGGTTCGGGAAAAACGACGAGCATGGTCGGCCGCATGGTCGAGCTGCTCGGCGAGGGACACTGCACGGTCGATACGCTGGCCGCGATTACCTTCACGCGCAAAGCAGCCGGCGAATTGCGGGGGCGTTTTCAGGTGGCCCTGGAGACGGCGTCCCGGGCGGCGACCGGCCGGCGTCAACAGCGGCTGCGCGAGGCGGCCGATCACGTTGCCCGGTGTTTCGTCGGCACGATCCATTCGTTTTGCGGCCGATTGCTACGCGAGCGGCCCGTCGAGTCGGGGGTCGATCCGGCGTTTCGCGAACTGGACGACGCGACCGATGCCCGGCTGCGGGAAGAAGCGTGGGACGAGTTTGTCACCAGCCTGCTGGCCGATCCCGGCAATTCGGTCTTGCACGACCTGGCGGAATTGGGCCTCCAGATCGAACAGTTGCACGAGCCGTTCCTGCAATATGCGAATTACCCGGACGTCCACGACTGGCCCGCTGAGGAAGTCGAGTTGCCGTCGCTCAAAGGAGCGACCGAAGCGCTGCTGAGTTACGCCCGCCACATCGGCAGCCTGCTTCCGGATTTGCCCGAGGACCCGGGAAACGACCGCCTGATGCCCGCCTATCGGCGCGTGGCGAGGATGGTTCGTCAGGCCGACTTGCAGCGACCGGCCGAGTTGCTGGAGATCCTTGAAGAATTCGGCAAGAAGAAGATCGTACAGAAGCAGTGGCCCGGCGGCCGTGAGCAGGCGCTTGCCGAATTGGGGCAATGGGACCGTTTCGCCGAGCAATATGCCGAACGGTTGGTCGGTCTTTGGCGGCGAAAGCGATACCCGCTGGTGCTGCGCGTTTTGGCTGAAGCGGCGAAGATGTACGATCGGCGGCGACGCGCGGCCTGCGGTCTGAACTACCAGGATCTGCTCTTGCAGTCGGCCGAACTGCTACGCGACAAGCCGACGGTTCGCCGCTACTTCGCTCGCCGCTTGACGCACCTGCTGGTCGACGAATTCCAAGACACCGACCCGGTACAGGCCGAGGTGATGCTCCTGCTCACAGCCGACGACCCGGACGAAACGGTCTGGCGAAGCTGCCGGCCGCGGCCCGGTTCGCTCTTCGTCGTCGGCGACCCGAAGCAGTCGATCTACCGCTTTCGTCGAGCCGATATCGTCACCTACGACGAGGTGAAACGGATCATCGAGCGTCACGGCAAGGCGATCACCCTTTGGGCCAATTTCCGCAGTCGCCGGCCCGTGGTCGAGTGGAGCAATCGGACGTTCGACGAAGTGTTTCCGGCGGTGGCCAACGCGTACTCGCCCGAGCGGCGTCCGATGGAATCGGCCCACCCCAGCGGCCCGGGCACGTTGCCCGTGGGGGTTTGCACGCTGAATATTCCGGCGGAGTTCTGCAAGAAGAACGACGCGGCCGTCGAGTACGAATCACAGCGGATCGCCGAGGCGATTCTCGCGGCAGTGTCTTCAGCCGACGGCGAGGAACCGCTGGCCGTGCCGGACGATTTTCTCATTCTTGCCGCGAGGAAACGCAACCTGGGCGCGTATGCCGCAAAACTGGCCCGCTTGGGGATCCCCGCCCAAGTGACCGGCGGAGCCGTGCTTAACGAGGTCGAAGAGTTGGACCTGCTCCACCGTTGTCTGCGAGCGATCACCCTGCCCGACAACCCGGTCGCGCTGGTGGCCGCGCTGCGCAGCGGACTGTTTGGTGTCAGCGATACGGCGCTTTTCGCCCTACGGCAAGCGGGTGGGCAGTTCGACTTTCGCCGGCCGCTGCCCGAGCGATTGCCCGCGGAAACGGCCCGGCGGTTGGATGAAATCTGGCACCGGCTCCGCGACTACGATCGGCTCCTGCGACAAGGGCCGCCGGTGGCCGCGGTGGAGCGGATCGCGGCCGAGTTGGGGTTGCCGGCCCGCGCTGCCGCCGGAGCTGCCGGAAACGTGCATGCCGGAAGCCTCGCCCGGGCGATCGAGCTTCTGCGAGCGGCGCAGCAGGACGCGATTTCCTCCGGCGAACTGGTCGACTATCTGGGCCAGCTCGTCAACCGCGAGGAAACACACGACGGCTTGCCCGCCCGGCCGCCCAGCCAATCACCCGTCCGTATCATGAACTTGCATCAGGCCAAAGGGCTCGAGGCGCCGATCGTTTTTCTCGCCGACCCCACCGGACAAACGGCCTATCCGCCCCAGCTTCATATCGATCGTAGCGGCGACCGCGTGCTCGGCTATCTGGCGATCACGGGCGACGCGCGGGGGCGAACCCGGCCGTTGTTGGCATGTCCCGGGGAGTGGGAGTCGTGGGCGGCCGAGGAGGAGGAATTCGCCAAAGCCGAAAAGCTGCGGCTGCATTACGTGGCCGCCACGCGTGCGGGAAGCCAGTTGGTCGTCACGCAGCGAGCCAAGGGCAACCCTCGCAACCCGTGGAAGTTCTTCGCCGATGCGCTGGACGGTTGCCCCGAGCTTGGCGACGGGGAATCGGGCGACCCACCCGTGGGCCTGCCCAGCACGCCGGCCGAGACACGATCGGTTGCGATCCCAGCGGAGGAACCGGCCAAGGCCGTCGAGGCGATTGCCGGTCGATGGCGCGAGGCGGCGCGGCCCGGTTATGCGATGGTTGCGGCCAAAGCCGTTTCGGTGACCGAGGCCAGCCCGATGCGATCGGCCGGCGAACACGGCACGGAATGGGGGACGGTCGTCCACTCGCTGCTGGAAACGGCCATGGCCCGGCCGGAAGCCGAGTTGCACGATCTGGCTCGAAGTGCTTTGGAGGAACAAGGCCTCGCCCCGTCGCTGGCCGGCGAGGTGATCGCGACCGTGCAAGCGGTGACCCGCTCCGACGTCTGGCAACGCGCCTTGCGAGCCGAGCGGCGGTTGCCGGAGGTGTCCTTCCAAACGCTGTTGCCCGACGACTCGCCCCATCACCAAGGCGTTCCCACAATCGTCCGTGGGGTGATCGATCTGGCCTTTTTCGAGGCCGGCGGCTGGGTGATCGTCGATTACAAAACCGACGCCCAAGACGCCGACCGTCTCGATGCCCTAGCTCGGCACTACCGGGGCCAACTGCTCACCTATGCCGAAGCCTGGCACGCCATGCTCGGAGAACCCGTCGCCGAAACGGGGTTGTATTTCACGGATGCCGATCGGTATGTCGTGGTGTCGTGAGATCGCTTGGTTTAGCCCCGGCACTTGTGCCTGGCGCGGCTAGCCCGCAATCACCACTTGCATCGGTCGCAATACTCGCTAAGCTGGAGCTTGTACCCCTGGAGTGTGCAGCCAAATAGCGTGACACGCATGGTACGATTAGCGCCATTGGGTGGGGCGTCGTGAGACAACTACTTCCTCCATTTCCATTCTCGGGCTGCTCAAAAGACACAACTTGGCCGATCTGACTGGGCACCCCTGCATCGCACCGAGGAATTAGCAATTTTGGCGAAACGACGGAAACCAGACACGGCGGAAAAAGTTGTCCTTGCCGTACTGATCTACGAGTTTCGTGCGGACGCGCGGCATGAATCCGACAAAACGATCAAGAAGCGGCTGCGGTATTACAGACTCGGCCCGTACGAGCAGGAACGAGTTGACCTGCTCCGTCGGTTCAAAGATTCACTGCAAAAAGAGATCGGGCGCCACCATCGCTCCGGATACTACCTTGGACCGCATGGTGAATTCGCGGCCATGGAAGATTTTGACGTCAAACGAATTGTTGCCGACTATCGCACCCAATATCCGGGAATTGACGTTTCAGAGATCGAGTGGTTTGTTCCCTTCGCCGTGTTCACGTACTACCTCCGATAGCGCAAATGGGGACACATAGCCCAAGATGCAAACAACAACATCCAGTAGACCCGATACTATAACCGAATCGTGGGAGGTGACGGATGACGCGACATCGTAGGTTATCGATCGCACTGTTCGGAGGATTTCTTATCGGGGGGATTCTCCCGCCTGGGATCTCGACGGCGGCCGGGCGGAAGCCCGAGCGGCCCAATATCCTCTGGATCGTTGCCGAGGATATGAATCCGTGGCTGAGTTGCTACGGCGAGACGCTCATCGAGACGCCGGTGCTGGACGGCATGGCGTCCGCGGGCGTTCGTTTCTCGCGTGCCTACGTGACCGCGCCGGTCTGCTCGTCTTGCCGATCGGGTCTGATCACCGGCACGATGCAGACAACGCTCGGCATTCACAATCACCGCAGTTCCCGTTCCAACGCGAAGGACCCTCGTCACATAGAACTGGGCACGATCCATCTGCCCGAGGGGGTTAAGACGGTGCCGGAACTGTTTCGACAGGCCGGCTACGCGACGTTCAATCGGGGTAAGACCGATTACAATTTCGTCTACGACGGCGGGTCGCTGTACGACGTGAGGGATTGGCAGCAGGCCGAGTCGCAAGGCAAGCCTTGGTTCGGTCAGATTCAGGTCAAGGGGGGCAAGAACGGCAAGGCCGTACTGAAGGACAAGACGCCCGTCTCGCCGGCCGACGTGCCGGTGCCGCCCTATTATCCCGACCACCCGATCTACCGCGCGATGCTCGCCGACCATTACGCCTGCGTGTTGGGAACCGACAAGACCGTCGGAAACATCCTCAGTCACCTCAAGGCGGACGGCGTGCTGGAGGACACGATCGTCTTCTTCTTCTCCGACCATGGGATGCCGGGCGGACTGCGTCACAAGCAGTTTTGCTACGAGGGCGGTATTCATGTGCCACTGGTGATCCGCTGGCCGAAGAATTTCCCGGTCACGCGCCCGGGGCTCGTGTCTGACGACCTGGTCAGCAGCATCGACATTTCGGTCACATCGATGGCTCTGGCCGGACTCCCCATACCGGGCCACATGGAGGGCCGCGACGTGTTTGCCGACGACTATCGGCCGCGCGACTATGTGATTTCCGCCCGGGACAGGTGCGATTACACGATCGAGCGCATCCGCGCCGTGACGACCGAGCGGTACCGGTATCTTCGCAACTTCCTGACCGATCGGCCGTACCTTCAGCCCCAATACCGCGACGGTCGCGACGTGACGGTCATTTGGAAACAACTCTACGCCGAGGGCAAATTGACGGACAAGGCGGCCGTGTTCGTCGGCCCCGATCGGCCGGCCGAGGAGTTCTACGACCTGGAAAACGATCCGCACGAGGTCAACAATCTCGTCGACGACCCCCGATACGCCGACGAACTGGCGCGGCACCGGGCCATCCTGAAAGATTGGATGCGCCAGACCGACGACCAGGGCCAATATCCCGAGCCCGCCGAGGGGCTGTTGCAGGTCCTCTATCGCTGGGGCAACGAGTGCGTCAATCCAGAGTACGAGGCGGTGCGCAAGAAGTACGGCATATCGAGTGCGAAGCCAAGAAGAGCAACTCCGTAGGTTCGGCAACCGTGAGATGGACGGATGGGTGTCTGGGGTCGAGCGCAGCGAGCCCCCGGAACGCGACGAATTCTCACTCCGAAAACCGCTCGTCCAGCGCGAGCTTTTCGTCAAGCCCGACGAGTTCGTTGAACCGGTCGAACGTCATTGGCGGTGCCGTGTCGTCGGGGGTCGTGCCCGTTTGGCGTAACTGGCGGCAGGTCGTTTCCATCGCGGCGGCGGCCGAGAAGATTCCGGCCAGGGGATACAGGACAAGGTGGAATCCCAACTCGCCAAGCTGTTCCAGCGGCAGCACGGGCGTGCGTCCGCCGCCGATCATGTTGGCCACGGCCGGACCGCGCAGACGCCGGCCGATCTCGGTGAGTTGCTCGACGGAATGAGGCGCTTCGACGAACCCCGCGTCGGCACCCAAGTCGCGAGCCGCCTCGACACGCGCCACGGCTTCCTCCATTCCCTCGATGGCCAGCGCGTCGGTTCGGGCAACGATGAAGAAATCGCGACCGGCGCGCGCGTCGACCGCCGCGCGCATCTTGTTGAGATATTCGTCGCGGTCGACGATCCGCTTTCCCCGCATGTGCCCACAGCGCTTGGGCCAGACCTGGTCTTCGAGAAAACATCCGGCCGCCCCGGCGTCGATCAGTTCGCTCACGGTGCGGTGGACGTTCAAGGGGCTGCCGTATCCCGTGTCGGCGTCGACCAGGATGGGGATCTTCACGCTCCGGCAGACGTGCCGCGCCCGATGGATCATCTCGGTTTGCGTCAACAGGCCGACGTCGGGTTCCCCGAGCATGGTGGCCGCCACGCAATACCCGGACACGAACCCCAAGGGAAATCCGGCCCGCTCGGCGATCCTCGCCGAGAGCGCGTCGTACACGCCGGGAAAGGCCAGCGGCCCCGACTGATCGAGGATTCGGGCGATCGTCGTGGTGCTCATGGTTCCAACCGTCAATGCCTTTCTTGCCACGGATGAAAAAGGCGTCTACAGCGGCGTCAATCCGGCAAACAGAGTATTGTAAAGTACCGCGCCAATCACGGCGCCGATGATCGGACCGACGACCGGTATCCAGGCGTAGGACCAATCGGAGCCGCCCTTGCCGGCGATGGGAAGCAGGGCATGGGCCAATCGGGGCGCCAGATCGCGGGCCGGGTTGATGGCGTAACCGGTCGGGCCACCCAACGAAAGCCCGATGCCGAAGACCAGGATGCCGATCGCGTAGGGACCGATCCCGTTGGCCAGATTGTTGTGGTCGTTGGTGATCCCCAACACGCCGATCAGCAGCACGGCCGTGCCGATGATCTCGCAGATCAGGTTGCCCGCAGTGTGGCGAATCTCCGGGATGGTGCAGAAAACGCCCAGCTTGGTCGGGGCGTCTTCGGTGGGCGACCAGTGGGGAAGATAGGCCAACCAAACCAACACGGCACCGAGAAAGCCGCCGAAGAACTGCCCGGCCAGATAGACGGGCACTTCCGCCGGGCACAGCTTTCCGATAGCCGCCATGCCGACGGTCACGGCCGGGTTGATATGGGCGCCGCTGGCCCAACCGGCCACGTAGACGGCCACAGCCACGGCAAATCCCCAGCCGGCCGCGATGACGATCCAGCCCGAGTTGTTCCCCTTCGTCTTGGCCAGGCACACGTTGGCCACCACACCGTCGCCCAACAGCACCAGGAGCATCGTGCCGATCGTCTCTCCGATGAAGATATTCACCACCGTCACCTCGTGTTTACCGTTTTCGCCCGAGAATCGGTTTCCCGCCCCCGGTTTGGCAGCCCGTTGAAAAAGGGGAACGCTGACGGAAAC
>CAYUIQ010000068.1:0-35635 GCA_964444795.1 uncultured Planctomycetaceae bacterium
GCGCAGCGAGCCCCCAGTAGGCGGCGAACTGGGGGCTCGCTGCGCTCGACCGCCAGGCACCCGAGACAAACCCCAACACCTGTTTCCTCGCACGCCTCTACCCGCCCGTCCGCAAGCGGAATTCGTCGCGCATGGCGAGGATATTCTCCGGCGGGACGTCGTACTGGATGTTGTGGACCTGGGTGAAGATCAGGTGGGCGTCGGGGCCGAACTCGTCGAGCCGGCGGCGCACGTCGGCGCGAACGTCTTCGGGATCGGCGGCGTTCATCGCGTGTTGCGTATCGCAGCCGCCGCCCCAGAAGGCAATATCGCGGCCGTACTCGCGTACCAGCTCGCGCGGGTTCATCCCACCGGCGCTGACCTGCACGGGATTGAGCCCGTCGACGCCCATCTCGATAAACGAGGGAATGAAACTAGAGACGGCCCCGCAGGAGTGCATCACAACTTTTTTCCCGGCGGCCTTGATCCGGCCGACCGCTTCGGAGATGTAGGGATAGATGAGTTCGCGATACGTGTCCGGCGAGATTTGGCCCGTGTTCTGCGTGCCCAGGTCGTCGGTTAGAAAGGCGACGTCGATCCACTGGCCGAAGGCCTCGAGGAACATGTCAAGCCGGCGCATGTAGGCTTCGTGCAGCTTGCCCATCAGGGCGTGGACCATCTTCTTATCGGCCGCCAGATCCATGAAGAAATTCTCGAATCCCCGCGAGATCTGGCCGCCTTGCATATAGTGCATTCGCCATAAACCAACGACCGCCCGATCGGTCGACTCGTATTGCCTGCGCGCTCGCTCGGCCAGCGCTTCGATCGGTTCGTCGTAGAGGGGCGCGTAGTCCCAGCGGTCGAACATCGCGTCGTACTGGTCCAGTTCCTCCGGCGAGGTAATGTGCCCCAGCGGCGCGTAAACCGGGTCGAAGTAGTAAGCGTCGGCCGAGCGGCGGAAGCAGACGGTCCCCTCGGCGTTGCGTACGACCGACGAGCCGTCGGGCAGGTCCTCGACGGCGAACTTCTCCGGCACGATCAGCTCCGGGCCGAACGGCGTCTTCCAAATCTTCGTCTCCCTGGAACCGAACCAGAGTGCCTCGGCATCGACGCCCAGCGCCTGGTTGACCGCTTCCTCCGGCTCGGCCACCAATTGGATCAGGCAGCCACACTTGATGGGGCCCTGGGGAATCCCCAGCGCATCGCGGAGCTTCTGATAGGTCAACACGTGGACGGCCGAACAGTCGGTGCCCGCGATGTCGAAGGCGACGCGGTCGGGCCGCTGCCGGTTGAGCGTGGCGAGGATTCGTTCTCTGCCGGTCATTTTGATTTTCCTTTGGCGAGTTCTCCGCTGGCGTCGGGAGCGTGGGGCCAGCAAGCGGCATATTATAGCAGAACGTCGCCGGTTTGAAGGGAGATCCCACATCGCACCACCCGATGGCATGGTGCCTCCAGATGGAAAGGTCCCCAGTATTGCCAAACGCCGCGGCATGAGGCTACAATAACCCCGGTGGACCGAATCCACCCGGATCGGAGAGTCGAGGCATCCAGGAAACCCGGGGGGAGCCTGTCATGTCGCAACGCAATTCGCGTGGTTTTACGCTCGTCGAGCTGCTGGTGGTGATTACGATCATCGGCATTCTCATCGGTCTGTTGCTGCCGGCGGTCCAATCGGTCCGCGAGGCGGCACGGCGGACCCAATGTAAGAACAACCTGCACCAGATGGGTCGCGCGTGCTTGCACCATCTGGAAGCCCAGGGGCATTTTCCCACTGGGGGCTGGGGCTGGCGCTGGACCGGAGACGCCGATCGCGGCTTCGGCGAGCGGCAGCCGGCCGGCTGGGGCTATAATATTCTGCCGTTCATCGAGCAGGAGGCCCTGCATCGGCTGGGACTCCGAGGTAGCGAGGATCAGAAGAAGACCGAACGCACGCAGGCCACCGAAACACCGGTTGCGGCCTACTACTGCCCCTCGCGTCGTAAGGCCGTGGTCTATCCGAACGACCCGAGCAACAACCGATTCTATTACAACGCCAACACACCGACCATGTTCGGCCGGTGCGATTACGCGATTAACGCCGGCGACCAGAACTGCACCGGCATGCACCCGGGCCCCAGCAGCCTGAGCCAGGGTGACAACCCGGGGTTCTCCACCTACACATGGCCGCACGTCACCGTTACGTCCAATGGCATCTCCTACCTTCGCAGCGAGATCACCGACGGAGAGATCCGCGACGGCGCCAGCAACACGTATCTGATCGGCGAGCGATACCTCTCGCCCGACTGCTACTACAGCGGCAAGTGTGGCTACGACGACCAGGGTTGGAACCTGGGGTACGACATCGACATCAACGCCTGGACCTGCCGGCCACCGCGGCAGGATCGCGCGGGCTGGCACGACGCCCATGCCTTCGGCTCCCCGCACGCCAACGGCTGGCAGGTCGTCTTCTGCGACGGATCGGTCCACACGCTGAGCTTCTCCATCGACCCGCAAACGCACCGCTATCTGGGCGTGCGAAATGACATGCAATCGGTCGACGCGAGCGAGTTGTAAGGGGGGGGAGACGGAGAAGGCGGTCGTTGCGGCTTGGACACTTGACCCGATGTCCCGCAGGGCTTTGTGTCCTTGGTGTCTTTGTGGTAGTGTAATGCCCCAGCCATCTGTCCGGCTCGGACCTGCCGTTAGACTGTAGGGTGGGACAAGCGAAGCGCCGGCCCACCGTCTTGCTTACCACAACGACACTAAGGACACGAAGGAATCGACGGGGGAACCCGGGATAAGGGCGCGAATCTCAGGTCAGAGCGAGGTGAGCCGCTCTGGCTTGGTGGGGCGACATCGTTATGGTATCCTTCCGAAACGGCTGCGCCGTTCGCGGCCGGATATCCTAACCAAAAAGGTGCCTGCCATGAGAAGAATAGCCCTTGTCGGCGCTGGTTTCGTGCTCGTTGGTATCGTCGGCTGCGGGTCGACGACGGAGCCCCCTGCCGGTGAACTGACCGCGGAGGAGGACGAACTGACCGAGGAGGAGAAGGACGCCGTCGCGTATATTCAGAGTGTTTCGGAAATGGGGCACATCGTGGTATACGACGCCGACGAGAAGGTCATCGCCGGCATTCCCTACTTCACCGATGCGCCCACAGGAAGGGCTCTACCGTCAGTCCGGAAGGAACCGGGGGAAGGGATTACCACGGAAGTCGATTTGGCCGGCATAGAACTCACTCCCGCCGTTCTATCCCACCTGAAATCACTCAGAAACGTCGTCTATCTCAGCCTCCCGGAGACGACATCCGACGCCGACTTGGTCCACGTTGCCGAGTGCGACGGAATTCGCCATCTGGAATTGACCAGAAGCCGGATCACCGATGCGGGACTTGCGCATCTGACGGGGTTGACGGATCTGCGAAGGCTGTTGCTTGAAGAGACGGCCGTCACCGACGCCGGCTTAGTGCATCTGAAGCATTTCAGCGGTCTGACAGTGCTGAACTTGACCGACACCCGGATTGGCGACGAGGGACTGGTACACCTGGAGAACTTGACCCATCTCGATACGCTACAACTGGCCAACACGCAGGTAACCGATGCCGGACTATTCCATCTCCGTAAGATGACCAAGATGGGCTATCTCATGCTCGACAACACGCAGATCAAGGGGCCCGGGCTGGAGCACGTCAAGGAATTCCGAAGTCTGGTGAAACTATTCCTTGATAGGTGCCCGCTGGCCGGTTCCGGATTGGAGCACCTCAGTGGACTGCCCAAGCTCCGGGACCTGTTCCTCCGCGACACCCAGGTCGATGACGAAGGATTGGCCCACCTGAAGGGACTGACAAGCCTTGGTCAGTTGAACCTCTCGGGCACCAACGTGACCGATGCCGGACTAAGACACCTACAGGCACTGCCCAAGCTGGACGAGCTGGACGTCGATGATACGGAGGTAACCGCGCAAGGGGCCTTGGAGTTATTTCGGGCATCCCCGAGCCGCCCCGTCATTCATCCGTGGTGGCGTCAGATTCAGCAGAGGCAGTACCGTTCCCCCGCGCGACCCGACAAAGGTACAACCGGCAAGTAGAGTGCCAACTCTTCTTCCTTCTTTGTGTCCTTCGTGTCTTTGTGGTCATTCCGGTTTGGATAGTCGGCGGGACGGTTACGCCACCACAAAGACACCAAGGACACGAAGAAAGAAGACGCTTTACGACAGGAGCACAAAGAAGCAGGAAGCTCTTCCGCTGTTGAGTTCGCCCCGTTGATATATCCTTCTCTGCTTCCTCCGCTCCCTCCTGTTCAAAAAATCCAGATCGGAACGAAAGGAAACACAGCACGATGGTGGGCCGGCGCTTCGCTTGGACCACCCTACAAGTCTTTCCCCCAGGTTACTCTTCGATGTCGTCGAGCCGCTGGATCCGGTGCATGCCGTGGCAATCGGTGCAGACGGGAACCTTATCCGTGATGTCGCGATCGATGAATCGGGCGATTACCGCCGCGGCCGGGGCGTCGTGGGTCTCGTGGCACTTGCGGCAGGAAGCGTCGATCTTGGCGCGGGGGTAGACGATGTCCGGCTTGGTCGCGCCGACGTCTTCGTCGTTGGCGTGCGCGGCGCTGAGCCCGTGACACTCGATGCAGGTGACCTTCTCGGCCAGATGGACGCGCGCCAACTCCTCGCGAACGAAGGGGATATGGCAAACGTAACACGCGGCGTTGGTGCTCAGCGGGTCGATGGTCGCGCCGGCCGAGTCGTCCCCGTCTTCCGTCTCGGTGCCGTCGCCGGTTTGACCCGGTGCCGGTTCGCCGAACGATACGTGTCGCCACAAACCCATCGCGGCAAGCGTTGCCGCGGCCAGTACGATCGCCGGCAGTGCCCGGCTCAAACGCGTTCCCATTTGTGCAGCCATCGATAGTCCGGGGTGAGGTTGGCGTAGTAGTTCCTGGTGCATTGCTTCAGTGCCTGCTCATCCTCGGGCGTCTTGGGCTCATCGCGCAGATAGGAGCCCTTGATGTTCTCTTCCAACTGCTCGGGAATGTTGACGCCCGGGATCACCGCCGAAAGACGCTTCTCCTGGAGCATCTCCTTGACCAGCACATGCGCCCGCTTGTCGACGCGGCCGCGAATCTGCTGCGGCTTTAGCCCGAAGGTCGTACCGGCCCCGAACGGCTTCAGGCCGATCACGCCCACGTTCTTCTCCTGGGCCAGCTTTAACAGGCTGTCGCCGCCAAACTCGGCCGTCAGGAACAGATAGGGGAAGATGATGACCGAGAACTGCGGATACTCGCCCAGCACGCGACGGAAGACCTTGGGGTTATGGGCCGATATGCCCAAGTGACGAACCTTGCCCTGCTGCTTCGCCTTGGCGAAGACTTCGACGACCAGATCGAGCGTCTTGGTGCTGACCATGAGCATCGTGGCCATGGCCTTCTGTCCCTCACCCCAGGTAGCACCCACGGGCCGCCACATGTCGAGCGTGTCGGTGCGATACGACTTGAGCCGGGCCTCGATCGACTTCATCATTCCGTCGGCCGAAAGCTGGGCTTCGTATTCGGTGGTGATCTTCTGCGGCCAGGAGGCGAAACCAATGAACCACTTGTCGCGGCCGGCGGTGCTCGCTTTGGCCATCGCCTCGCCGTACAGGTTGCACTCGGCGTCGATGTTGTTGTCGACGTAGTTCAGCCCCAACTCGACGGCCTTTTCCAGCACGGGCACGCGGTCTTCGACCGTTCGGCCGCCGTGTCCGCCGAGGCTGACCTCGGAGATCATGAATCCCGTCTTCCCCAGCGGGCGGTAGGTCATCTTGGGGTTGTAGTTGAGGATCTTCGACGTATCGACCGCTTCCGCGCCGGCGGTACCGATCGGCACCAGCGCCGCACCGGCCACGGCCGCCGATCCGGCCTTGAGGAACTGGCGTCGTGTATTTTCCGATTGGGTCATGACGGAGACTCCTTGGTATTTCGCGTTCTTTTCCCCGCACCAACGGTGCTTGGGGAAAACGGGGCAAGACTTTTCCCATTATGCCAGGGGTGCGCCGGACAAGCAACGGAGACACGCTGCGCGCGGGTCCGCAGTCGCATCACTCCCCCCGAAGGAACGGGAACACGCGCCGCTATTCCGGATTATCCATGAGTTTACGGCTACGTTTGCCAGAACGTAGGGCGTGCCCGGGGGTTACGACCCACGTTCTGGCGAACGTAGCTACGACAGTGCGTTGCGCAATTTCCAGGACCATGAATAGTCCGGGCTATGACACTGCCGCTCGGTCGGGGTATGGCTATACCACCAATTCATACCGTTGCTTCGCACCTGCCCCCAGGGTAGGATCAATGGCAGGGTAAAGTCTTTTCCGCGGGGAATTCCATGTCTAATCTCGGGTTGCGGCCGCTTCTGGCCGTTGGGTTGTGTCTTGGCGCGGTGATCGCGTGCCTGGTGCCGTTGGGTTGCGGGGGAACGCAGACGGCGACCGAAGAGCAAGAAAAATCCAATCTGAAGCCGCTGGCCATCCTTTACGGCAAGTTTCTTCCTCCGCATCGCGGGCAACCGCCGGCGAACGAGGATGAGTTGAAGCAATTCATCAAATCCCTGAGCAAGGAAGAACTCGATTCGCTCGGCGTGACCGACGTCGATTCGCTGTTCGTCTCCTCGCGCGACGGAAAGCCGTACAAAATCGTCTACGGCGGCGCCAAGACGCCGGAAATCGTGGCCTACGAACAGGAAGGCGTTGAGGGAAAACGTTTCGTGGCCGACAATCTGGGCGGGGTCCGCTCGGTCGACGAAGCCGAGTTCAAGAAACTCGTGCCCGGCGCCAAGTAAGGCGACGGCGCAGGGGCGAGGAGAGACGGGTCGGTTGGGAGCCGTTTGGCTTCCGTGTGCTAGGGCAAGTTCTTATCTATACCATTTCGGAGACGCTCATGTCACGCTCGCAGCCGTTGACCAAGAAGGGGTTCACGCTGGTGGAACTTCTGGTCGTGATCGCGATTATCGGAATTCTGATCGGCCTCTTGCTGCCGGCCGTGCAATCGGTGCGCGAGGCGGCGCGGCGCACGCAGTGCAGCAACCATCTGAAGCAGATGGGTCTGGCCGTGCGCAACCTGGAGAACGCCATGCGGACTTTCCCAACCGGCGGCGACACTCCCTGGCCCGTGCTGGAAAACTACATGCTGAATGGGCAGCCCAACGGCCCGGAGCAACAGGGGCTCAGTTGGGCCTTCCAGATCCTCCCCTATCTGGAGCAAGACGCCGTCTACAATCTCAACACAACGGCCGAGGTCGAGAAGATCGCCGTTCCGACTTACACTTGCCCGTCACGGCGGCGCGCCGCGCGACAATCCGATCGCGTGTTGATGGACTACGCCTCGGCCACGCCCGGCAACGGGAGTAGTTGGCTCGTGGAAGACCACTACTGGTTCGGCAATATCTGGGACATTCCCCACAACCAGCAGTACAACGGGGTCATCGCCCGGGTCAATTGGGACATTCGCCCCGCCCCGGGCCAAGTGGCCGGATGCACCCCGGCGGTCACCGACGGTGAGATCCGCGACGGTTCGAGCAACACGATGATGATCGGCGAAAAGCGCCTGCGGCCGAGCACCTACCAGTCGGGCGATTGGCACGACGACCGGGGATGGAGCGACGGCTGGGATCCGGATACGGTCCGCTCCACCGCCTATCCGCTGCGGCAGGACGCGGAACTCGAACCCGAGTTCTCCATTCGCCAGTTCGGGTTCATGTTCGGCGGTGCCCATTCCAGCGGCATGAATGCTGTGTTTGCCGACGGATCGGTCCACAACATCAGCTTCAGCATCGACCGCGAGATGTTCAACTACCTGGGCGACCGCCGCGACGGACAAGTGCTGGATTCCAACGCGTTTTAGACGCCCTTGCCGGGCGCGACGCTACCTCGACTCGTCGTCGGTGCGGAACGACACGGCGGGCAGGCCTTCTTGGTTGGTCAGGTTGTGTCGCGCCAGGCAGTCCCAGGCGAAGCGAACGAACTTCGGCTCTTTCACCGCCGGCGAGGCAACGACCACCGTGTCGGTGCCGCTGATCTCCGCCCGGGCCACGTGCCACTGCAGGCTTCGCTCGCCCTGGGGCTTTTCGCCGGCTAGTTGGAACCAGGCAAGCGGCTTGCCATCGCTGCTCTTCAGTCCGCCGCCCGCGTGCTTCAGTTTGACGGCGACCTTGCCGCCCTGGATCTCGTGCGAGTCGTACACCGGACCGTAGACCACGCGCGATGGCTGGCCGTAGGTCTCGATCAGGGCGATGTCGGCCAGCCGCTCGGCGACGATGTGTTTGTTGGGCGGATGCGGGTTGCTGCTGCCGCTGGTGGGCAGGCCGAGTGTCTTGTGCTCGCCGACCGAGTCGGCCGGATAGATGTCGTTGCTCACCGCCAGGCCCGTGTGCGGCACGGTCTCCATGACCCGCACTTGCGATTCCCAAATGTACTGCATGCGGCCGCCGGCGTACGACGTGGGCCCGATCTGCACGAAGTAGAAGGGCATGTCGGGGCGGTTCCAGAGCTTCCGCCAGCTTGCGATCCAGGTGGTCATGTCTTCGTAATAGGTCGTGCTGCGGCCGTCGTTTTCGCCCTGATACCAGATCACGCCGCGGATCGTCATCGGCACCATGCCGTGGACCATCGTCTGATACAGCAACCCCGGGCGGTGGCCCAGGTAGCTGCCTTCGACCGGCTTGCCGAACGGGTAAAGCTCCGCGATGTCGAGCCGCGGAGTCCACGAACCGACGTTCGATCCGCCGAAGGCCGACTTGATCAACCCGACCGGAACCTTCAACTCCTGGTGGATCTTGCGACCGAAGACATAGCCCACCTCGGTGAACGACTTCCGCGGATTGCCCGCGAACCGGCCCGTGTACAGCGGCGCGGCGGCGGCCAGACCCTCGGGCGTCGCCTCGACCCAGCCGGCAATCGCCTCGCCGAAGTCGTCGGCAAACGGCGTCACGCTCCCCTCGATCCAGAACAGACGGATATTGGGATCGCTCTGGCGCACCTCGACGCCGCGGTTCATGTTCGACTGCCCGGCACAGAGCCAGACCTCGCCCAGCAAGACGTTTTCCAGCGTGATCGTGTTGGTACCGGCCACCGAAAGCGTCCGGGCCCGGCCGTCGGCTTTCATGGCCGGCAGATTGACGCGCCATTTGCCGTCGGCATCCGCTACGGTGGAAGCCGACTTGCCGGCCAGCGTGACGATGATCTTTTCACCCCGATCGGCCCATCCCCAAACGGCGATCGGCAGCTCCTGCTGCAAGACCATGTTGGCGGTGAATATCTTCGGCAGTCGCACCTCGGCCGTGGCCGGGTTGGCGAAAGTGGCCAAAAGGCCGATTGCCGCGAGAACGAAACGAACCATGAGGAACTCCTTGTTGCGAAGCGGTGTTTTGCCCGGGTACCACCTTACCTGACGCGGCCGGTGTGTCAAGAATCTTTCGACCCGAGTGAAGTCCCCTCTCCCTCCGGGAAAGGGTCATGGTGAGGGCGATCTGAAGGGGAGAGGGTTTGGTCTTCTCCGCCCACTGCAAACCACCGCAAGTTCAAGACCAGGGCGTGCGCGGGTCGCTGGAGTCATAGGGCATGCGGTCGAGATCGGTATCCCATTTCCTTCGCTCCCAGGATTTCTGGTAGGCGTCCAACGACTCATCGTCGGCTCCAGACATCCTCGCCCCGCCGGACAATCCGAGTCCGTCGAACAGATCGGACACGGAACGCGCGCAGCCGCCGGTCGAAACGAGTACGGTCAGCATCAGCAGTATCCGCACAGACCGCACGTGAACCCCCAGGGTAAGGAGTCATTTGGGGAAAAGCCACCTGCTACTCAACCGGCCAGGACGCGTCAAGAGGGATTCATGCGATGTGAAAGGAATCGGGAATAATGCGTGTTCTCTCCTTTTCTCAAGGTCCTCACCCCGGACGCTCTTTCCATGGTGAGGTGGACGGCGTGAGCCAATCGCGGATCGGTGCCTGGTCCTTCCCCCTCCCGGAGGTGGGTACGGCCATGATTCTGCCCGTTTCTTGGTCGTCCGATGCCCAGGGATCGTGCAGATCGGCCCTTTCGGTACGTCCTTGAAGGCCGCCGGGTGAACTGCTTAAACCTTTATGACCATTTCACTTACGTTTACGCGGCGTTTTCCGGTGGGGGAAATGGTATCGGTTTTGCTAAGGAAAGTGCAAAGCAAATTGCGCGGCCGGTGCAGCTCCGGATGCCCCAGGGTCGGGTCATGTCAGGCTGCGGGCCGTTTCCCGGTAATCTTGTTATTCCAGCAGAACTCACGAAGGAGAATCTTGTGACACCCAAAGAAGTATTGGCGCTGTGTCGGGAAAAGGGCGTTAAAGCAGTCGACATGCGATTCATGGACTTCCCGGGCCTTTGGCAACACTTCACCATCCCGGTCGGTAAACTGGACGAGGATGTGTTCGAGGACGGTCTGGGCTTCGACGGGTCGAGCATTCGCGGCTGGAAGGCGATCAACGAGAGCGACATGCTCGTCGTGCCGCAGCCGGAAACGGCCTCGCTGGATCCCTTCACCGAGACCCCCACCCTCTCGATGATCTGTAACATCCAGGACCCGATCACCCGCGAGGATTACTCCCGCGACCCGCGCAACGTCGCCCGAAAGGCGATCAACTACCTCAAGAGCACGGGCATTGCCGACACCTGCTTCATCGGTCCGGAGGCCGAGTTCTTCGTCTTCGACGACGTCCGTTTTGAGCAGACCGCCAACGAGGCGTTCTACCGCGTCGATAGCGTCGAAGGGCAGTGGAACCGCGGACGCGACGAACAGCCCAACCTGGGCTACAAGCTTCGGCACAAGGAAGGCTACTTCCCCGTTCCGCCGGCCGATCAGATGATGGACCTGCGCAACGAGATGATGCAGACGATGATCGAAAGCGGGTTGGACGTCGAATGCCAGCACCACGAGGTGGGAACCGCCGGTCAGGCCGAAATCGACCTGAGATTCAACGAACTGGTCAAGATGGCCGACGACATGATGATGTTCAAGTACATCGTTAAGAACGTCGCCGCCAAGCACGGCAAGACGGTCACTTTCATGCCCAAGCCGATCTTCTCCGATAACGGATCGGGGATGCACACGCACATTTCACTGTGGAAAGGCGACGAACCCTTGTTTGCCGGGGGCGGATATGCCGGGCTTAGCGAAACGGCCCTCTACGCCATCGGCGGACTGCTCAAGCACGCGGCCGCTCTGCTGGCCTTTACCAATCCCACGACCAACAGCTACAAGCGGCTGGTCCCCGGTTTCGAGGCACCGGTCAACCTGGCCTACTCACAGCGCAACCGCTCGGCGGCGGTGCGTATCCCCATGTATAGCCCCAGCCCCAAGTCGAAGCGGTTGGAGTTCCGTTGCCCGGACCCGAGCTGCAATCCTTACCTGGCCTTCTCGGCTCTGTTGATGGCGGCGATCGACGGGATTCAGAACAAGATCGATCCTGGCGAGCCGATGGACAAGGACATCTACGATCTGTCGCCCGACGAGATGACGGGTGTCCCCACCACCCCCGCATCGCTGGCCGAGGCGCTGGCCGCGCTACGGACCGATCACGAATTCCTTCTGCGTGGCGACGTCTTCACCCCGGACGTGATCGATACCTGGATCTGGTACAAGACGGAGAACGAAGTCGACGCCCTGCGGCTCCGCCCGCACCCTTACGAGTTCTGTCTCTACTACGACATTTAAGCGGCCGCTCAGCAGGCCACGGCACCGTCTCGGAGATGAAAAAGCGGCGGATTCTCGGGCTATCGTTTCCGCCGTCGCCCCAGAGGCAACAGCAGCGCGATGCCGACGGCCAGCAGCGCCAGGGTTCCCGGTTCGGGCACCGCGGCCGACTGCGTGAGGATCACGCCGCCGATCCCGGCGTAATTGCCCGTGGCAATGGAGAAGTCCAACTGTAGTTGCCCCGAAGCATCGGTCGGCGCATAGAACCCCAGCAGCGAGGCGGTGCTCGTGGTCGACCCGTTTTCGGCGGCGCCAAGCCAATCGACCGTGTCGGTTCCGTTGACCAGCACCTCGACGGTCGAGATCCAGTTGCTGTCGCCGCCGAGCACCTGAACGAACGTGTCGGTGTCGGGCTTCAACCCTTCGAAAGTCATGCTGGCCATTGTGTGGCCGCCGCCGATGTAGAAGAACTCGTTGGCGACCGTGTTGAGCGTGTCGGCATCGGTGCCGGTGATGAGGGAGTTCTGTGTGCGCTGGCCGTTGTCGCTGCTGAAGGCGAAGTTCAAAGCCAGCGTTGTCCCGGCCGTGGCCGCGTTGGCTGACAAGGTGAACGGTCCGCCCGGTGGCGAGCCGCCGGTCAGGTCGATGTTGTCGAAGCCGATACCCTCAAAGGTGTCGTCCGCGGTGGGGCCGCCGTAGTGGAAGTTCACCCCCACGTGCAGATCGGAGCCGTCGTCGAACGGGTCCAGCGCTACCTGCTTGGCTTCGGTGATCCGCTCGTCCAGCGCCGTGTCAAAGGCCAGGGCGTACTTGTCGGTGATGTATCGCTGCACGCGGAGCGTGTCGTCGCCGCTAAGCTTGGCGTCGAAGGCGATGATCTCGGCGATGTCGCCGTTCCAGCGGCGATCGGCCACCACGTTGTCGCTGAGCCGGAAACCGTCGTAGGTCGCCGCCGCGGTTCGCTCGGCCTTGATTACATGGGCGACGCCGAAACCGCCGGGAATGTCCAGTTGCCGATTGCCGTCAATAGTGATCGCTCCGCCATTGGCTGCCGTGGAGTTCTGGATGAGGAAATCGCCGCTGTTGCCCGGGTAATAGCCGGGCACGGCAGCGGTCGTCTGGCGGATATTCAGGCCGTGGAACGCGTTGGACATTAGCGTGGCCAGCACGGCGCCGTTGTCTTCCATGGTCACCACGGCGAAGATGGTTTGGGCGTCGAAGTTCATGGCGTTGTTGAACATCAGGTCGCCGCCGGACCCGGTGGCGTCAAATCGCACCGTGGCCTGATCGCCGATAGCGCCGCTTCCGGCGGCGATGAACGTCGCCTTGCCGTCGGTCGGGAAATTGTGGTTCACCGTCATCCCGCTGACCAGATCAGCCCAAGCATCAATGTCGGTACCGTCGGCCGGATTGGTCGCGCCACCGTCGTTGTTGATGTCGCCGGCGTCGAGGTGCAGCGTGCGGTTGGCGCTGGTGATATTCAGCCACGGCGGCGGAGGGGGAGGTGGAGGCGAGTTGAAGACGTCCAACTCGCGATACATGGTCTGGGGTAGCGATCCGCCCGTGTCGAAATACGTAACGCGAATCTGGTCCACGCCCGTTCCGATCGGCGCGTCGGCGTCGTCGGCGATGACCACCTTCATCTCACCGTTGGAGGCATTGGAGGTGAAATCGATCTGCGTTTGGTCGGCCACGGTGGAAAACGACCCACCCGTGCCAAACTCCAAGCTGAATCGCTGGCTTCGCCGATTCTGGGACCCGCCGGAGATGGAAGCGACTTGATAGATGTCCTGCGGGCCGGTCAAGTTGAACGTGATGCTCGATCCGTTGGCCGGACAGTACGTCCTTCCGTTCTCCGTTTGGCTGTACCCGCCGCCGTCGTAGATCGTACCGTTGTTCAGTCCGATGCCGCTGGGATCGGAGGCGTAGAGCGAGCCGCCGGAGTTGACCTGGCTAAGATAGGTCGGCGAAGTGTTGTCGATGGCGTTGATCACGTCGTCAGCAGCGGCCGTGAAGGCGCCGAATCCACCTTCGCTGCTGGAGATCACCAGCGCCGCGCCGGCCGTGTGGGTCGTTGCCAGAATAGCCACTGTTGCCAACGTCAACACAATCCCGGTTTTCTTCTGCCAGGCGTTCATCATGCACCTCCACGGTCAGTGGTCAGTAACGTGTCGCACATCCGATGGCTGGCCCGAACGGACCGCGCCGATTACGCCATCCAGTCTACATGCCGCGGCGCCGGAATCAATACTTTTCCCGAAATTCGCCCATCGAACCCGAAATGCGCGGCAACGCTACCTTCGTTGGGCGGGTTTTGATACAATCCCCAGCGGTAGTGCCCAACACCCCCCTGTCGACCCGTTGGAAAAAGTCGCGTCACTGCTGGCTCGCAAGCAGTGCTGCCGCCCGTAGCGAGGAAGCACGGCCGGCAAGTAACCGTGCCACACATGTGAGCCGAACCGAAATTCAAGCACTTTAAGTGAAAGAGAAACCATGAAGACTCAACTAGTTGCCGGTTGCATGATCCTGGGAATGATCGGTACGGCTCCCGCGGCCACGCCTGAAATCAACGCGACCAAGCTTCCTGACGAGGTTCGCGCCGAACAGGTTCGGGACATGAAGTGGGGTATGTTCATCTGTTGGTCGTATAGCACCTTCGCGGGCCAGGAATGGACACCGACGCGAGGCAAGGACGCGTCCTACTTCAAAGCGACCGGCTGCGACACGGACCAGTGGTGCCAAACGGCCAAGGACGCCGGCATGGGCTACATCCTCTTCCTGGCCAAGCACCACGACGGTTTTTGCCTGTGGGACACAAAGACCACGGAGAAGAAGGTGACCAACAGCCCGCTTGGCATCGACGTCCTCGCCAAGCTCCGCAAGTCTTGCGACAAGCACGGGATCAAACTGGCGCTCTACTTTTCCGAGGGCGATTGGAACTGGCCGGGTGCGGGCGATGGCGGGAGAAATGGCGGTACAAACCCCGAAGTAAAGAAAACGCAGATCGAGGAGTTGTTGACGCAATACGGCCCCATTGAATTTTGGTGGATCGACCATGCGATCGGTACGGGCGGGCTGTCGCACGACGACACGGCCGAATGGATACACAAGTTCCAACCGAACAGCTTTGTTGGATTCAACCATGGCCAGCCCGCGGGTCGCCTCTGCCTGCGTGAAAGGGGACGCCCCGGCAAGCTTGGCGACAAGGACGCGTCCAAATATAACAAGGATGCCGAGGGGGCATTCAAGGGTTACCTCGTCGCCGAGTTTACGTATCCTATTCTTCCTCCGCACCAGGGTGGGGCGCGGTGGTTTTATTCGCTGCCCCAACACGACAACTTATGCCATCCGGCGACCAAGGTATACAAGGACTACACCGGCGCGATGGAATACGGCAATATCTTCTCGATCAACATCGGCCCGAACTACGCGGGGAAGATCCGTGACGTGGACGTCAAGACCCTTAAACAAGTGGGAGAGATGATTCGAGCGAGAAGTTCCGCCGCCGCAGAGAATCTGCCTGACAAGAACTAGCCGCGTCATCAAAGAGAGAGTGAGGTCCGCCCCCGGCGCCCATAACTCGTTTTTCACCATGGCGTTTTGGACTTTGCCGACGGCGGTTTCAAGAAGTAGACCTTGCCGAGAGATTGTCATGAACATTGTGTTGTCAGCGACCATCGCATTCACGCTGCACGGGGCCATGGGGACCATCGCGACTGAAGGTTCGGAAACCCTGTATCCATCAGCAGAACGCCGGAGGCTCTCGCCCGGCCATATTACCTACTACATTGACCCGGCGGATGGCAGCGACGCCAATTCCGGTGTGCAGCGGAAGTCTCCCTGGCGCACCTTCCGCCGCATCAATCAGATGCTGCTTTCGCCCGGGGACCGGGTGAAGGTCGTTTCACCCGGCTCATTTGACCAAACCCTCATGCTGATGGGAGCCGGCGCGGAAGAGGCTCCCGTTGAAGTCAGTTTCGCCCCCGGCCGCTACGACTTCCACCCCCGCAACGCCTACAGAGAAAAATACCAGATCTCCAATACGAACGGCGACCCCGACGGCGACAAGGCGGTTGGGATTCTGTTGGCCGGAGCCAGGCACTTTCGGGTCTCCGGGCCTGACGCATGCCTCGTCTATCGCGGCAAGATGATCGAGGTCTGCCTCGATCGGTGCGAGGACATCATCATATCCGACCTCCAATTTGACTATCATCGGCCGACGGTCTCGGAGTTCGCGGTGGCGGGAGTTGGAGCCGACTACGTGGACCTGGAGATCCACAAGGATTCACACTACAAGATCAAAGACGGGCAGATCACGTGGGAGGGCGAGGGATGGAGCTACAAGACGGGCCTGGCGCAGGAACTCGACCTGAGTACCAACGAGGTTTGGCGGAGACGCGATCCTCTCCAGGGCCTGACGCTGGAGGAACTTACCCCCTTCGCTGTCCGTGCCCGCGGCAAACACAACATGAAACCGCGGCGGATCTATCAGATCCGTGACACCCGCCGGGATTGTGCCGGCGTATTCACTCGGCGCAGCAAGAACATCACCTGGAAGAATGTGAACTTCCGATTCCTGCACGGAATGGGCCTGGTCAACCAGTTCTCCGAGAATCTCACCTTCGATTCCGTCGCCGTCGCCCCCGCCGAAACAAGCGGCCGGACGACCGCGGCATGGGCCGACTGTATCCAGGTATCAGGTTGCAGGGGCAAGGTGCTGGTGAAGGACTGCCTTTTCGCAGGGGCCCATGACGATGCCATCAACATCCACGGAACCCACCTGCGCGTCGTCCAGCGGCTTTCCGACCGGCGGATCAAGGTGCGGTTCATGCACGCTCAGACGTTTGGTTTCATGGCCTTCAACCCCGGCGACGAGGTCGAGTTCGTCCGATGGGACTCGCTGATGACCTATGGCCCGAACCGGATCGAGGAGGCACGGCTGCTCAATCCGAAAGAACTCCTGCTGACGCTGGAGAAGCCCGTCCCGGAGGAATTCCAACAGAACGACGTCCTGGAGAACGTCACCTGGACCCCGGAAGTCGAGATCCGCGGTTGCCACGTGTCACGAATCCCCACCCGCGGCTTCCTGATCACCACGCGGCGCAGGGTGCTGGTCGAAGACAACGACTTCCTCAACACCCACATGAGCGCCATCCTCCTGGAGAACGATGCCAGGGGGTGGTACGAGTCGGGTTGCGTGCGCGACATGACCATCCGCGGGAACCGGTTCGTCCGCTGCAGCGAACCGGTCATCAACATCAATCCCCAAAACAGCGTGGCGAACGATTCGGTTCACCGGAACATCCGCATCGAAGGTAATGAATTCGTGCTCCGCGGCGCGACAAGCGTCAGGGCCCGGAGCACGAAAGGGCTGCGCGTTACCGGCAATACGATCTACTCAGGCCGGGAAGCCGATGACGGTTTGTCCGTGCGGACAAGTGACTGCGCAGAGGTCCTGATCGAAAGGAACGTCCATTTGCCATTATCCCCACAGTAACAGACAGCGCATCACGTGGACGTGGCACCGCGAAACATGGTACCTCTCAGTCAAACACGGAGACCGTCGGATGAAGCGGCGTGAGTTTCTCGAAACGGTCGGCGGAGCGGCGCTGGCGTGCATCTCAGGCGACGTCGTCGGCGCGTCCGAGCAAAGCAAGCCCGCCGCCATCGCCCCGGTCCATCGCACCGCCGCCCTGCCGCCGCTGATGCAATTCCTGGACGGCACGCCGGTCCGCACTCGAGACGACTGGACCCGGCGCAAGGCGGAAATCCGCCGGCTGTTGTGCGAGACCTTTTGCGGGGCGTTTCCCGAAGAAGTACCGCCGATTATCAAGGCCGAGGTGCTCGATGAGCGGAAGAAAGAGGACGGCTCGACTCGCCGTCGCGTGAAGCTCATCTTCGACACAAGGAACAAGGCGTCGTTTGAGATGTGGGTTTGGATCCCGAGGGGGCAAGGCCCCTTTCCCGTCTTGCTCACACAACCGCGCTACTACCAACTCGCTTGGGCGGAACTCGCCCTGTCACGCGGGTACCTCGTGGGACTCTACCCGGGTGTTTGCCACACGCATCGCGAGGGGGGCTATCCGGGCTACGAAACCGTCTACCGAACCTTTCAACGCGAATACCCCGAGGCAACCTGGTCGTCGATTGCCACCAAAGCCTGGCTGGCCGGCCGGGCACTGGACTATCTGCTGGCTTCGAAATACGGCTACCCGGTGGCCAACGGCCAGGTGGGCATCATCGGCTTTTCGCGTTACGGCAAACAGTCGATGCTCGCGGCGGCCTTCGACGAGCGGATCACCTCCGTCGTCGCTCGCAGTCCCGGCACGCCGGCGTCCTGCCCGCACCGTTTCGCGTGCCGGCACTACTTCATGGAAGCGGGATACGTAGACGCGCCGAGAGAATGGTGGGTGCCCAAGCTGGGTACCTACTACGGCCGGGAACACGAAATGCCCATCGACGGCCACGGGTGGTACGCCCTGATCGCCCCGCGACGCTGCCTGATCCACACCGCCCACAACGACGGAGCCGAAGTGACCTTCGCCGTCGAACGCGCCTACATGGAAGGCCGTAAGGTTTATTCCTTCCTGGGCAAGCCGGAGAACCTCCGCATTCTCTATCGCACGGGCCAGCACAATCCCATCACCGACGAGCAGCGCAGGCAGAATATCGACTGGCTGGACCTGTCCTTCGGCCGTGGAACCGCCAGACAGAGCGACTTTCCCGAGCAGTTCATCCACAAGTTCGACTGGCAGGCATGGAAGGCCAAACTCCCCCCGGAGCAACGGACGGTCCCATTCCCGACACCGCAAGCCAGAGATAACCCCGACCGCGGGGCCCGGATCCGCCGGGCGCTCGGCCAGGCGCCCCGGAAGATCCCGTGGGATGGCACGTACACGTTCCTGACCGAGGCTGAGTCGGCAATGATGACCCACGACCGCTGGCGAGTGGGCGGCACGGCCCGGGTGCCCGTCAGCTTCGGCGCCAACGTCCGCGGTAACATCTACTTCAACACCGGCGTCAAGGCCCCCGCTCCCGTGGTGATCTGGTTACATCCCTACTCCTATCACAGCGGGTACAACGAAGGCTACGGTGTGCAGGGCACTACGGTCTACCACCGCTTGGCCCAAGAGGGTTTCGTGGTGCTGGCATACGACCAGTGCGGTTTCGGGCTGCGGCTCCTGGAAGGGCGCGATTTCTACAAGGAGTACCCCAAGTGGTCGAAGCTCGGGCGGATGGTGCATGATGTTGGGGCCGCGGTCGATTTCCTGTCCGGCGGACACGGGGCTGCCAACGGCGACATGCCCGCCGTCGATAAGGACCACATCTACGTGCTGGGGTATTCGCTGGGAGGCTCGGTGGGCCTGTACGCCACGGCGTTTGACGGCCGGATTGCCGGCGCGGCCAGTTTCTGCGGGTTTACTCCCTTGCGCACCGACACGGACATGAAGTCGACCGGCGGCATTCGTCGGTTCTGGGAGTGGCATTCGTTACAGCCGCTGTTGGGTTTGTTCCACGGCCGTGAACAGCAAATCCCGTACGATTTCGACGACGTGCTGGCGTTGATCGCCCCGCGTCCGTGTCTTGTCTACTCACCGAAGCGCGATCGGGAGGCGGACTATGAGGACGTCGCCGCGTGCGTCGAGCGCGCCCAACAAGCTTGGAAAGCCAACGGCCGTGGCGACAACTTCACCCACCAGGCGCCCGACGACGTCAACCGTTTCCAGACAGATCACCAGAACGCGTTCCTTCAATGGACCAGAGGCCTGTGCTAACCGATTGGTGCAATCGGGCCTCTCGAAACGGTACGACCCATGCGGACGATTCGACGATGCGTGTTTTCGGCTCTTAGTCTGACTTGCATTTTGACTGCTGGTGTAACGACTTGCTCCAGCGCCGAAAGGCTCATGTCGGGCACCTCATCATCTGGAGACCAAGGCAAGTTCGTTATCGACGAGTTCGAGGACGGGATTGTTCCAACTGGCGCCCGGGAGCAAGGGGGTGGATGCCGGGGTGGTCATCCCCGATTTCCGCGAGGCAATCGACGGGAACCGGCCGAACCTTGTCGCTCACGAGTCCGGAACGGGGAGACTGCCGTTCGGCGCACGGGCTCAATTTGCTCCGTCTGGCACACTCAAAGCGACCCGAAGTGTGTCGGACCCAGGAGCGCGAGATCACTAGAAAGCTTCTCATGAAACCGACTTCCAAAACCCTCCTGGTCAACGTGGCCATCATCGTTACGCTGGTTGTATTCAACACCGGATCAACATTTGCCCAGGAGCAGCCCAAGGGCTCGGCGATCGGCGGGACGATGCGCGAGAAAGCCGAATCGAATGCTAACTGCCCGGAATTCAGTTGGGATCGCATACCACTGTATATGCACATCCGCAAGGAGAAGGCGTACACCGACAAGGAGATCGCCTTCCTCGCCCGGTTCCCGTTGATCACGTTTGAAAAGGCGAACGGGCACGAGCAGTTCGGCTCCGTCGAAAAAGGGACATTGACGGCGGCCCGAGCGGTGAAGAAGGTCAACCCTGACGCCAAGATTCTCTATTACCGCAATGTCATCGTGCATTACGGCGGCTACGATGCCAATCAGAAACTGGCCCAAATCCCCGGCGCGTTGCTCAGGGACGGGAAGGGCAACACCAAGCTCGTGCGTAGCCGCGCCGGGGCCTACGATCTCTCCCATCCCGACCTGCGAGTCTGGTGGGTTGAGACATGCCGCAGCGTGACCTCTGACCCGGCCGTCGACGGCATCTTCCTCGACGGTAACGTCAAAGCCCTGGAGCCCGGCTATCTAGCGGGGCAGATCGGCCGGGAAAAGAAGAGGCAAACCGTGGATGGCTACCACTTGATGATGAAGCAAACGCGCGAGGCGATCGGCCCGGACAAACTGATGATCGCCAACGTGATCCGCGCCCGCTTCCCGGATGCCGGGCTTGAGTATATGCATTACTTCGACGGTTCCTATCTCGAGGCGTTCTTCCACAAGGTCGGCACGGCCAGCTACGAGGAGTATGTGGCCAAAGGCATCGACGCCATGCAGAAGGCAGCCCGTCAGGGCAAGATCATTGCCTTCACCGCCGGACTGGCTTTGCCAGAGAACACGAGTACCATGGGCATCGACGAGGCCCATGCGAAAGTCGAATCCGACGAGCAGGCACGTGCGGCACTGGCCTATCCATTGGCCGTCTTCCTGATCGCTGCCGAGAAGTACAGCTACTTCCGCGTTCACGAGGGATACTCCGCGAACGAGGGCGATCGATGGACGCGGTGGTTTCCCGAGTACGACAAGCCCCTTGGCCCTCCCAGCGGTCCGGCCGTGCGTAAGGGGCTCGTCTATAGACGCACGTTTCAGCACGCGGACGTCTATCTCGACATCGGCCGGCGCCAGGGCAAGATCACTTGGAAGTGATCGTCGCCGTCGGTCAACCAACACCATCGGACGCAGCCGATTCGTGAAATCCCCATTGCACGTTAGGTACGAGGGGCAGCGCGAGGTTACAATAGTCTCTGTCACGGGCCTGGAGCGTACAGAGACTTAACCCAAACGGAAAGCATCGGATCCATGAACAATAGAAGACAACCTTGGCCAGCCGCCCTGCGGAGTGTGGCAATCGGTCTTGCCCTCGCCTCATACTCCATGGCAAGGCCGGCAGCGTGTGCCGAGACAAATGTCGTACTGATCATCGGCGACGACATCTCGGTCGACGACTTCGGATGCTATGGTCATCCGCGAATACGAACACCGCATGTCGACAAACTGGCCGCCAGCGGATTGCGTTTCACCAATGCTTATCTGACAACCAGTCAGTGCAGCCCGACGCGGTGCAGCGTCATCACCGGAAGATACCCCCATAACACCGGAGCCCCGGAACTGCACACGGCATTGCCCGAGGGCCAGGTAATGTTTCCCGATATCCTCCGGCAGGCAGGCTATTACACGGTGGCCGCCGGAAAATGGCACCTGGGCAACTACGCGCGGCGTGCATTCGACAAGGTTGTCGGCGGCTCATCCGGGGGAGAAGAACGCTGGATCGAGTGCCTCCAACAGCGGCCGAAGGATCGACCATTTCTTATGTGGTTTGCTTCCTACGATGCCCATCGCGGCTGGTCGCAGGACAAGAGTGCCCAGCCGCACACGCCCGAGGATGCGGTCATCCCGCCCTACTCGATCGACACGCCCGGCGTTCGGGCGGACATGGCGAAGTACCATGATGAGGTACAGCGCCTCGATCGGTACGTTGGGCTGGTTGTTGAAGAATTAAAAGCACAGGGCATACTCGACAACACCTGTATCATCTTCATGGCCGATAACGGTCGCCCCTTCGCGCGATGCAAGACACGACTCTACGACAGCGGGATAAAGACTCCTTTGGTGATCCACTGGCCCGCCGGCATGAGCCATCGGGGCGCCGTGTGTGATTCTCTTGTCAGCGCGATCGATATTGCACCGACCATCCTCGAAATGGCCGGATTGACGGCACCGCAAACCGTCCAGGGCATGAGCATGACGCCGCTGCTGAGCGATCCCACGTCGTCGCTCCGGGAATGTGTATTTGCGGAACACAACTGGCATGCCCAGATTGCCCATGAACGCATGGTTCGTCGCGGCGACTACGTCTATATTCGCAATGCCCATCCGCAACTACCACAGATCTGCGGTCTCGATGCACAATGCCCCCAACGCGAATTGAGAGAGCTGGCGGCACAAGGAAAGCTGACCCCCGCCCAGATGGACCCGCTGCTTGAACCCCGACCGGCGGAAGAGCTGTTTGACGTAAGCGATGACCCCCACCAGCTAAACAACCTCGCCGAGGATTCCGAGCATCGAAAGGCCCTGGATGACCTGCGGAAGCTGATGGATCAGTGGCAACATCGCACTGGCGATACAACACCGCCGCTGGACAAAGCCACACCGGATCGGTACGACCGTAGGACGGGCAAGCCGATTCAAGGGAAGAGCGGCCGGCCCGCGGGGGGCATTGTCCCGGGCCAGGAGACCGGAGCCCCAACGATCAACGATCCCGGCCCGCGTTGAGCGAGCCCTTGGGTTCAACCTCCTGCCACTGCCGCACCGGACGGTGCGGCATGCCATTGGCCCAGGAGGAGCCTGAAGCGTTTTCCAGAAAGTGCGGAACATAACTACACCGTGTATAACGCCAAGAGGACCACTCTTTCATGGAATCGGGCGTCTCGCCAGTGGCACCAGACGCTTAATCCGTGACGGGCGACTTCTCTCCCCGGGCAAACAACAGCTTCTCTTTCGGCAGCGCCACGGCACTCACGCGCACCTCGTCGATCCACGCCCGGGCGTCGTCGCCGATGTGGCCGTCGCGCCAGCCGCGACCGATCGTCCATGTGCCGGTAGCGTTGAGCAGGGCCAGGGGCCGGACCTCGAACGGGTTGCGATCGAAATCCGCCTTCCCCTGCAAAACGTACCCCCGGCCGTTGCCCGAGTCGACCAACAGCCGCAGGCTTTTGCCATCGGAGATAGCGGCCACGTGATACCACCGGCCCTTGATTGCTTCCGCGATACCGGCAACCTTCGACACTTTGCCATCGTACTCGACGACCTCGATTTCGATCCGGTTGTCGTCGCGCACCCCCAACCTGATCAACGGGCCGGGGCCTCCGGAAGCCGCTCCGTCCTTGCCGACAATGCAATGCGCCCGATCCAACTCGGCCAGTTTGAACGAGGCCTCGATGGTCCACTGTTGAAACTGAAACGTATTGAGATTGCTGCGAGTAAGGTGTCGCTCGGGCCGGGTGAACAGGTCGCGAGTCGCGGCGTTGGAGCCACCGGGGGCCGTGTCGTCGAGACAACCCCGGTTGGCGGCGCCGGTCAGCGGCACGGTTTTCCGCGGCACATCGTCGCCGAAACGCGGCGAGGTTCGGCCGTCGAAGGCGAATAGGTGGTTATGTTGGCCCGAGATGTCTCGTACGCCGATCGTCTTGGGGGCGGCTTTGACGTTGGACACCGCTTGGCCCGGCTGCCCGTCCTCGAATCGCCAATAGGCCAAGGTCGACACCAGGGCCCGGGCTTGGGGATCCAGCGGCGGTCGCGGTTGGTACAGCTTGGCGGCCGCTTTGGCCACGCGGTCGAAATCCATCTTGACGATCGCCCGATCGTAGGTCATCAGTCCGTTGATTTCTATTTCGACGTCGGTGGTTTGCGTGTAGATGGCGGCCGAGAGTTGCGAGACGACCATCGGGCGGAGTTTGGCCAACAGTTCGACGTACGCGTCGGTCAACTCGGCCGCGGTCTCGAAACTCCGGTATCCCCAGTTCTTCTTGTCGCGCAGCGTGTGCCCTTCGATGGGCAATCCCAGACCGCCAAATTCGCCCAGTACGGCCGCCCGATGCGGTTGGGCCGGAGGCGCCAGCGGACCCGGATAGCAGTGGACGTCGTGGATATCCCCACCGCCGAAATCGTTGCCGCCGCTGGCCGCACAGATCGGTCGGGTAGGGTCCCAGTCTTTCAGCATCCTGGTCACGCCGCGCGTGTCGAACTGTCCCCACGCTTCGTTGAACGGCACCCAGACGACGATCGAGGGGTAGTTCTGGTGCGTCTCGACCAGGGCTCTCAGCTCGCGGCCGTACTGCTCGGCCGATTCATCCGACCGCTCGATTTCCCGCCCGTCGTGCGGCCAGGGAGCGTGCTTGTCGCCGTTGGGTAGATCCTGCCAGACAAGCATGCCCAACCGATCGCACCAGTAGTACCATCGGGCCGGCTCCACTTTGACGTGCTTGCGGATCATGTTGAACCCGAGCTTCTTCGTCATCTCGATGTCGTAACGCAGAGCCTCGTCGGTCGGGGCCGTGTAGAGACCGTCGGGCCAGAACCCCTGGTCCAACGTGCCGTATTGGAACAGGGGCCGATCGTTGAGAAGCAGCCGCGTGACGCCCTTTTCGTCGGGCCCGACCGAGATCTTTCGCATGCCGAAATAGCTCTCCACGCGATCGACCACGCGGCCATCGACCAGAAGTTCCACCTCCAGATCGTACAGAAACGGGGAATCAGGCGACCAGAGTTTTGCCTTATCGATGCGCAAATACATGGGCTTGCCCAATCGGCCCTTGGTTTCAGCCTCCATCGCCGTGCCGTCTTTCGCCACCGCGCGTACCGTACACGTCTCGCAGTCGCCTCGGCCAATGACGGCCAGGTTTAGCCGGCTGTTGCTGGCCTCCCGCACGATCTCCAGCCGCTCGATCGACCTCTCCGGCACCGGCTCCAGCCAGACCGTCTGCCAGATGCCGGTGGTCGGCGTGTACCAGATGCCGCGGGGTTCGTTGACCTGCTTGCCGCGCGGTTGCGTGCCCGAGTCGGTTGGATCCCAGACGGCCACGACGAGTTCCTGCTCGGTACCTTCGGTCAGGGCATCGGTTATGTCGAGCCAAAACGGATCGTACCCGCCGCGATGCTTGCCGACTTCCTTTCCGTTGACCCAAACGGTCGTCTCCCAATCGACCGCTCCGAAGTGCAACAACACGCGTCCCTTGCGCCATTCGGCCGGCACCTCCACCGTGCGGCGATACCAGAGCCGATTCTCCTCGCCGGTGCGTTGCTTCACCCCGGAAAGGGCCGACTCGATGGGAAAGGGTACGAGGATCTTTCCATCGAACTCGTCGGGTTGCTCCGCTTCGCGCGGCACGACAGCGTAATCCCAGAGTCCGTTGAGGTTGAGCCATTCGGAGCGCACCATTTGCGGCCGCGGATATTCCGGGTGGACTCGGTCGGGCGAGACGTCGGCGGCCCAGCGGGTCATCAGTTTGTTCGGGGCCGGCTTCCATTGGGCATCGGCTGCGAGGGCCGATCCAAACAGAACGAGCAGCAGACAGATGGTCATCGTTTGGCGTGGCATGAGAGTCCTCTTTCTTGGGCGGGAAGCACTTGTCTACTTTGCGGTACGATCGTTCGGCGCCCAGCCGAAGGCACCGGCTCCAACCCGACGAAAGCCGGCGCCTTCGGCTGGGCGTTAAACGACTGTTAGGCAACCGGCGCCGGGCAAAACTCCGTCCCGACGAACATCAGCTTACCCCGCACCACGCCCGTGTGCCAGAACCCGGCCGGTTGACACGCGAGTTTCGTTGCACCGAGTCCGAAATCGGCTATGATGATACCGTCAACGAAAGAACACCGAAACCGGAGGATCCCTGCCATGATGCGATACGGCGTTTTGTCCTGTTTGATGGTTGCCCTGGCCGCGACCACGGTCGACGCACAAGTTACCTCGCGAGAACGCCCCTCGCGGGAGTCCGCGGCGCGATTGGAAGGGGCCCGGATCGAAGTCTACAAGACGATCGGCGACGTGAAACTGCGGATGTTCATGTACACGCCGGAGGATCACAAACCGGACGACTCGCGGGCGGCGATCGTCTTCTTCTTCGGCGGTGGATGGCGTGGCGGATCGCCGGGGCAGTTTCAACAGCATTGCCAATACCTGGCCTCGCGCGGGATGGTGGCCATGACGGCCGACTATCGGGTTTCCTCTCGCCACGGCACCACGGCCGACAAGTGCGTCGCCGACGCGAAGTCGGCCGTACGCTGGATTCGCGCCAATGCCGGCCGTTTGGGCATCGACCCGAAGCGCGTCGCCGCCGGCGGTGGATCGGCCGGTGGTCATCTGGCCGCATGCACGGGCACGATCGAGGGTTTCGAGGAAAAGGGCGAGGACACGTCGATTTCTTCGATACCGGGCGCCATGGTGCTGTTCAACCCGGCCTGCGTGTTGGCCCCGGTCGACGGTGAGGCGCCGCTGGATTCCGCCCGAGTGGCAAGCCTGCGCGCGCGGATGGGGACCGACCCGATCAATCTGTCGCCCTACCATCACGTCACCAAGGGCGCGCCGCCAGCAATTCTTTTCCACGGCACGACCGACACGACCGTGCCCTTTGCCACGGCGCGGCTGTTTGCCGAGGCAATGACCAAAGCGGGCAACCGCTGCAAGCTCGTGCCTTTCGAGAGACAGGGCCATGGGTTCTTTAACCACGGCCGCGGCGACGGGACCGCATATACCAAGACGGTTCGCGCGATGGATGAGTTTCTGGGCGAGTTGGGGTTTCTCGAAGGAGAGCCGACGATTAAGTGAGAACTTCGGCTAGAACGACGAGCCATACCATGACCAAAGACTACATGATTCGTTGCGACATGGAAGGCGTCACCGGCGTGGTCAGCTACGAGCAGGCCGATCCCGCGGGACCCGAGTACGAACTCGCCCGGCAGTGGTTCATGGCCGAGTTGATCGCCCTGATCGAGGGACTCCAGGAAGGTGGCGCGGGGCGGATCGTCGTCTACGACGAACATTACTACGGCCGGAACATCGATCTGGCCACCCTGCCAACCGGCGCGACGGCCATCTGCGGCAAGCCGCCCTATCGGGCCGATTGGGCTGGCGGACTCGATGGCTCGTTCACCGGCGTGATTCTTCACGGCCTGCACGCCATGCACGGCACGCCCGGCGCTCTGCTGCCGCACACCTACGAACACGACATCGCGCAGCTCGTGCTCAACGACACGCCTGTGGGCGAGATCGGCATGGAGGCGGCCGTAGCCGGCGATTTCGGCGTGCCGGTGGTCATGCTCACCGGCGACTCGGCCGGGGCCGTCGAGGCGGAAACGCTTCTGCCGGGCATTCGCACCGTGGCCGTCAAACGATCGCTCGGACCCACCGGGGCCGAGTGCCTGCCGCTGGCCGAAACGACCCGAATGATCCGCGTCACCGCCGCCGCCGTGGCCGCCGAACCCCCTCCGGTTGAGCCCTACCGCACCGGCGATCACGCGGAATTGCTGATCCGGCTGCATGAAGGGCCGTTTCTGGCGGCCGTCAAGTCGCTTTATCCCGAGCTGTTCATCGCCCCCGACATCCTCGGTATATCGGGGGGGAGCGCCACGGCCGTTTGGGCTGATTACTGGCAGATTAAGCTGCATGGGCAACAGCTTGGGGTCGAGGAGTAGGGGACACGCGGGTGCCTGGGGTCGAGGCGTGAGGAACGAACGCCAAGCCCCCAGTAGTTCGAGTCTGGGGGCTCGCTGCTCGTTCCTTGCATCTCGGCCCCAGACACCCGCGGCGGTCGGGCCGCCAAACGACGCGGTCAATGTTCACAACCACCGAAATATCGACTATGATTGGGTTAGCGGAAAAATGAAACCAATGCGCGGGCAAATGTCCATGGTGGCAAGGAGTTAGCGATGCACGGGAGATTCGTTGCGGGATCGATCTTGGCGCTGGTCGCGCTGGCGCTGGTCTGCGGCGGCACGGCTCTTGGCGAAACCAAGATCGTCAAGGTGAAGATCAAGGTCGATAGCCAGTCGCCCGGATACGAGGGCTATCGGGCGATGGACGGCAACCCGGCCACCATGTGGCACACCGACTGGCAATTCCGCGAAACTTCCCATCCGCACGAAATCACCATCGATCTGGGGGCCTCCTACGAGCTTTCCGGTTTCGCTTATCTGCCCCGCTCCGGTGCCGGTGGCCCCAATGGAACCATCAAAGACTACGAGTTGTATATCAGCGACAACGAGAAGGACTTCGGCAAGCCGGTAACCAAGGGCGCGTTCGCCATATCGGCCGGCGAGAAGATCGTCACGCTGCCGGCCAAGGTCAAAGGTCGTTACGTGCGGCTGCGCGCACTTTCGGAGGTGGGCGGCAGGCCGTGGACGTCGATCGCCGGGCTGCGGTTGCTCAGCAAGGGCGTCGACTTTCGTGCGGCCGGTTCGACGGTTGTCGCCTTGCCCGGTCGACCTGATCCGGAGACCGAGTTGGAGATGCAATACGCGACGCTGGCGTACGACGTCCGCAATCGGGGCCATTTCAACAGTATTGCCCATCAAGTGTTCAATCCGGTTTCGCTGATCCAAGACTCTGATCGCGACCCGCTGGATGTCATTCTCCGCCGCACCGCCGCGTTGGTGGCCGATCTGAAGACGATGACCCCGGCTCCGGATCTTTCGGCATTGGAAAAACAACTGGGCGACCTGGAAGCGGAAGCCGACGGCATCGATCCGGCGGAGTCGGAAGCCCGATTCGAGCTATTCGAGAAGGCTTCTCAAGTGCGTCGCAAGATCGCTTTCTCGAACCCCCTGCTCGATTTCGACGAGATTCTCTTTGTCATGCGACACCGGCCCGGCTTCAACCACATGTGTGACCAATACTACGGCATCAACGCCAAGCCGGGCGGTGGTGTGTACGTGCTGAACGATCCGTTCGGTCCCGAGCCACAAGTGCGCGACGTGTTGGCCAATTCGGTCGTCGAGCGAGGCCGGCTACAGGGCCAGAAGCTCGAGGGCGGCTCGTTCGTCGCGCCCGACTTGTCGTACGACGGCAAGGTGATCGCCTTTGCCTACGTCGAATGCCAAGGCGATCGGGCACACCGCTTCCACACCGACCCGACACGCGGCCATTGGGACCAGGGGTGGTCGTACCACGTGTTCCGCGTCAACACCGACGGCTCCGCGCTGGAACAACTGACCGACGGCACCTGGAACGATTTCGATCCCTGTTGGCTGCCCAACGGGCGGTTAGCCTTCATCAGCGAACGCCGCGGCGGATACCTGCGCTGCGGGCGGGTTTGCCCGACGTATACGCTCTTCGACATGCTGCCCGACGGCGAGGATATCCGTTGCCTCAGCTTCCACGAAACCAACGAATGGCACCCCAGCGTAACGAACGACGGGCGAATCATGTACACCCGCTGGGATTACGTCGACCGCCACGGCTGCACGGCCCATCTCCCCTGGGTCACCACGCTGGACGGTCGCGACTCGCGGGCCGTGCATGGCAACTTCGCCCCGCGCAATCTCCGGCCCGACATGGAGCTCGACTGCCGCGCCATTCCCGGTTCGCACCGTTTCGTGGCCACCGCCGCACCGCACCACGGTCAGGCGTTCGGCTCGATCGTGGTCTTCGATCCGCGGATCGAGGACGACGACGCCATGGCCCCGGTCAAACGGTTCACGCCCGAGGTGAAGTTCCCCGAAAGCCAGGGCGGTGCCCAGGTCTACGGCACGCCTTGGCCGCTGAGTGAGAACTACCAGCTTTGCGTCTACGACACCAACATGAAACCGGGCGCCGGACGGCAGGGCGGAGCGCATGTGCGCGGCAACTACGGCATCTATCTGGTCGACGCATTCGGCAACAAGGAACTGATCTACCGCGACCCGGCTGTCGCTTGTCAAAGCCCGATGCCCCTGCGCCCGCGCAAACAACCGCCGCAGGTGCCCATGTTTGCCCAGCACACACCCGGCGGCAAGCCGTTCGTCTCGCCGCCGGCCAGCAAAGCCGAGGAGCCGGCCGAGGGCACCCTCTCGGTGATAAACGCCTACGACAGTCTCAAAGCTTGGCCCGAGGGGACCGAGATCAAAGCCCTTCGCGTGATCCAGATTTTGCCCATGACCGTTCCCTCGGGGCGCCCGCCCCACGAGATCGGTCTGCGATTGCCCTCGGGCCGCGATTCGGTCATCCTGGCACGCAACGTGTTGGGAACCGTCCCGGTGGAAAAAGACGGCAGTGCCCATTTCATCGTGCCCGCGGAGAAAGAGATCTTCTTCCAGGCGCTGGACCAAAACGGACTGGCCGTGCAGTCGATGCGTTCGGCCACGTATCTCCAAGCGGGTGAACGCCTGGTTTGTCACGGCTGTCACGAGCGCAAACACCGCGCCCCGCTGATGCCCGAGAGTCTGCCCTTGGCCCTCCAGCGCGAGCCCTCGCGGCTCGCGCCCGACGTCGACGGAACGAATCCTTTCAGCTACCCCCGGTTGGTGCAACCGGTGTTGGATAAACATTGCGTGGAGTGCCACGAGGAGGAGGACAAGGCGCCAACTCTTGCCCGCGAGCCGATCGCGCGCAAGTTTTACGCTTCGTACAACAGCCTTGCCGAGAAGTACGGTTTCTGGAACTACGGCAACGGCCACCGGACCACGCCCGGCAACTTCGGCGCCCGCGCCTCGAAGCTGTTGAAGATCCTCGAAGAGGGCCACTACGAAGTGAAGCTCTCGGAGGAAGAGCTCCACCGCATCACGCTCTGGTTGGACTGCTGCTCGATCTTCTACGGCGTGTACGAAAAGGAAGGCGGCGAGGCCCAACTCCGCGGCGAGGTGGTCCATCCGACATTGCAGTAACGGGCCACGAACTGGCCCCCGTGAGACCTTGTTTCCACCCCGAGCATCGGAACCAAGCTATACAGTCGAGCAGAGCGAGGATCGTAGCCATGTCTCCGGCGGCGGACGCGATTGTTGGTCGGTTGGATTCGATCCGTCAGCAGTGGTGGTTCTTCACGCTGACCACCACGGCCGTGCTGGCGGTTTGTCTCTCGATGGGCGCGCTGCTGGCGCTGCTGGTGGCCGATTCGCTGATGGTCTTCTCGCAGCCGATGCTCTGGTTGCTGGCCGGCGGATGGCTCCTGTGGACCATCGTCCTGGTGGTTCTGGTCTGCCGGCGCTCGATTCGCGGCCAGCGTGGTTTGGAGGCCACGGCGCGCCGCGTTGAAATGGCACATCCCGAGCTGCAAAGCAGCCTGATGAACGTGCTGCAACTGGCCGACGACGGGCGGCAGAGCAACCCGGCGCTGCGCGACGCGGCGGTCGCGGAGGCGGCCTCGCGCGTGGGGCAGATGAGCTTTCGGGGAGTGGCCGCCCGACAGAGCCGTCGCGAGCGGTTTCTCTGCCGCATGCAGACGAAGCGGGATCTGGCCGAAGCTTCTTTGACGCTGTTACTGCTGATCGTCACCGCCGGCGTGTTGGGAACCATCTTTCCCCAATGGAGTTCGGCCGCCGATCGGATGATGGCCCCCTGGACGTTCACGCCCTCGGTCGGCGCGGTGGGAGAAATCGAGGTCACGCCCGGCGACGTCGAGATACAGATCGGCTCCTCGCTGGAAATCGCCGGCCGGATCGCCAACCCCGACGGCCGAACGTTCGACGCGGTGTTGTTGGTCAGCTACACAAACGACGACGGGGAGGTCGACCGCGAGGAAGAGTTCCCACTGACAGCCGGCGAAGACCCGGGCCGATACGCCCTGACCATGGAGTCGGTCACCCAGCCGCTGGACTATCGCCTGGAGATCGGCGATTCGCAAAGCCCGATCCATCATATCGGTCTGCTCGACAAGCCGACGGTCGCTGAAATCGAGGTGACGCTGAAATACCCCAAATACCTCGATCGCACGGCGGAACCCTATACCACGACCCAGCCCGACCTGGAAGGTGTGCCGCAGTTTACCGTGGCGCATCTGCGGATACGCGGCTCGGACCGGATCAGTCGGGGGCACGTCGCATTGGCCGGGCAGAAATATCCGGGAAGCGTGGAGGAAGAAGAACAAATCCTGGAAGTGGATGTTCCCCTGTTGCGCGACACGACGTTCACGATCCACCTGTTCAACACGGCCGGCCATACGGATCCTAACCCGCGCGTCAATCGGATCCGAGTACTCCCCGACAAGCCACCCACCGTCCGATTGCTCAAACCCGTGCGCGAGAGTACGGCCGAGCCGGGTGGAGTGATCCCCGTAGTGATCCAGGCCACCGACGATCACGGGGTCGGCCGGGTGCAGTTGGAGATGCGTGTGTCGGCACCCCCGGACGACTCCGGCCAGCCGGGCAAGGAGGAATACGGCCCCAGTGAAACGGTCAAAGAGTGGTCAAAGTTCGAGACGCCGACCGCCGTGTCCACGTTTCTCGAAATCCCGCTCGACGCCGAGAAGATTCGCGTCGAGCAGACCGTCCAGGTGCGAGCGGTTGTCCAGGACCGGCGGTATTTTGCCCAGTGGGGTGAAGAGCTTCTGCCCCAGCAGGCGACCACCGAATGGCAGACCGTGCGTATCGTCGACGGCGAGAGTCGCGCGGAGGAGGCGATCGAGCAGCTCCAGAGCATTCGCGCATCCCTTTGGAAACTCCTCCGCACTCAGGTCACCGCCCGGGTTCGTGCTTCGACGATCCGCCAACACGACGAACTGGCGCAACGCGACGAGATGGCCGGCGAAGTGCGACGCCTGCAACTCGACATTCGCAAAGCGGCCACGGGCCTGGTCGAGGGTATCGAGCCCGGCGGCGATTCCGATCGCCTGCGCATCCAAAGCGAGTTGGACCGCCTGGCCGACAACGAAATGGTCGCGGCCATCGAGGCGTGCGACGGGCTTTGCGCCGTGGAAACGATCGAGGGGTACGACGGGGCGGTTGCCGGACTCAGTCCCGTACAGGACCGGATTATCGAGGCCTTGCGACGTCTGCTCGACGTGGCCCGACACGGGCAAAACGAAATACTGGCGGAAATGGACAAACGGTCCGCCGGCGATCTGCCCCCGGAAACACGGGAAAAGCTTGAGGAGATTCGGGCGAAGCTTGAGGAACGTCTCGCGCAGCGAAAAAAGGTGATCGAGGCCACCGAAAACCTCGCCAAGAAACCGGTCGAGGATTTCTCCGAGGAGGACGAGGATCTGCTGGCCGAGTTGGCCGCCGCGGAAGACGACTGGTCGAAGTTTCTCGAAGATCTGCATTCCGACTTGAGCAAACTGCCCGAGCAGGACTTCGCCAATTCGAGCATGCTCAAGGAGCTCAACGAGATTCAAACCGAGATCAAGATGGCCGAGGATGCCCTGACGAAGAAGACGGCCGATATTGCCGTGCCGCTGGAGCAGTTGGGGGCGGAAATGGCCGAGGAGATCAAGACGAATCTTGAGAAGTGGCTGCCCGACACACCCGACCGCGAGCGCTGGAGCCAGGAGGAATCGCTCTCCGACGCCGGCAAGGAAGCGCCCATGGCCGAGTTGCCCGGCGAGTTGGAAGATCTCATCGGCGAACTGATGGAAGAAGAGGAGGACCTGTTCGCCGAAATGGAGGACGTCAGCAGCAGCGCGGCCGATTCGCTGGACAAAGGCGCCGGCTGGGACGTAGCCGACGGGCCGATCTCCAACATGAGCGCCAAGGGGGCCACGGGCAATCGGCTGCCCAATACCAGCGAGATCGGCGGTCGCGCCGGTGAAGGACGCAGCGGCAAATCGAGCGGCGAATTCGTCGGCGACGAAGCGGTGGGCAAGGGCGGCCGAAAAACGCCCAGCCGGTTGACCCCCGACCCCTACGTCAAAGGCCAGATCAAGGACCACAGCAAGGACGCTCAAGGCGGAGCGACCGGCGGCGGCAAGGAGAGCGGCCAAGGAGCCGAGGGGCTCGAGGGACCGGCACCCGGACCCAAAGGGGCGCGAAATCTTCAGCGCCTGGCCGGGAAACAGGGCGCCCTCCGCAACAAGGCCGAGGGGATCGACATCCAACGCAAGGTCATGGCCTTTCACCACACCGATCTGGGCGAGATGCTCGATCTGATGGCCCGGATCGAAGACGACCTGCGGGCCGGACGCTACGAACACGCGCTGCGCCAGCGGAAGGTGTTGGCCGAGGGACTCGGTTCGGTCAAGCAATACATCAAAGGCGAATTCGAGATCCGCGAGGATACGTCGGATAATCTCCCGGCCGACATTCAAGAGGAACTGCTGGGCAGCATGGAAGAAGCCTCGCCCGCCGGATGGGAGCATCTCAACCGCCGGTACTTCGAGCGGCTGATCGGCGGCAAGCCCGAAAGGTCTCCCGCTCCCAAGACATCGCCCCAGGAGTAACACGCCGTGTCGAAGGAACTTCCCACTCGTTCCCGCGCTTCCGCGTGGGAACGCACGGTCGGACGCTTCGCGTCCCTTCCGCACGCCTGTCTGGCGATCGCCCTGCTGGCTCTTTTCGCCGGCAGCGCAGCGGCCGACGAGCGTAAGGTCGTCATCCCTTTCGATTTCGTCTCCAAGTTTGACGACGGGGTCTACGGCCGGCAGATGGGCGACATGATCTGGAAGAAACTGGAGCGCGAGGGCGGGTTCATCATCCCCGACGCCATGCTCGACGTCCGCGACTTCTGCGAGAGCGAGGATATCTCGCCGACACCCGGCACGTCGCTCAAGGACATGCGGGAGATCATCCGCGAGGATTTCGACGCCCAGATCGGCATTTGGGGAAGCGTCGAACGGGTGCCGGGGCACGAGTGGGACGTCTACGACGTGGTGATCCGGTGCGTCGATTTCTCCACGTATCCCGAGGCGACGGTCGTCTTCGAGTGCAAGGAACGTACCAAGACGGTCAGCGAGATCCCCCACGTCTACGTCAAACGGATGCTCGACGCGCTCTACCAGCGCACCGAGCAAGGGCCGCCGCTGTTGGACATGCTGGCCGAACGCAATTGGGAGAAGAATCCGAATCTTGTTATCGGTGATTTTCAGGCCGGATCGGGGCGCGTGCCGCGAGGATGGGAAGCCGTCGGCGGACAACAGCGCGAACCGCTGGGCCGGCTGGTGCAATGGTTGCGCGAGAGCGGAAACCCCGCGAACAGCGTGATCCGTTTCACCTTCGACAAGGGCGTGGGCGACAGCACGGGCGTGATGTACTACAGCGATTGGTTTCCCGTCGAGGAAGGCGCGAAGTATCGTTTCCAATGCCGCTGGCGTTCCAACGGCCCGACCGGCAAGGTGTTTATCAAGTGCTATGCCCAGCAGTCGAGCGAGTACCGCACCGAATCGGCGCCGCCGGGTAGCTCCCAGCCCGGGCCCAATTATCGGCCCGACCCCGGCCAGCGCCGCGAAGTCTACCGCAGCCAGCAGAACCTCAAGGGCCAGAAGAACACCTGGAACGTGCAGCGGGAGGACTTCACGCCCAAGCACACGAAATACACCCCTCGCTGGGGTCGGGTCATGCTCTACGCCTATCTCGGCGGCGGCGTGATCGAATTCGACGACGTCGTGATCAAGCAAATCGTGCCTGCCTCGCCGAGTGTCCAACTCAAAGAACTCCGCCACTCGCTGGAGACGAAAGTGACCATCGAGGAGATGAAGGAAAACGAGCGTCGCACCCGGCAAGAAAAGTAGCCATCTCGCTGGAGCGAGATGTAGCTATTGAACATTTAGGTTTTCCGGGCTACATCTCGCTCCCGCGAGATGGCTACTCTACGCAAG
>CAYUIQ010000069.1:0-35477 GCA_964444795.1 uncultured Planctomycetaceae bacterium
AACCGCGTTTTCTGGGGGCTCGCTGCGCTCGACCACCAGGCACCCTCCGCAAATTACCCTTCTTCAACAGGCTGCTAAACGCATTGAATTCTTCGCCCGCGATCCATGTTTGCTGGCCCCCGCCTTGCTTTCCTGCTACATTGACGCTGCGCCGTACCGGGAGGGGAAAACCAAGACAACGTGCCGAAGAAACCCATTTGTCAACAGGAGGTGAACGTATGAACCAGCGCAAGCGGAGAATCAGTCGCCGGGGATTCTTGCAAGGGACGGCCGCCGCGTCGACCGCCTTTGCGATCTTCCCGCGGAACGTACTCGGGCAAGGGCAGACGCCGCCCAGCGAAACGGTCGGCGGAGCGCTGATCGGTTGCGGCGGACGCGGGGGCGGCACCTTCGGCAATCTGAAATCGCTCAATGCGGTGCGCCTGGCCTCCTGCGACGTCAAGTTTCTCGATCGGGCCGACAATAAGGAAATCTACAGCGATTTCCGCCGCGTGTTGGACCGCAAGGACATCGACGTGGTGGCCATCGCCACGCCGCCCCACTGGCACGCCCTGATCTCCATCGCCGCCATGCAGGCCGGCAAGGACGTCGTCTGCGAGAAGCCCATGACCCGGTTCATCGCCGAAGGCCGCGCCGTGGCCAACGCCGAGAAACGCTACGGGCGGATTTTCCAGGTGGGTACCTTTGGCCGCTTCGGCGCCAGTCGCAACGGCGGCCATATCCTCACCCATAAGATCATGCGAAGCGGGCTGTTGAAGAACTGCGAAGGAGTCCACATCAAAGGCGGCGGGCTGAAGGTGAAGCAGTGGAGCGGCCAGGTCAACGCGCCGCCGGAACAAGTGCCGGCGAGCCTCGATTGGAATATGTACTGCGGACCCTCGCCCTTGCGTCCCTACTTCCGCCATCGCACGGGCGGCACGCACCGCGGCTATTGGGATTACGAGGGAGGCGGTCTGGCCGACATGGGCCAGCATCATTTCGACCCGATCCAGTGGACGTTCGGCAAGGACGACACCAGCCCGGTCGAGATCGAGCCGAATGCCCCGCCCGCCCATCACGACGCCTGCGGCATGTGGGGTTGGGTGGAAATGAAATACGCCGACGGGTTGACGTTCGTCTTCGACAGTCGCGAATGGGGTGAGCCCTACAATCGCAAACAGGAACGGGGCGTCAGTCTCAGCGACTTGAGCGAGGAAGACCAGAAGAAGATCGAGGAGATGCCCGATCCGGAACCCCTACGCGATTTCGCCGAAGCGGTTCGCACCCGAAAACCGGCCGGCGGCAACGCCGAGGCGGCCCATCGATGTGCCACGCTGCTACATCTGGCCAACATCGCCATTCGCACCGGACGCAAGCTCCAGTACGACCCGGTCGCGGAGCAGATCGTCGGCGACGAAGAGGCCAACCGGCTGGTCAACCAGCCGATGCGCGCCCCATGGCACCTGTAGATCGAGTCTTCCGCAATCCGCATCCATTCATCAATACGAGGATCCTAAACATGGCACCATCACCACAGGTTGTCGAGCTTGTGAAGCGATTGCCCGACCCGGACGGCAATCGCATGCTCAGCAGTATCGATAAGAAAGTCGTCGACGACGTCGTCGCGGAACTGACCCGGGGAGGCTCGGGGAGCATCGGCTCGCTGGCCGACATGCTCGCCGTGCCCGGCGAAGCGGACGACATGAAACCCCGTTACGCGCTGCACTGCATGGCCGTGCAGAGTTGCACCTCCGGCGACGGTCCGCGGCGCAGTTTCGCCCAGGCGGTCGCCGCGCAACTGGCCGGTGATCGGCCCAAGCCGGTGAAGGCTTTCCTGGTCGAACTGCTGCAAACGGCCGGCGGTGACGAAGTTGTTGGGTCACTGAGTCCGCTGTTGGCCGATGAAGAGCTTTGCGACCCGGCGGCGCGGGCGCTTGTCGCCATCGGGGCGGTCGATCCGTTGCGTCAGGCGCTGCCAAGAGTCCAAGGGCCCAACAAACTTAACGTGATCCAGGCGTTGGGCGAGATGGGCGATACCCGTTCGTCGGGTCCGCTGCAAACGGCTCTGGGCGATACCGACGCCGACGTCCGTTTGACCGCCGCGTTTGCGTTGGCCAATAGCGGCGACTCCGGCAGCGCCGACGCGCTCTTTCGCGCCGCCGAGGTGGATAGTGTCTGGGAGCGCGACCAGATGACCAACGCCTGCCTGCTGCTGGCCGAGAAGCTCGCGGCCGCGGGTCGCAACAACGACGCGATCAACATCTACAGGCGGCTGTTGGCCACCCGCACCAAACCCGAGGACAGTCACGCCAAAGTGGCGGCCGCCCGCGGTTTGGTCTCGGCGGGGAAGTAGATCCGAATGGCACCAGACCCCCTCTCCCATTGGGGAGAGGGGAGGAAGGTGGATCAGAACGGAGACGGTGTCGGTGCGGTGTCGAAAGGCCCGGGTACCTTTTCGTCGTCAAACGGTCCCGGTGCCGGTTCGTCTTCGAAGCCCGGGCCAAACTCTTCTCCCATTTTCTCTTCGCCGCTACCCATCATCATCAGCGGCGCGATCGACTCGATCATCTCGTCCAGTCCTTCGATCTTCCGCACGGCAACGACGACTTCATCGGCATTCTGCGTGACGCTCAGCGCGGCGAGCAGCTTGTCGAGGGCACCGGTGATGGCCGGTCCCGCGCCGTCGGGGAGGTTTTCTTCCATGTCCGCGCGAGCGCCGGCGAACATCATTTTGCCAAACGCCAGCCCGCCGTTGATAAGATCGTGGATCGTGGTGGCGTCAGTGGCATCGGCGGATTGGAGAATCACCTGTAGCAACGTTTCATCGGAGAGGTCCAGCCGGACGACGACCGACGTGACCAGATCGGGAATCCCCATGAGTCCGGCCAGCGGCGGCGGCAACTCCATGGCCGGCTCCTCGGCGAAGCCCATGCCCTCCTCCTCCTCTTCGCCCGGCGCCGGGTCGAATGGCGAGGCCGGTTTCTCATCGCCGAATGCCGGGTCCTCTTTGGATCCCGAACCACCTCCGCCTCCTGGGAGGGCCGCGTCCATCAACTCCCGAACCGGATCGAGCATGACCACGACCACGACGTCGGCGTCCGTATCGATTTCACCAAGCCTCTTGGTCAACGGGCTGTCGACCGGCTCCTCGGCGAGGATCTCGGCCAGCGCGTCTTGGTTGGCCAGCACGATCGTATTGGCGTCGGCCTGGAAGGCAACCGGCTCGTCGGCTCCGTGCGTGTTGGGGTTCTTGTAGATCGTCTTGCCTTGCACCGTCTCTTCGAGCGGAGCCGCTTCGGAAAGTGCGGTGACCATTTCCTTGGCGTCGACCGGCTTGGCGAACCGAATCACGATGGCCGAAAGTTCCGGCTCGTCGGAGCCCGGGGTGGGCGGATCGGCGAGGATCAGAGCTTCTTCGATGTCCTCCAGACCGATTCCCAGGGCATCCATTGCCGGGCCCACTTCCTCTTCGATGCCCATCTGCTCGACGATCGGCATCTTGACGAGATCGACCGGGTGGATCACCACGGCAAGGAAATTGTCGGCCGTGGCAAACGACAGATCGAGCCCGCCGGGTACCGCCGGCACTTCAACCGGTGGGACCGGATCGGGGGGCGCGGTCGGTCCGCCGGCGAGGATCTGCCGGACGTAATCCTGATCGGCCTGGCTGAGCCGGTCCAGCGGCACGAGGATCAACACGCCGTCGGCCCGTTTCAATTTCGCTCCGCCGGGCAACATCTCGACAAACTCGGCCTGAGTCGAGTATTTCCCTGTCGGGTCGGTCCAGGTGCGCACCTCCGCACCGGACGCGGAAACCGCGGCCAGCGACACCAGCGCCGCGGCCAGAACGGCCCCCAGGGAAAGCACACGTACGAACTTCATGGAAATCTCCTTTCGTGGGATGGGATGTTCTATCGGAATTATTCTATCGGGCATCTTGCACGCCTGCAACCGGTGGGAGGGGTATGCTTGGCCGTACAACCTTGACGCGACCCCTGTACGCAATGTACGGTTTACGGGTGACGGCCCTTGCCTTTTCTCCGGATAAACACGAATGGAGATGCGTCATGAACGCCCGACTCGGTATTGTGGTTTCCCTGTGGCTCGGCTGCGTTTTGCCGGCTCTTGCGGCCGAACCGGGGCCGGAGAATCTGGCGCCGGGGGCCAAGGCGTCGGCCAGCTCGCAGTTCAGCGGGCAATACGCGGCCAAATTTGCCGTCGACGGCCACGTGCCCGACTGGGAAATGAAGGACGACGTCGGCCGGGCGTGGTGCGTACAGGGCACAACGGCCGGCGGAAAGGCCGACTTCACGCTGGTGTGGCCCGAGCCGGTCGAGATCGCCGAACTGGTCTACTTCGGCCGTACGGGCTGGGATATCAAGGAGTGCTGGAAAGACTACGAGGTTTACCTCGACGACAGCCCGAAGCCGGTCGCCCGGGGTAAGTTCGAGATGCTGCACGGCCCGCAGCGGATCGCCATCCCCAAGAGCAAGATCCGCCGGGTCACGTTGAAGTTTCTTACCTCTTACGGCGGTCCGAATGCCGGGGCCTCGGAGATCATGGCCTTTGCCGCCAGCCCGCCGAAGGAGTACTTCGCCAAGTACGCCGGGCCGCCGGTCGAACTGCCCGAGTGGATGCCGAAGATGGAGAAGATGCTCGTCATCTTGCGCAACGAACTGAACCCGTCGCACGTCTACACGTACCATGTCGAGGGGTTTCGCCCCGGTGGCGGATTGTATCTCTTCACGCCGGATGAAGAGGGCGGGCAGCTTGAGGAGTTGGTCGCCTCGCCCGACGGGCAGATCCTCGATTGCGATCTCTCGTACGACGGCACCGAGTTGCTGTTCAGTTGGAAGCGGGGCGGCCGGGAGTACGGTGCGCAGTTCGACCGCAGTCTTCCGCCCGACGTCGATCCCACGCACATGTATCGAATCTATCGGATGAACGTCGACGGCACGGGTTTGACGCCGATCACCGACGGGACGTCCAACAACATGAACCCCTGCTGGCTGCCCGACGGCGGCATCGCCTTTCTCTCGGACCGCAAGCCGGCGTTTGCCTATTGTTTCGTCTCCACGTCGCCCACGCTTTACCGCATGGACCGCGACGGCGGCAACGTCAAGCGGCTCTCGGCCAACTATCTGAACGACTTCACGCCGCACGTGGCCGACGACGGGCGGATCATCTACAGCCGCTGGGAATACGTCGACCGCCCGGCGATCCCCATCCAGGGACTTTGGAGCATCAACCCCGACGGCACGGGCCTGTCGGTCGTCTTCGGCAACCGCGTGCTCAGCCCGGCCACTTTCATGGAAGCGCGGTCGATTCCCGGTGGGAACAACATCCTCTGCGTATTGACCAGCCACAACGGCCCTTGCCGCGGAGCGATCGGCGTGGTCGACCGGGGCGCCGGCCCGAACGCCCAGGATGCGATCCGCAATCTGACGCCGGAAGTGAATATCGGACTGGTTGACAAGGGCAGCGGGAACCGGGTCCGCGGGCCGTACGAGAATCCGTTCCCCATCGACGACCGCTACTTCCTTGTCTCGCGGCGCGGCGATATCATGGTTCGCGATTACGCGGGCCAGCAACAGGCCGTCTTGCTCCGCCGCAAGGGGGCCCTGGGGTTCTACAGTCCCACGCCCGTGATGCCGAGGGAAGTGCCGCCGGTGATTCCGCCCATGCTCGCCGGGGCCAATCCGGACGATCCCTGGGCGACCGTTTGTTTGCAGGACGTCTACATCGGCCTGGAGCCGCACGTCGAGCGTGGTCAGGTGAAGCAGATTTGCGTGGTGCAGGAAATCGAGAAGAGCCGCTGGGCACCGCAGGCGTTTTGCGCCCCGCGGAGCGGCAACATCGCCTGTTTCGGGTTCCAGTTTCCGTTGGTCTCCTGCGGGGCGACCTACTCGCCGAAGAAGGTCTGGGGCTACGCCAAGGTGGAAGAAGACGGCTCGGCTAATTTCCAGGTGCCCGCCGGACTGCCCGTCTACTTCATGGCCATCGACGCCGAGGGCCAGGCGGTGCAACGGATGCGCAGCTTCACCCACCTGATGCCCGGCGAGGTGCAAGGCTGTACGGGCTGCCACGCCAATCGGAACATGGTCACCACGCGCAACGAGGAGTTGCCCCTGGCCTTCGACCGTCCGCCGCAACCGCTTCAGCCGCCGGAGTGGGGCGTCGAGGGTTTTAGCTATCCGCGCGTGGTGCAGCCGGTGTGGGACAAGTATTGCGTCTCGTGTCACAACGCGAAAGAACCGGCCGGCGGGGTGGATCTGACCGGCGACAAGACCGATTTCTTTAACGTCTCGTACGAGATTCTCGCCCGCAAGGGGACCCTCGGCGAGCGCGATTTCGCCCGCCACGGTGCCGGCGGCGGGTCGATGGGCAAGAGCCCCTATACGAGTTGGATCTCGACCTACAACGGCGAGGAGGAGAACATTCTGCTGGTAACACCGCGTACCTGGGGTTCCCCGGCCAGCCGGCTGATCGAACTCATTCGCGACGGCCACCCCGATGCCGACGGCAAGCCCCGACTGGACATGGACGACACGAGCCGCCGCCGGGTGATGACCTGGATCGATCTGAACGTGCCCTATTACCACACGTCGGTCTCCAACCACTACCAGCGCAAAGGCTGCCGTCGCATGATGCCCGAGCAGTTGGACGCCGTGCTACGGGAGGTCTCGGTGCGGCGCTGCGCGTCGTGTCACAAGGCAGGCATCCCGCGGCAGTTCTACACCCGCATGCTCAAACCCGAGAGCAACAGCTTCTTGTTAGCCCCGCTGGCCAAATCGTCCGGCGGCACGGAAACCTGCGGCAAGGCGATCTTCGCATCGCCCGCCGATCCCGACTACCAGGCGATTCTAGCCACGTTCAAGCCGATCCAAGAACTCCTCAAGACCCAGCCCCGCATGGACATGACGGACGCGGCGTGCGAGTGCGCGGTGGGGGAGAAGTGATCTCGCAGGCACGGGCGGTTTAGCCCGGACACTTGTGCCGGGCGTTTGGAGCGAGGCGTGGACACTGGTATATTGCCTTCCCGACTACAGCCGTCCGCCAACCGAAAGGAAGACCATTCCATGGGCTACTACTTGCGGTTTGTCAGCCCCGACGACAGGGAGGTCGCTTTCCCGGCTATTGCGGAGGCGCTGAAAGCCATAAATGCCTCCTACGAACTCAAGGTCGACAAGGCAGGTACGCGGCCTAGCGCAGACCTCCTATTCGGGGGAGACGCGTATGCCGAGATCGAGATCAACAGTTCTGGCGACGGCCTCTTCGACGAAGAGATCGATGAACTCAAGGAGTTCCTCGAAGATGCTGGCTCTGGAGATAAGGCAAAGGTCCTTGCGGTCCTCGACAGCGCCAAGAGCATCATCGCGGTTCGGGTCCTTCTCGGCGGGCGCGAAACCGAGGAGACCATGGAGAAACTCGATCCACTGTGGCAGTGGCTTTTTGCGAACCGGGATGGCCTGCTCCAGACGGACGAGCAGGGGTACTACGACTCCTCAGGGCTCGTATTAGAGGTGGGATAACCCATGAATCGACAACTTCTCTTTGCGATTCTCTCAGTCGCCGCATGTTGTGGTTGCGGGACCGAGCCAACTGCGCCCAAAACAACTTCGCATGAAACTGAAGACGCAACGAAACCGCCGACTTCAGCCTCATCGCAAGCGCGTCGATCTCCGACAATCGACAGCGGCCAAAGTCGCGACAAGACGGATACCGATCCCAATGATGGCCGACAGCAATACGTCAGTTTCCCGGCGGCTGGGGTCAAGTTAGTTCGCCCAAGCGGCTTCGACGACGCTGAGAACTTTCACGGGTTCCAGCAGCCGAGCACGCAATCTTCAGTAATGGTCCTGATGATTCCCGGCCCTTTTTCCGAATGTTCTCGCGGCTTGACAGCCAAACCATTGAAAACGCGCGGCATGACGCTTCGAAGCAAAGAGAACGTCGAAATTGACGGAAACCCCGGGGTGTTGGTCCATGTTACGCAAAACGCGTACGGAACGGAGTTCGCAAAATGGATCTTGGCCTTCGGTAACGAAAACGAAACAAGAACGGTAACGGCCGCCTTCCCCAAATCCGACGAAGCGAATCTCTCCAGCCAACTGAAAGCAGCCGTACTTAGCACGAAGATCGATGACACGCCCCCACCAACTCCTGGCGCTGATGTTGGGTTTGCGATTATTGCGTCCGCAAAGTTGAAACTCACAAGAGGCATTGGCAAGATGCTGGTGTACACGAAGGACGGCGTCATTCCCGCGAAATCACCAGAAGATCCCCTTCTTGTTGCGGCTCCATCTCTATCGAAGGTCCCCATTGACAACAAAAGGCAGTTCGCCGTGCAGCGACTGTTCCAGACCGCGCACACAAAGATAAGCTCTGTCACTTCCAACCATGAAATCACGATTGATGGGCTTGAGGGCTACGAGATAGTCGCTGACGGGGAGGATACAGAGTCTGCTACTCCTCTGAACGTCTATCAAGTTATGTTATATGACGATGGATCGTACATTCTGATGCAAGGGCTCGTGGGCGCAAATGTCGCGGGTGAGTACTTGCCTGAATTCAAAGCAATGGCACGTAGCCTGACCCGAAATCCAAGATGAAACGCGGCATGGCAAGTCGCTAAACCGGACCCTGACCGGCGTAGCGATTTCCACCTCTTGACCGCATGGCCATCAACGATTCCCGGCAAGCTGAAAGCTTGGTCGTATCACTCCAAGGAGAAACCCTCGCACGCCCGGGAGCGTGGCAACACACGATCGCGACCTATCAGGACACGGCCGTTACCCCGGTCGAGCGGGCGCAGGCCGGTTTCGGCGGCGAAACGGGCTTTCTCGAAAACCGCAAGCCGCACGGCCTTGTGGCGTTTTGAATCGCGACATGGCAACATTGGACAGTCCGGGCACAACTTACGTGCAGGAAAGAGTTGCGGCGTCTGCGTCGGGAAACGAAAGTTCCTCGGCCCCTCAATTGGACAGCGGGGCATCGGCAGCACAGCCAACACTCTGGGCTGCCGTTCAGATTCGGTCGGCACGGGGAGCGGGCGCATGGGAGGCTGAAGAGTCCAGGAAGGAGCCGTCTGAGGTCTCGCTTTCCGCCGACCCCGGATGTATGATCGAACCTGACCAAGGAGACTTCCCATGCGGACGCTCGCTCGCAACGCTTCGTTATGCCTCTCGTCCCTTGTGCTGATCGCGGCCGTGCCATGCACCGTGGCCCAAGGTCAGCCGTTGTTTGAGCGCAAGGCCAGCCTGGAATGGCTGGCTGCCGACTCGGACGTCGTGGTTCGCGCGACGATTGTCGACGTGGCCCGCGATGCGAGTCAGCGCCACAACGTTTGGGACACCGTCACGCTGAAGGTGCATGAAACACTCAAGGGCACGCACCGGCCGACCGTCACGTTGGCCGTCCGGCGGTGGCGGTCTAGCGAGGATCTGGCCGAGTGGAAGAAGCAACGGCGGGAGTTCCTGCTGTTTCTGGTCGACAGCGGGCGCTACGAGCCGTCGGAACCTGGATATGCCAAGTTCAAGTGGGCGCCGCTGTTTGTCAGTCACGGGGTGCCGGCTTTCGTCCACTTCGGCGAGAAGGCAAAAGCGAATCCGCTCACGCTGGATCTGAAGGCCCCCACCCAGCGCCAGGACATCATCGAGCGAACGCGGGCCGCCGCGGCCGCTACGGAGGACGCCGAGCCGCTTGGCAAGTACGTCTTCCGCTGGTACGGCGGTCTCGTTTTCTGGACCTTTCCCGTCGATCGTCGCCTGGAGACGGCGGCGCGTCGGTGGATCGAATCGCCCAGCGACTTCATGCCGCACGGGTCGCGTGTCGACGGTTCCTTGAAGGCCGCAGGCGCCGCAGCCCTGCGGCATTTCAAATCGGAGAAAAACGCCACGATCCTCAAGACGCTGCTCGACGATCCCGCGGCAATGTACGCGTTGGAGGAAAAGCAATGGGAAGCCGCTGAAGTCAGGGAGTTCTATGTCCGGCAAGTGGCGTACGAGACGCTACGGGCGTGGAACGTTCCAGTCGAGAAGCCCGTTCTGCGCGAGCGGGTAATGCGGAAGGTGACCGCCCATGATGAGCGAGCCGCAATCACCTGGATCCAATCGGTCGAGGGCGACGTCGTGTATCACAACATGACGTGTCCCGGCTCGGACGCCGGAAGTTTTCGCACGGTCAAGCTCGTCAACCTCGCCAGCGCGTCGTTGCACGGGCACCGGGTCGACGACCTTTCGCTATTGACATCGCTGAAGAACCTCCAGAGCCTTACGCTCACGTCGACCGCCGTGCGAGACCTCTCGCCGCTGGCCAAGTTGAAGAACCTCCGATCGCTTCGTCTCTGGCAAACACCGGTCACGGACCTGTCGCCTTTGGCGGAGTTGACGACCCTTACGAGCCTCGAACTGAGCGGGCCGATCAGCGACCTGGCGCCGCTGGCGGGATTGAAGGGCCTCGTTGCGTTGGACCTCGGGAATACCCGGGTCCGCGATCTCTCGCCGCTGGCAAAGCTGGAGAACCTCCAGTACCTCGATCTGGCCCGTACACCGGTCCGCGATCTGTCGCCCCTGTCGGGCCTGATGAATCTGAAGGATCTCAGTCTCCACAACACCCGGATCAGCGACCTGGCGCCGCTGGCGGGAGTGAAAACCCTCACAACGCTTCGGCTTGATGCAACGCCGGTCAGCGACTTGACGCCACTGGCGGAGTTGACGCGACTGGAAAGCCTGAGTCTGGCCGGCACACCGGTCAGCAACCTGGCGCCGCTGGCGAAATTGCAGCAGCTTACGCGACTCGACCTGAGCAACACGCGCGTGAGCGACGTCTCACCGCTGAAGGGCATAAAGTGTCTCAAGTCGGTATTTCTCAAGGATACGCTCCTCGGTGAGGAAGAGGCCCGACGCTTCAGAGACAGTCTGCTGGATTGAGCGATTCTTCACCGCGCGACATCGGTGACATTCCCTTCCGGCTGTGGAAGAATTCACGGTTGTCTCATAATACGACCCTTCGTAAACACTACGGTTTTCGGAGCGGTCCCACGGCCCTCGACGATTCGTTCGTACACTTGAGGCTGGCGTGCTGACAAAATCGCGCATGCTCAGGACGGCCCCCTAGCCGGAACTTTCTTATCTCTTTCTGCGTCTAAGCTATCGTCCATCCTCGAATGTTGTGTAGTATGGAGCGGCGGACCGCTCCTGTCCAACGAAGTGCAATTCGAGATCATCGGCAGGCAGGCCACCGATGCCCTCAAGCCCCCCGGAATGAGTTCGACATGAGAACCTTCACGACTCCAACGTGCTCTACGCTGAGCGTCTTCCTCCTCCTGGCGGCCAGTGCGTCCGGCGAGACGAGATACGTTTCTTCGGAGGGCTCGGCCGAGTCCCCGTTCACCTCCTGGAAGACGGCTGCCCTCGATATCGCCAGCGCACTCGACGTGGCCGGCGATGCCGATCAGATCGTCGTCGCCCCGGGGACGTATCCGATTGGTCGTACGATCGTCGTCAACCGGGCGGTCACTCTGCGAAGCGCCGCCGGGGCGCGAAAGACGATGCTCGACGGCAAAGGCTCGCCCCGTGACGGCTGGTGCTTCGACGTGCAGTCGGACCGGGCGATCGTCGACGGCTTCACGATCACCCGATTTGGCGGCGGCGTCCGCTTCAGTCACGGTGAGGGAACCACCGCCGTGCTGCGAAACTGCGTGATCGTTCGGAACGCCGGCCACGGCATCTTCTTCAACCACGGCGGATGCGCCAAGAATTGCACCGTCGTCTACAACGGCACCGCGCTATACGCCTACGACATGGGCGGAGGAGGCGACGATCCGGCCAACCTGATCCTCTTCGGCAACGAGCAGGGGTTCGTGCGCCAGAGCGCCAACATCAGCCTGCACAACTCCTGCACCGACGACCCGCATTTCGTCTCGCACAAGGACTTCCGTCTGCGGCCCGACTCGCCATGCATCGACGCGGGGCGGAACGAAGACTGGATGATCGAGGCGGTCGACGCCGCCGGCCGTCCGCGGGTCCAAAACAAGGTGGTGGATGTCGGAGCGTATGAGTTCGACCCCGACCCCCCGGTCTTACTGCCCGAGCCCGACGGCAAGATCTCCACCGCCGGTTTGACTTCCGACGAGGACGGATGGATTGCCCTGGCCCCGCTGGTCCAAGCGGACCGCGACTTGCAGGACGCCGGATGGAAATGGGACGGCCACTCGGCGGCCTTCAGTGCGGGCAAGCCGCGTGCGGTGGTCTCGATTCCCGTGCGGATTGCCGGCAGCTATGAGCTCCAGACGCGTGTCACGATCACGCGCGCCAAGGAGACCACGGCCATCTGCCTGCCGATCTCCAGCGCCCGGGCGGTCGTCCTCGACATGAGAGGCGACCGTGGGAACTCGGAGTCGCCCACGGCCACGATCCGGCTGACCGGGCTGAAGTCGGAGCCCCGACCGCAAGGCGACGCCTCGATGAAGATCGGGACCGAGTACGCGTTGTCGTGCAAGGTCCTCAGGGCGGGGAACAAGCTGACCATCGAGATCCGTCGCGACGGCCGCGTCTTGTTCCAGTGGGCCGGCAACGTGGCCCAAGTCGCCGAACGTAGCCTGATGCGGCCGGGAACCGTACAACTGGAAACGGCCTACTATACAACGTCACGGTTCACCGATTTACGACTGAGGATGCTGTCCGGAGAGGCGGCCCCGCTTTTCTCGGAGTTGATCGGACAGCCCGAACCGATCGTCGACGGACGCGTGTTCCCGCTCACGACCGATTCGGCGAAGAAAGCGGTCGATCATTTTCTCGCCGAACTCAAGGAGATTGACCGCGTCGCGGCGCTGCGCAAGGCCGAAGCCAAGACGCGTCTCGACATGTCGCTGCAACAGCTCAAGCAGTTCGAGACCGAGACCGGGAAACGCTATCACGGCATGCTGGGATCGTATTTCAATCATCAAGGCCGCATCCCGTTCATCATGCTCAGCGTTCCGAATGGGGAAAACGTGTTAGGCGAGAACGCTCGCGGCACGCTCAACGCCGCGAAGTATGACTCCGCCAAACGGCTGTACAAATTCGTAGCCCACGGCCACGTCATCATTCCGCGGGACGGCTCTTACCGCCTCGAAGTCAGCCGGGCGGCCGGGATCAAACTGAACGGCATGACCTACACCGTGGGTTCTCCGGTAGCGGGGAAGCCTCCCTACGCCGACGTCGAGCTGACCCGCGGTGTCTGCGAGGTGTCTTTCGATGTGGGGAACAATGGCGGTCAACTCGGTTACGCGATGATCCAGATCGTCGAGAACGAATCCGAAACCGAGTTGCCAATATTCATCTACGAATCGGAACTGAAGGCATTCAGGAATGATCTGAGCCTCGGCGTCGAGCTGTGGGAAACCTCCCGCTGGACTCGTGAAGACAACGAAATCCAATAACCGGCCACTTCTACCTCTTCTCCCCCGTTCACCGACGCCTCGGCGGGTGTTAGCTTTCGTTGCGTGAAGTCGGCGGAGTAGCCGTGCGCAAGAACGGCTGCATGAAGGGCGTCACCATTCACAGGAGACCCAGCCGATGAACAAACTGGTCCTACTCGCGTTTGGCGCCGGCTCCTTCGGTACTCTCTTTGTGACGCCGGCTTCTACCGACGACACGCCCCCGCCGGCCAAAGCGCCGTTCAATGCCGAGCAGGCCAAAGAGTTTCAGCAGCAGTGGGCCAAACACATCGGTATCGAAGTCGTCCACACGAACTCCCTCGGCATGAAACTGGTCCTGCTGCCGCCTGGCGAGTTCACGATGGGGCGAACCGAACAGCAGTTGGACGAGCTTCTCAGAGTGTTCGAGAACGACCCGAAACTGAAGAAAAACCGTGGCGGCACGATCACCTGGTCGATGCTGATGATGCCCGCCCACCGTGTCCGGTTGACGAGGCCGTTCACCATGGGAGCTACCGAGGTGACGGTTGGGCAGTTCCGCCAGTTCGTCGAAGCGACCGGCTACAAGACCGAAGCGGAACGGGGCCTTAATCATGGCAAGCCGTACCGAGGTGGACGGGCGATGTCCACCTGGCGCAAACCGATGGCCTGGCGGGCCAACTACAAACAGCAGGATGACGAGCCGGTCATGCACCTTTGCTGGAACGACTGCGTGGCCTTCTGCAAGTGGCTGAGCGAAAAAGAGGGCCGCCAGTACAGTCTGCCCACCGAGGCCCAGTGGGAGTACGCCTGCCGTGCGGGAACCACCACGCCGTGGAGTTTCGGCCGTATTGCCGACTTCGACCGCGAGGGAAACAAACACGCAATTTGGTCGGACGGCGGCCAGAAGTTCGACGTCCCGCAGCGTGTCGCACAGCGACAACCGAACGCCTTCGGGCTGTACGACATGCACGGCAACATGTGGGAATACGTCGCCGACTGGTGGCATCGATTCTCGTACAAGCAAGCACCGCTGAACGATCCGACCGGTCCGGCGGTGCAGAGTGAAAAAGGGGATCTGCGTCGCATCATCCGCGGCAGCTCGTTCGACTGGGGCCGCTGGGGCGGAGATTCAGCCTACCGCATGCGGATTACCCAGCGATCCAATCAACACCCCCACATGAGCTTCCGGGTTGCCACGAGCATCAAGAAGGTCAAAGGGGTGCCGCCGGCAGTCGACCCCGACGACGATCGCCGCCGGCGGAAGCGAGATCCCGGCGCGGATTCGGACGAAGTTCTCGCAGCCCTGAAAGCCGGGGCGACAAGAGTCCCGCCCGAAGGCCGAGATCTGCCGAAGGAACTGGCGCTCGACCTGGGCGGCGGTGTGAAGATCGACTTCGTGCTGATTCCGGCGGGCTCGTTTCTCATGGGTTCGGCGGGCGGAGCGAAAGACGAACTGCCCGTGCATCGCGTCGTGATCTCCCAACCCTTCTATATGGCCAGGCACGAGGTCACGCAGAGCCAGTGGGAAGCCGTGATGGGAAAGCACAAGTGGCTCACGGAGATCACGCGAGGCGACAACGAAATGGCCGGCCCCACCAAAGCCATGAACGTGCTCAGTTGGGAGGACTGCCAGACGTTCATCACGGCGCTGGAGAAGAAAACAGCCGTCTCGCTCGGCGAGACGAAGCATCCGCTCGCGGAGCGAGCGGGATACCATATGGCCCTGCCGACCGAGGCGCAGTGGGAATATGCCTGCCGCGCCGGTAGTACGACCGAGTTCCACTTCGGAGACGACCCGGCGCAACTGGGCCAGTATGCCTGGTTCCAAGGCAACATGAACTGGCCGGGCCAACCGGGCTATCGCGGCAAGGCTTTCTACCATGACGTGGGCCGAAAGAAGCCCAGCGCCTGGGGTTTGTACGACATGCACGGCGGCGTCTGGGAATGGTGCGCCGATTGGTATGACGCCGATGACTACTTCGACTCGCCGCTGGTTGATCCCACGGGGCCGCGGTCCGGCCGCTTCCGCGTATTGCGCGGCGGGTCGTGGTTCCGTTATGCCAAGTACGCCCGCAGCGCGTACCGGCGGTTCTTCCACGCGGAAGGGAACGGCGACGGTGTCACGGGCTGGATCAACGACTTCGGCTGCCGCGTTGTGATTAACCTGGCTGCCGGCGAACGGGAGGGCGACGTTCCCGCCGAAACGCCCGACTGCAAGGTCAACTATACGAAGTTGGCGCGGAGCCTGAGGCGTTATCCCGACAATCCCGTGATCAAGGTCGGCGAAAAAGGCGCGTGGGACGACCAGACACTGGGTTGTTTCACGGTGCTCGATGATGGGGACAAGTTCTACTTCTACTCCGGTGGGACCCGGTTCGGCCAACCCAAGAAGATCGGAATGGCCACGTCCACGGACGGCGTCCACTGGACGAAAGACGAGAACAACCCGCTGTTTCCCGGCAGCATGCCGTATGCGATCAAAGTTGGCGACGCGTTTCGCCTGTATCATCCGGGCAAGGACGATGCCGGCAGGCGCGGATTACAGATGCGAACGTCGGAGGACGGTTTCCATTGGAGCAAACCAACGATGGTGCTGGCAGGCAACATCCTGGATCCATGCGTCGTCCGAGTCGCTAAAAATGGTTTTCACCTGTACTACTGCGCGGGCGGACAAAGAGCGAAAAGCGGAGAGCAAGCCTGGGAGTTCAAAGCCCGCATGGCCACGTCCGAGGACGGAATCAGGTGGAAGAAAGAGCCGAAACCCGCCCTGTCGCTCGGCCCAAAGGGCAGTTGGGACGAGCATTCGCACGCCGGCCCGTGCGTTTTGAAACTCGAGGACGGCTTCCACATGTGGTACCTCGGAAGCGGCACCTACAAAGCCAAAACGGCCTGGAGAATCGGACATGCCACGTCGCCGGACGGACTGAATTGGACCAGGTCCGGCACGGACCCGGTTCTGGACATCGGCAAGCCCGGCGATTGGGACGGCGGTACGTTCATGTCGTTGGACATCATTTTCCGCGACGGCAAGTTCCTGTTCTGGTACGCCGCCGCCCCAAGCGAACACGGCGACGAGACCAAGATGACGATCCAGATCGGCCACGGCACCAGTCAGTGACCGATTGAGCCCCAACGAAAGCCGACACGGAGAAAGCACGAGCGGATCGAGATCGACTTCCCCTTGGCCGAATGGCCATGAACGAGTCCTGGCAAGCCGAAAGCTTGCCCGTATCACTCCAAGCAGAAATCCTCGCGCTTTCCACGCCCGGAGCGCGGCAACGCACAGTGTTGCTGATAGAATATAGCTGCGTATCATTCACTCGGCTTACCAACGAGGACCGCAAAGTGAAACTCCATATCGTCCGGAGATTGATGTTCTTGTGGATCGCGATCACCGCGGTCGGTGCGGCGACAGCCGTGACCCTTGTCGACGAGAACGCAAACGTCGCCGAAAACGTGCTGCTGTACCAGCGGAGCAATGGGGGATGGCCGAAGAATTATGACCGGGGCCGGAAGCTGACGGATGCCGACAGGACACGGCTGCTGGCGGAAAAAGACCGCGGGGATACAACCTTTGACAACGGCGCGACGCACACCGAAGTACGGTTGCTCGCCCGGGCGTACCAGGCGACTGGCGACGAGCGGTTCAAAAGGGCCTTTCTGCGGGGCGTCGAGTTCATGTTGCGGGCGCAGTACGATAACGGCGGCTGGCCGCAGTCGTATCCCAACCCGGGCGGATATGCCAGGCACATCACGTTCAACGACGGGGCCATGATCGGCGTGATGACCACGCTGCGGGATATCGCCGGAGGCACGCCGCCGTACGATTTCGTCGACAAGGACCTTCGCGCGCGTGCCGGGGTGGCCGTGGAGAAAGGGATTCGATGTATCCTCGCGTGCCAGATCGTGGTCGACGGCAAGCGGACGGCCTGGTGTGCCCAGCACGATGAGCAGACGTTGGCTCCGAGAAAGGCCCGGAGTTATGAACTGGCCTCCACGAGCGGCGGCGAATCGGTCGGTATCGTCCGGTTTCTGATGGACATCGACCAGCCCGGACCCGAGGTGATCGCGGCCGTCGAGGGCGCGGTGGCCTGGTTCGACGCGGCCAAGCTCCAGGGAATACGACAGATCACCCGGGAGGATAAGTCCCAACCCCGGGGCATGGACAAAATCGTGATCCCCGACGCATCGGCACCGCCGATGTGGGCCCGGTTCTACGAGATCGGGACCAACCGGCCCATCTTCTGCGGCCGCGACGGCGTGCCGAAGCGGACGCTGGCGGAGATCTCGTACGAGCGCCGCACGGGCTACAGTTGGCTCGGATACTACGCGGCCGACCTTCTTGGGAAAGACTACCCCGCCTGGCGGAAGAAGTGGGCGCCGGACCGCAGCACGATCGAGTGACGCAGCGGCTCACCGCGGCAACTTCTTATCGTGAAACGGATCGCCGGCCGGGCGGCGCAACGGGATGTTCATGCCGCCGCTGGCTTCCAGCTTGTCGAACAGACGCGTGCGCATCGCGGCGATTTGCTCGGCGAAGGCCGGAACATTGATCAGGTTGTGGCGCTCGTGCGGATCGGTTTGCAGGTCGTAAAATCCGTTGCGATCCCAGAGGCCGTGGTAGAAGATGTACTTGTAGCGATCGCCGCGCAGCGAGAAGACCGTCGGCGTGGCGGGGAAATTCCACTCCCAGTAGTATTCGTAAAGAATCTCCTCGCGCCAGGGAATCTGCCGCCCGGTCAACAGCGGCAGAAACGACCGCCCGTCCATCCGGGCCTGCTCGGGGATCGGGCATCCGGCCGCCTCAAGAATCGTCGGCGCCATGTCGATGTTCTGGACCATCTGCGCGATCTTCGTGCCCGGGCGAATCAGACCCGGCGCGTAGGCCAGCATGGGCACGCGGATCGATTCCTCGAAGGCGTCGCGCTTGTCGTAGAAGCCGTGCTCACCCAGGGCGAAGCCGTTATCGCCCATGTAAAGGACCAGCGTCGACTCGGCCAGACCGTTGTCGTCGAGATAGTCCAGCACGCGGCCCAGGTTCTCATCCAGCCCGTGAACCGTCTCGCAGTAGCGGTGGTACAGATCGTCGAACGAGGGGACCGGGTCCTTGTCCAGCGGGCCGGTCTCCATGTGGTCGATGCCGTGGATGCCGTAGCGGCGCTGGCGTACCCAGTGGGGCTGTGTTTCGTAGTTCTCCTCGGTATTGGCCATCGTCTCGGGATAGTCGATCTTGGCCTTTTCGTAACGCCCGTGATGTCGCGGGGCGGGCAGGAACGGATAGTGGACCGCCTTGAACGAGAGGTAGAGGAAAAACGGCTTGTCGCGTTTCTTCTTCAGCCATTCCAGCGCGTGCCCGGCCAACACGTCGGTCGTGTATCCCTTGAACTGGCTGCGGCGGCCGTTGATGTTCAGGACCGGATCGAAGTAATCACCCTGCCCGCGAAAACTGGCCCAATGGTCGAACCCGGGCCGCGGCGAGTCGTTGTCGTGGCCCATGTGCCATTTGCCCACGAAGGCCGTCTCGTAGCCGTGCTTCTGCAGATACTGGGGGAAGAAGACTGTTCCTTTGGGCACCGGCCTCTGGTTATCGGCCACGCCGTGCCGATGGGCGTATTGACCGGTCAGCACCGACGCCCGGCTGGGCGAACAGAGCGACGTGCTGACAAACGCGTTGGCCAGATGGGCCCCCTTGGCGGCCATTCGGTCCATGGCCGGCGTTTCGAGAAACTCCGGCCCGTCTTCCATGAACCCCATGAAGTCGTACCGGTGGTCGTCGCTGAGCACGAGAATAACGTTCCGCCGCGGCGCAGCTTCGGCCGTCTCCTGGGCCCGTGCTTCGAGGCCGCCGGTGCCCAGTAGTGCCAGGCACAGAAGCACCGCGGCGTGCCGCGGTTGTCGTGATTGCAGGTATCCGATCATCGCGTTGTCTCCTGTATGTTTCGCTCGGGTTCCAGAGGGACATTGTACCAGATTCGTCCGTGAAACGTCAGATGCGGTGTGCCTCGGTGTGCCACTGGCGTCTCGCCAGTGCTTCTCGGACTCGTAGCTTGCAGGCTGCGCATCCAATCCAAGCCGGCGCGAGAGTCGTTGTCGCACAACGGTCTCTGGTTGCTTCCGGCTGCAAGCTACGCGCCAAAGAGGCACTGGCGAGACGCCAGTGGCACCGGACCGTGGACCGCCGCTTCCCTTGACCCACCGTCGCTTGGCCGGTAGGGTGTCGCAATGCACACTCAATCACCCAGCCCGTGCGGACGATTTCCAAATCCTGTCATGATGAGATATTTCACCAGACGCTTCCTGTCGACATGGCTTCTTGTCCTGCTAACGGCTGCGCCTCTGGCCGCTGAGGAAGATCCGCCGCCCCAGTACGGCGATCATCCGCAACAGGCCCAACGGGCCAAGACGATCCATAACGAAAACGTCGCGCGGTACAAGGATGCGGCCGACGTGTTGGTTCTGCCGGGATTGATCGCCAACCGCAAAGAACAGCGTGTGGAACTGTTGGCCGAGACCACCGGCCTGACCGCCGAGACGATCGTCGAGTTTCCGCTGATCCACCAAAGCAGCGAACGTGGCTATGAAGCGCTGCTCTGGTCGATGGCCAAGCCGAGCGACGTTCACAAGGCGCTGGTGTTTATCGGCATGACGCCCGGCAAACCGTTCAATCCGGGCAAGCTTCGGTTCTGGTCCAAAGGAGAGCGGGTACACCTGAGCGTTGCTTCCAAGGATAAGAAGAGCGTGCGGCTGGAGAGCCTGATCATGGACACGAACACCGGAAAACCGCTGCCCGAGGCCGGGTTCGTGTTCGCCGGATCGTTTTTGACCGACCGCCCGGGCGAGAAGCAGCAGCAAGTCTACGCGGCCGACTTTCACGACCCCCGGTCGGTTGCCTCGATGTACAGCGATCCGATCGCCGTGTTGGACGTTCCGCGCCAAGCCCGAAAGGGGGCCGTTTACGGAACCCAGGTCGTCGGCCCCAAGTACGATTTCGCCGCGAACGAACTAGTCACGATCCTCATCGAGCCGGAGTATAGGGACGGTCGGCGGCGCGTGATGGATCTGGCGCTGCAAGTGCGGCGAACACTCGAGCAAAGCGATCAAGAACCTGGTTCCGCGCAACCCGCCTTGCCGACGACAACGATCGAATTCTGGTTGACCGACACGGCTGGCAAACCGATCGGCGAGAATCGCCATCTGGTCGCCGTGCTGGGGGTTCTCGAAACATTGATCCGTAAGGGCCACGATCCTTATGCGTCGGTCCGTTTCGACGGGGCAATGCGTCTGGCCGACGTGCGGCGCGTGTGCCGCATTCTGGCCGCGATCGATACCGAGACGGGGATCCGCGTCGAACCGCCCGTCGAGGGACAGCTCTACTACGAGGCCCTTCTGCCGGATCAACAACTTCGGGATCGAAAGAACCGGATCATCCAACCGTGGGAACTGCATCTGACTTCAACCGAGGACCGCATCACCGGGGTACTCGAATTACACGAAACGATCTGGGACAGCGACGCCTCGAAGTACAAACCGACCGCGACGACGTTCGAGGTCGACACACCCGCCGCGCTGCGCCGGCAGCTCGATGCGGATGCCGCCCGGCGCAAGAAAGAGGGCCGAAGACGGGGGCCGCCCGTGCTGTTGGTCTTCGTCGACGCCGACCTTGAGTACGGACAATTACTGGCGTTTATTGGACCGGCCCTCACCACGCACAACATGGTCCATGTTTTTCTCGAGTCGGAATAACTCTCATAAGGATCAAACCATGCCACGGAAGACCATGAGTCTTGAGAAACACGGCCTGCTGGCCCTCATCGTCCTGCTACTGCTCGCTGCCGCACGGACGACCGCCCAAGAGCAGACAGCGCCGGCAGCGCCGCCCGACCTGACCGCGGAGATCGAGTTCGAGCGGAAGGGAGAGTACCACCTTGGCCCGACCGGCGCCAAGGGCTGGCTGTATGTGAACGAGCGGTTCATGACCGACGAAGCCCGCCAGATACTCATCACGGAGATCCAGGAGGGCACACCGGCCGAGGGCGTGTTGGAAGTAGGCGACGTAATCCTTGGCGTCGGCGGGAAACATTTCGACGACGACGCCCGAAAGAGTTTCGGCCGAGCGATCGACGAAGCCGAGAAGAACGAGAACAAGGGCGTGTTGAAGGTCATCCGATGGCGTCCCGTTGCGGATGCTCCGACCAGGCAGGGCAAGGAGGAGATGGTCGAGTTGAAGTTGCCCGTCATGGGTGCCTACAGCGACACGGCCCCCTATGACTGCCCGAAGACGGAGAAGATTCTCCATGACGCGCTCGACGTGCTTGTGAAGCAAGAGAGTTGGGGGCGGATCGAAGTGAAGGCGCTGGCCTTCTTGGCCACGGGTGAAGACAAGTACATCAAACTCGTCCACGACTTCCTCCACGACGCCAAATGGGCCAGCCCGGACGTAAGGCTCAGCGTCGAATCGGGGGGATTGGTCTGTTGGGGTGCCGGCTACCGCGGCTTGATCCTGACGGAGTATTATCTGGCCACCGGCGACAAATACGTGCTGCCGGCGATTCGCGAACATGCCGTGAAGATCGCCATGGGCCAGAGCAACGGCGGCACCTGGGGACACGGTTTCGCCTGGACCAGCCAGAACGACGGCCAACTGCACGGACGCCTGGGCGGTTACGGCGCCTTGAATCAGGCCGGGCTGCCTTGCCTGCTCACGCTCGTGCTGGCCAAGAAATGCGGCGTCGAACACCCCGAAATCGACGACGCCATCGGGCACGCCACTCGTTTCTTCGCCCAGTTCACCGGCAACGGATCGATTGGCTACGGGTTTCACCGGCCGAGTCTCGAAATCCACTGCAACGGCAGAAACGGCATGTCGGGAAACGGCAAGAACGGGATCGCCGCCGTGATGTTTAGTATCCAGAAACGACCCCAGGACGCACGGTTCTTCTCCAAACTAACCGCGTCGCTCTACAAGACGTGTGAGTATGGCCACAGCGGAAATTCCTACAGCTACTTCTGGGATCCGCTGGGCGCGAACTGCGGCGGACCGGCCACTGCGGCCGCGTTTCTCGAAGAGCTGCGCTGGTACTACGCGCTCACCCGGCAGGCCGACGGCAGCTTCGCGTTTCAGCGACTCGGCGGCCACTACGGAGGCGAGTTTCTCGATCCCACGGTTGCTCAAGTGCTCATCGCAGCGATGCCGCGAAAGGCCATTCATCTAACCGGCAAAGGCCACGACCGGAGTGTTTGGCTCGACGAGGAAGAAGCGAAAGAGACAATCGCCGCCGGCAGATGGCGATTTCCCGACACATCGGACACCAGCCCCGAGGAACTGATCGCCGGGCTCGACAATTGGTCGCCCATCGCGCGGGAGTGGATCGCCAAGGCGCTGGCCGAGAAGCAGGGCGACTTCATCCCCCGGCTTGTGGCGATGGCAACAAGCGACAACCCCGAGGCACGTGCCGGTGCCGTTACGGCGTTGGGATATCAAGGCGGGCGCGCGGCCCGAGCCGTGCCGATCGTCTCCAAAGCACTTACCGACAAGGCGGCCATCGTCCGCATCGCAGCCGGCTACGCACTGACGCGGATGGAAGAGCCGGCCCGTAAGGCGGTGCCCGACTTGCTGCGAGCCGTGCTGGCGGAGCACGAGGAAGAACGGATGCGGCCGACGCAGCAGGCGCTGGCCTATTCGCTCGGCTACGCGGCCGGCAAGTACGCGCCCCTCTATTTCGACGGCCTGCTTCCCCAATTGGCCGAGGACGAAAACGCGCTGGCCGGCTTGGATCGCCCGTTGCTTTACGCCGCGGTCGACAAACTGCTCCAGGATCCTTCCGGCCGGACACGCGGCTGCGGGGCGTACGCGCTGAAGTTCTTCACCCGGGAAGATACGGCGATCATGGCCCAGTCGATTTACGACGCGGTGAAGTTCTCATCGCCGAACTACATGATGTTCGACGACGATGCCCGCCAACACGGCCTGGACTTGATGGCAAGACTCGGCATCGCCGAAGGAATCCCCCTCTGCTTCGAGACCTTGGACGCCAACCGCTGGGGCCAAGGCGTGCGCGGGGCACACCGGCTGAAGACGTTCAAACAATACGCGGGAAGCGCCCAAGCGGAACTGCCGCGGTTGAAGGAAATGCGGTGGTCGGTCCGAACGGGCGAACATCGTCAGTTGCTCGAAGACGCCATTCGGGCAATCCAGGCGGATAAGAATCCGCGGCCCCTGGTCAGCATCCACGCTTTTGTCGACGAGCGACTTGCCAAGGATCTCTCATCCGACACCGACGACCGGCACCGCGTCCGCCGCTGCCGCGAGTTGATCGGGGCCGACGCCGACGACTACTTCTACAAGGCCGCCGCGCTGCGAGAACTCGTTTCCGTCCTGGGCACCCAAGCGATGGGCGACGTTGTGGCCGCAGTCGGCCATCCCAACGAAATCCTCCATGCGACGGCCGTGAAACTCGGCGCCGAATTGGCGGGCGAGGGGGTGACCGGCCAATGGGTCGAGCAGTTGGCCAAAGCCCAAGGCAAGAAACTTGCGGGAATTCTCGACATACTGGCCCGCCGTGGTGACCTGACATCACTTGACTCGATCAAGACGTACGTCGACCACAACGACGAAAGCGTGCGTATCGCGGCGGTCCGTGCCGTCAGTACGTTGGGCGGTCCGAAGGAAGTTCCGTTCTTGGTCCGGGTTCTCGTGAAAGCCGAAGGCCAGCGCGAACGAGCGGCCGCCGAGCAGGCGGTCATCGCAGTATGCGAGCATTATCGACCGACGAGGTCCCTTCTGGCGGCTCTGCCCGAAACAACCGAGGCGGAACGCTGCTCGTTGGTTCGCGTGCTCGGGCGACTCGACGATAAAGAGGCCCTGGACGGCGTGACCGCCGCGGTCGGTGACGAGAACGCGGACGTCGTCAAAGCGGCCTTCGAGGCATTGGCCACTTCGCCCAACCCGAGGGCGACCGACGTGTTGCTGAATCTTGCCGAAACGGAACCGAACTCCCGGATCAAGAACGAGGCCGTCATGGCCTGCCTGCGACGCGTGATGACCGACCGGGTCAACAGCGGGAGGAAGCTGAGTCTATTGAAGAAACTCATGGCCATCAACACCCACGCCAGAAACGCGTCGGCTGTGCTTGCCGAGTTTCAGTGGTCGCCCTCGTTCGACTCGTTTCGCATGGCTCAATCGTACCTCGACGAGAAGGGACTGACCGAGACCGCCGCGACGGTGGTCGTCGCCATCGCTGGGCAGTTGGATATGATGAGCGATACCCCGCAACGTCACTTCGTCATTGAGGTGGTCGAGAGAGTCCTCGAAGCCACGGAAAACGAGGACACGGCGGCGGCCGCCCGTGAATTCCTCCAACAACAGCGAGGGTCGTAACCGCCCCTTTCCACACAACCGACAGAACGGAGACCTCTCATGTCCGAAACCCGAAGCGACATTCTCGCCCGTTTTCGACAGAAAATCGCCGACGGAAAGCCGATCATCGGCGGCGGCGCCGGAGTCGGGATCAGCGCCAAGTTTGAAGAGGCCGGCGGGATCGATCTGATCGTGATCTACAACTCGGGCCGCTTTCGCATGGCCGGCCACGGCTCGCTCTCGGGGTTGATGCCCTACGGCGACGCCAACGCCATCGTCATGGACATGGCCGCCGAGGTGTTGCCCGTGGTGAAGAAGACGCCCGTGCTGGCCGGTGTCTGCGGAACCGACCCGATGCGGATCATGGAACGGTTTCTTCGGCAGGTGCAAGAGATCGGGTTTGCCGGCGTGCAGAACTTTCCCACGGTGGGGCTGATCGACGGCACGCTTCGCGCCAACCTCGAAGAGACCGGCATGGGCTACGACCGCGAGGTGGAGATGGTCCGCATCGCCCGGCAGATGGAACTGCTGACCACGCCTTATGTCTTCAATACCGACGAAGCCGCGCAAATGACCCGCGCGGGGGCCGATATCCTGGTCGCCCACATGGGCCTGACCACCGCCGGCTCGATCGGCGCGCAAACGGCCAAGACGCTCGACCAGTGTATCGAGTTGATCGACCAGATCACCGACACGGCCAAGGGTATCCGCGACGACGTGATCGTGCTCTGTCACGGCGGCCCAATCGCCGAACCGGACGATGCCCGATACGTCCTGGCCGGATGCCGGGCGGTCGACGGCTTCTACGGTGCCAGTTCGATGGAACGCCTGCCCACCGAACGCGCCATCCGCGAACAAACCGAACGTTTCACCCAGATCGGCGGATGACGGACTGCGCGCGTCTCCCCTCTCCCGCTGGGAGAGGGGCCGGGGGTGAGGGCGGCCAACGTCAGCGCGACGTCAAAACTCCCGAGCGGTCGGGCTATACGGTTCGTATTCCATCGGTTGCACCACCGGATAATGCACAGCCGGCGGTTGCACAACCGACGGACGACCGTAGCGACAATCTCGATCGTGAAGCCGCAGCGCGTCGCGCTGGCGGGCGTAGTCGTCGAAAAGCAGGTCCAACTGGCGATCCGACTCATCGTCGAGCCAGTTCCTCTGTTGGATGTATTGCCGAGTCAGCGCGCTCCGCTGCCGGCTGTACTCCCGGCTCAGCGAACCCCGGTTGACGCCCCGGCATCGACGGGCGTGTTCGTAGTCGTCTCTTAGTTGGTCGCGCTGGGCGTCCACCTGATTTCGCAGCTCCTTGTCCTGCTGATCGAAGGCGTCCTGAAGTGCATTTCGCTGCTGCCTGTAGCGGTCGTGATTCATCTCCAACTGCTGACTGAGCCACGAACGGGCCGCCTGAGCGGGTGTTCCGACGGTCCACGCCAAACAGGAAATGGCACCCAAGAGGATGATTTTTCGTGCGTCCATCGCGGACCGTCCTTTCTGTCGGGGAGATGAGTCAGTGGGAGTTCACACTCACCTGCATCGAGCGTGCCAATCCTCGTCGAGCGAGGGTCCCGTTATGAATACATGCACTACAAACGATTATATAACCGGAACTTGCGGCATGAACCCTGCCACAGAGTGGGTTCGCCAGGATTACACAATCTCCATGAAATGATATCACATCGATTCACGCGCGGAGTCATCATGACCTCGATCCGCGATGAGGCAGGCCTTCTGCCCTCGCCCGAGACGGCCCGATGCCGAATTAGGTCATCTCCAAATTCCGGGATGCTCCTGCGGGCTCAGACACGACACAGGGGCGGAGTACCGGTGTTCTACGCGGGGCAGAGAAAAGGACCGCCACGATGGTGGGCCGGCGCTTCGCTTGTCACCCTACAAGACCGCTAGATTTCACCATACTCTCGCACCGCGTTGTACAGCGCCAGCAGATTCTCTCGGGGTGTGTTGGCCTGGACGTTGTGGACGGTGTTGAAAACGAATCCACCGCCGCGGCCGAAGATCTCGATCCGCCGGCGCACTTGGGCGGCCACTTCCTCGGGCGTGCCGAAGGGGAGCGTCTGTTGCGTGTCGACGCCGCCGCCCCAGAAGGTGATTCGGTCGCCAAACTTCTCCTTGAGCCCCAGGGCGCCCATGCCGACTGCCGAACATTGCACCGGATTGAGAATATCGAAACCCGCTTCGATCATGTCCGGCAGCAAGGCCACGACCGATCCGCACGAATGGATAAACGTTTTCCAACGCGTGTTTTGGTGGATCCAGTCATTCACGCGCCGCTGAAACGGTTGGTACAGCCGCACGTAGGCCTTGGGGCTTATGAAGGGCCCGGCTTGCGTGCCGAAGTCGGTGCCCGTGACGAACACGGCCGTCACCCGATCGCCGACCGCTTCGTGAATTTTCGCCAGATTGGCCAGGGCGATGTCGCACTGGCGGCTGAACACCTCATGGACGTAATCGAATCGGGCGGCCGTGCTGACGTACCATTCCTCGACGTCGCGGATTCCCTTGGGATGCTTTAGAAACGGAGCCGGCACCAGGGCGATGTCGCCGAAGGCCATGCCGCCGAAATTGGCCAGAATCGCCTTGTCCGTTTCGGTGAACAGCCGATCGGCTTCGCGGGCGAAGTGCTGCAATTCGTCGTCGCTGACCGGGCCATACTCTTCGAGGTTATCCTCGACGTTGAGATTCTCCTCGTCGATCGGTTCCTGGCGAGTGATCGAATCGAAGTAATAGCCGCCCTTGGGCATTCGGCCGCTGGGTGGCACCGACCGATCACCCTCGGGATACATGAGGATATCGCCGCCTGGCTCCGGCTCGGTGTTGAACCCCTCGGGCACGAGCACGGGCGTGCCGTCGAAGGTGGTCCACGGTTTCCAGTCCTTGTTCTCGTAGCCGAACATGGTCTTCGTGCCGCCGAGCCCCACGACGTCGATACCCAGTGCGTCGATCAGGTCGGGCCCGATTTCGCCGAGCATCTGATACGGCTCGACCACCTTGACCGGCGTACCCGGCGCGTCGAGCCCGAGTCCTTGCCGCAACAGGGCGACGCTGCTGACTTGCATACCGGTCACCGGGCTGGCGCCCAGATCGAGCGGAACGCGATCGGGCTGCTGATGGTTTAGGGCCATTTCGACGCGACGACGAGAGTTCATGGATTTTCTCTTGGGGGATGTTTGGGGGCCGGCTTGACGGTCTTCGACACCAGCCGCAGTCGCATCGGGAGCGTGCCGCCGTTGAGTATGGCGGCCAGATCGTCGACCTCTTGCTTGGTGAAACCGCCGGTGATTTGGCCGCGAGTCGAAATGGTGCCCATAATGGTCGGAGCCGAGTAGAGTTGCCCGTTGATGATGATGCCCAGCTTGCGCCTGTGGCCGGTTGCCCTGTCGGGCAGATTGGAACTGGTCAAGCCGGCGAACCGGCGTCCGCCGTCCGCGGTAAGCTCGAAGAAGACGCTCGGGCGCGCGCCTTGGTCCAAATCGGCACGAACTCGGCGAAGATAATGGCCGCCTACGTTGAACCGATCGGCGACGACGAGAATTTCGAGTGTCTCGGCGTTCTCCTTAACGCCTGCCGCGTCATCGCGATCGGCCCGTTTGATCCGTCGCGTGACGATCTCCCGATCTCCCTCGAAGGTCTTCTCCCGACCCGGTTGCACGGATATCCACCAGGCAATCCGCTTGTCGTCGTCGCTCACCTCCCGGGCGTCGCTCTTGGTGGCCTGCCGGATGACGTGGCTGTGGTCGCGCGGGTTGGCGAGGATGCGGAACTCCAGGGTGCCGGTGACGGTCAGCGTGTGCTGGATTCGCTGGATCAACTCGGGCCGGTCGCTGGGAACGGTGATCTCGATGTGCTTCCCTCCGACCACGTCGATCGGGATACGGCCAAACAGCCGGTTGAGCACGCCGGGATTGATGCGCCGTTCGAGCACGGCAACGAGCTTCTCCATATCACTCTCGCCGGCGGCATTTCCCTCTTCTTGCACGACCTCGTATCGCAATACGGTCACCGTCGGCTCGTCCGGTGCTTGTGCCAGCATGGCCGACAGCAGGATTAGGGCTTGTGCGGATGAGAGCATGGCGGGGTGCTCCGTTGGGGACAGGGCTTCTCGTGCGGTTCTTCGCGGGTGCCTGGGGCCGGACTGCGAGGAACGAGCAGGAAGCCCCCAGATCTCCAGCATCTGGGGGCTCGTTGCTCGTTCCTCGCAACTCGACCCCAGGCACCGGCTCCAGCGAGACGGCTACTATACGAAACTCCACCGCTCAAACGTTCTTGGTTACCTCGAACGGCTTGCGATACTTCCGCGTAATCAGGGCGTTGGCCGCCGAGTTGCCCACGAATTGCTCGCTCTTCGGATCGAACTTGAGCGTCGGGCCAAGTTGATAGGTGCTCTTTTCGACGTCCAGGCCGATGGCGTTTTTCAAGGCTTCCTTGATATCCGACCAACTGCGAGCCACCTCCGAATGCTTGCCGAGGATCTCCGGCTGAGTGGAGCCGGGGACTTGCTTACCCAACCGGTACGACGTATTGGCCAGATGGCAAAGGGCGGCCGAGTAATGGGCCGTCTCGATGTCGGCTTGCAGCTTCGTATGGTCGCGATGGCGCACGCAGGCGATGAAGTTCTCGAAGATGTTACCCGGCTCGACGTGGTAATCGACGTCGGGAAGCGACTCGCTGCGGCCGTTGCCGTCCTGGGGATAGAACTTACCGCCTTTGATGGCACCCGCTTCGAGATAGAATTCGTTGTCGACTTTGCGCGGAGGCGACTTGCCGCCGACGACCGACTTGCCACACAATCCGGCCACCTCGAACACCAGCAGCGTCTCGCCGAAATCGAGCACCGAAAGCTGCATGTTGGGCGTCTCGGCCTGATCGGTAAACGGCGGATGGCCCTCGGAACTATTCACCCAGCGGCCGCCCATGCTGAAGGCGCTGGTGGGCAACGTTCCGTCGGGGATTCCCCACCGGGCGATATCCATCTGATGCACGCCCTGGTTGCCGATCTCGCCGTTGCCCGTGTCCCAGAACCAGTGCCAGTTGTAATGCACCTTATTTTCGTGATAGGGCTGCATCGGCGCGGGACCGAGCCAGAGGTTGAAATCGAGTTCCTTGGGCGGTTCCTTGGTATCCTTGAAACCGATACTCCAACGGGGCTTCGAGGCGTAGGCCTTGGAGACCAGCAGCTTGCCGTACTTACCGCTGGCGATGACCGCCGCCGCCTTGGCCCAACCGCCGCTGGAGCGGCTTTGCGTGCCGTGTTGCACGATGCACTTGTTCTTTCGCGCGGCCTTCACGCACTGGCGCCCCTCGAAGACGTTGTGGCTGCACGGCTTCTCGACGTAGACGTCCTTGCCCGCCTGACAGGCCCAAAACGTGATCAGCGCGTGCCAGTGATTGCAGGTGGCCACGCTCACCGCGTCGAGATCCTTGTCCGCCAGCGCTTCGCGAATGTCCTGCACGCACTTGGGCGTGTTGCCGCCGCGGCTCTTCACCTGGCCGGTTTTGCCGGGGAAGAGCCGGCTGTCGGGATCGATCAGGTAGGTGACGTCGACGCCATCCATGCGGGCAAAGGCGTCAATGTGCGAACCACCCCGGCCGTGGATGCCGGCCACGCCGAGCCGAATCTTGTCGTTGGCGCCCAGGACGTTGCCGGAGGCCTTTGTTCCGGCCACGGTAAACAATGCCCCGGCACCGGCGGCGGCCACGGAACGCTGCAAAAAGGTCCGACGAGTTTGGCGGGACATAGGCTTCTCCTTTGCGCTGGGACGATGAGGGGATGTCTGTTTCGTGTCACCTTGCACCGGACGTGGCGACGCCCATCCAAGGCGGCCAACCCGGCCGGTCCATGCGGCGGGTGTCCACATTACAGCAGAATCGCCGGGCGATGTCCAGCAAGACCCCTTCTGTCGGGCGAGAGATGGACCGTTACCCTTGCCGCAATGCCAACTGCCGCTTCCGCTGGGGCGTGAACCTCCACCAGGGCTTGGCCGGCTGACCGTCCATGAACCACACCACGGCCAGAAACACGTCCAACACGCACGGATCGACGCGGCGGCCGGTCAACTGGTTCAGCTCCTCGTACATCACGTACGGATCGCGGTCGCAAAGATCGCCCAGCTGCGCGATGCCCAGCAACCGGAGCTTCGCGGCCAGCGCCGGACCGACGTTGGGAAGTTGCTCCAGATCGGTCAGTTCGCGCCGCTTCGGGGCAGGCTTGGATGGGGGGCCAGGCTTGGCTGGAGTGTTGGTCATCGGGTTTGTCCTTTGGAAGAAACGCGACGCGTTTTGTGGTTGCGGCGAGGCGACCGAAGTGGGTCAGTGTTTCCCGCCATCAGATGTAGTCCTCGCGTAGCCTCGACATCCTGGTCAGTGGAAACGATTGCCCGACGCTCGGGCACTTCCAGTCCGTGTGGTGGGTGTCCATATTACACCACAATCTCCCCGAAACACCTAGGGCACACCCCTCTGTGTATGTAGTTTATCATGGCGAGTTGCCCTGGATTCTCTTTCCGTCGGCCCGAAGCGGATTCGCGGGGTAGACTTCCAGTAGCAGGATGCGTCGGACGCCTCTGGGGTCGCCCTATTCTTGGGTGGCCCTTTTCCCGAGCAACTGGTGTCTTTCGGTCTGGCATTCCACGCTTCACGTTTCCCTTCGACTCCCTCGGTATCGGCCCATGGATAGACGTCGCGCACTTTCCCGGCAACCCAGCACTCAGCGCCCGCAGGCGGTGGCCGTCGCCGGCGCGCGCCGAGCGACCCACGAATACCGTGACGCGGCCCTGCTGCTGGTCCTCCTGCTGGTGCTCCTGGGCATGGTGGTGACCGAGATGCGCACCGAGCGAACCCAGCGTTCCGAGTGGCTGCAATGGATGCCCACCATGGGCAAGTTCGGCGCCGACGGAGAGGGTACTACCGATGAGGTCTCCGTTCCGAAAGAGCTGAAAGATCTGAAATACTCCAAGGGTGGCCGGGCAGTCCTGGGAGATTACGACGTCAAAGTCTTCGATCCAATCGCCAACTCAACACAAATGGCTTCGTTTCACCTCACCGGCACGATGGTTGACGATGACGCGGAGGAATTCTGGTCGTTCATGAAGCGGAATCGCCAATCCTTTCGCGAGCAGGTCAACATCACCGTTCGCAACAGCGAAGCGGAGGAGTTGATCGATCCACAATTGCGAATCCTCCGCAAACGGCTGGTCGCCCGGGTCAACCGTTCGGCGGGAAAACCGTTTCTCAAATCGGTCGACCTCGAGGGGTTCGCCATGTCGCGATCGGTCGACGCCTACAAGTTCGAGGGCCAAAAGCAGGAAATCCCCAGCGAGCGTTACGTGCCCGGCTGGGTCGACGAGTTCGATCCGTCGAACTGAACTTGTACGATCACGCTTCGCCAACGTTCCTGGCTGTCTCAAAGGCGATACAGGCAAGGATCACCAGCCCACCAGCCGCCGTGCGTAGCGTTACGGCTTCGTCGTGGATCAGATATGCGAGAACGGCCACGTAGAACGGCTGGAGCGCCGCCAGAACGCCCGCCGTCTTGGCCGTGAGATGCTTCATGCTCGCCGAGAAGAGTGACTGCGGCAGCGCCGTGAACACGACCCCGAGAAGCAGCAGAAGGCCCACCGTTTGGGGAGGGTATTGCGCGCCTGTTGACAGGAAGAGCACGGGCATCAGAAGCACGCCGGTCACCAGGACCTGCCAGAACATCAGTGCCGAACCGGAGTACTCGCGGACAAGCTTTCGCGTCATCAGATTGCGGGCCATGAAGAACAGGCCGGAAAAGACGCCCAGGGCGATCCCCTGGGTGGTCGTATTGGCCAGACTGATCTCGGGGATCATGATCAGCACGCCGAGGAATACGCCCAGGGCAAGCGCGAGGTCGGTCTTCCTCAGCCTTTCGCCAAAGACGAAAGGTTCCACCAGAGCCGTGAAGACGGGATACGTGTGGAATGCCAGGATTGCCACCGCCGCGGTGGAGATCCGCATCGCTTGAAACAACGTCAGCCAGTGAATGCAGAGCACCAGCCCCAGCGCGGCCATGACGAGACGGTGGCCGCGCTTCACCCGAACCCGCGCCTTGACGGCCAACAACAGCGGCAGCAGCACGGCCGCGGCGATGAGAGAACGGAGGCAGATGATATGCTCCACGGGCAGCGCGACCCCCTTGGCAAACATCGCCGTACCGCCCCAGAGCAGAACGGCGATGTTCAACTGCACCAGGCTGCCTCGTCGTGATTTCATTCAGCGTTCCTCTTCATCTCTTCCGTTCCTCCCACGGCCAACGACCGCAACCAAAGTAGCATGGGCCCCCGGCCCGTGTTCCCGCCACCCACGGGCCGGGGGCGACGCCGGACAAGAGCAACATCAACACACCAGCAAGGCAGAGAATCGTCACGCTGATCAGGACTGCCCAGCCCTTCGGGAACCAGCGGAACTGCTCCGACAGCAGCAGAAAAACCTCGACGGCTGCCAATCCGATCAAGAGCCGCCCCGGCGTGAGGTGATACCAGCGGCGCTTGGGTTTGGCTCGGGTGGAATCGGTCATGGTCTGCCCTGGCGCTGATGAAAGGCGAGAGGCCTGCCCGCATTGTACGATGGGCTTCCCAGCCCGTCGACGCCTTCACAGCGACGGGCTGGGAAGCCCATCGTACAAGAAGTCTACCGCTTTCCCGGACGGGGGTAAACGCGGGCGCGCTGGGCCCAGGCTTCCCACTCGCCGGCCAACGCTTCAGCTCGATCAGGATGGGTCGCGGCGAGGTTGTTCGTCTCGGTGCGATCCGCGGCCAGATTGTATAGCTCCCACGGCTTTCCCGAAAGCGCGACCAGTTTCCAATCGCCGGAGCGAACGGCCCGGTTGCCTTCGTGTTCCCAGAAGAGCGGGCGGGGTTCGATCGACTTGCCATCGAGTACGGGAAGCAGACTCGTGCCTTCGGCGGGTGTGATCCGGTTGCCGCGGAACTGCTCCGGATACTTCGCCCCCGCGACGTCGGCGCACGTGGCCATGATGTCGACGATATGGACTGGCTGGCGGCGGAAGGTGCCCGGCGATTTGATCTTCGCCGGCCAGTGCATGATCAGCGGCGCGGCGATGCCGCCTTCGTGGTTGTATCGCTTGTACATGCGAAACGGCGTGTTGCTCACGTTGGCCCAACCTTGGCCGTAGCTGGAGGTCCAACCGCCGGCCCGTTGCCACTGGTCGTAGTTGGCCGCCCGGGCCGTTTCATGGCGCAGCCCGAAGGTGCCGATCTCCGACGAACCGCCGTTGTCCGAAAGGAAGAAGATCAGCGTGTTGTCCAACTGCCCGCGGTCTTCGAGAAACTGGACCAGCCGGCCGATGTTTTGGTCGAGCCGGTCGACGATCGCCGCGTAAACGGCCATGCGGAAATCCATTTCGTCTCGCTGCTCGTCGGTCAGCGACTCCCACGCGGGCGAGTCCTGCGGCGAAAGATCCCAAGAGTCTTCCAGCAGCCCCGACTTGCGCATCCGCTGGTATCGCTCATTGCGCATCACGTCCCAACCGCGCCGATACCGGCCCCGATACTTGGCGATGTCTTCTTTGTGCGCATGTAGCGGGAAATGGGGCGCGTTGTACGCCACGTACATGAAGAAAGGCGCTTCGCCTTCGAGGGCCTCGCCCATGAACTCCATCGCGTAATCGGTAAAAACGTCGGTCGTGTACCAGACCCGCTGGGGGTGCAGGTGATTGACCGGACGCTCCGTCGGCGGCATAAGCATCTGATCGTCGAGATAGATCTCGGTTCGCTTGATGACCGTGAAATAGCTGTCGATGTATCCGCGCGTGCCGTAGAACCGATCGAACCCCCGGGCGGTGGGCGAGCACTCGTCGAGCCAGCCGAGATGCCACTTGCCGGTCATCATCGTCCGATAGCCGGCCGACTTGAGCACCTCGGCGATGGTCACGCAACGGTCGTTGAGATGCCCGATGTACCCGGGCGCGCCCGCGGGGCGCGTCATGTGCCCCACGCCCGCCTGATGCGAGTAGAGCCCGCTCATCAGCGACGCGCGTGAAGGGCAACACCGCGACGTATTGTAGAACTGTGTAAACCGCACCCCGCCTTTGGCCAGCCCGTCGAGGCGGGGCGTCTCGATCTCGCTGCCGTAGCAGCCGATGTCGGAGTAGCCCATGTCGTCGGCCATGATGACGATGACATTCGGTCTTTCAGCCGCGCCGGCGGCAGTGACGAACGTGGCCATGGCCAGGAACAACAGAGTTGCCAGACTTCGCATCGGTTTTCCTCGTCTTTCTTCATCGGGGGTGAATGGGAACGTTTCCATTCTACCGGGAAACGCGGAACGTGTCCTCGTTCCCACATTTTGTTCTTCGGGGCTCTCCCTGGTTTGATTACGGCACGGAATGTGTTCTTTCAACGGGGAAGGTCATCGGGTACGTGGAAGCTGTGAGGCTGCGTCGACTCATGATTGGGCGGATAAGACTGTAATCCTACGCCGTGGCGGGGGCGATTCCGGTGCGACAAAAACACCAGGGAGAGCGGAGGTATGCGGGAAACTGCGCGGACCTGCAAGAGGTTGCACGTCCATGCCGGCTGCCGAGGGCGTGGAGAAGGTGATGCGGGGTGGATGTCTTGCTTCGAGTCGCGAAACCGAGGAAGGCAAGCTCACCAGCGCACACTTCTTACGCTCAGCCCACCGCGCTAGTCCTTAACGAAGCGACCCCTTCACGTTAATTGCATGAAAAAACTCGAAACC
>CAYUIQ010000070.1:0-6753 GCA_964444795.1 uncultured Planctomycetaceae bacterium
GTTGCCGATCCCACCCACCAGGTAGCCCATCGCCTTGAGGTCGGCGATCAGCGGATCGGTGTTGGCAGAATCCGTGAAGAGGAACTCGACGTTGTTGCGGCTGGTAAAACGCAGATGGCCGTCGCAGTACTTGTCGGCCAGATCGGCGAAGGCTCGCAACGTTACGATACTGAGGATTCGGGGCGACGCGGCCCGCACGGTGAAGAGCTTATCGCCCGACTCGCCGACATGGACCATCACACCCGGCTTGAGTACCTCGTGGTGCTTCCATTTTCCGTAGTTTTCCTTAATGACGGGGGGCAGGAACCTTTCATAGTTCGGAGGCCCGATATCCGTCCTTCTATCCGTTGCCATTGGCTATCTCCCAATTAAGCAGTTGTACTGAAATGCATTGACCAGACCTCGGGGTCCAGCCGGGCCTATTCTTCCTCGTCGTCCTCGTCTTCGTCCCCTTCTTCGTAATAATCCTCGTAGAAGACGTAGGGGTTCTCACGGGGATGGGCGATCATTTCCGGAATCGGTTCGACCTCGATGGCTTCGAGGAAGTTGCCGAGCCCGACGCGCTGCATGAGTTCGCCGGTGCGCTCTCGTGCCTTGCCGTGTTCACCCCAGAACTCCCAGATTCGCTCGAGGAGGTCCTTCAGGTCGTCATAGGGCGGCTCGATCTTGAAAAAGGGCACCAGGACCGAGGAGAGCAATGCCCCCTCGACGATCGGCGCTTTGGAGCCGAGGAGGATGGTGGCACCGGTGTCGGTGCCGGGCCGCAGCGCCTTGGGCATGGCGTTGATGCAGTGCATGCACTTGACGCAGTTGCTGTTGTCGATGGTCAACTGGCTACCGTCCCATTCCATACACTTGGTGGGGCAGTTGCCGCAGATGTCCCGCTCGATGTTCATGCCGCCGTCGGCAGCCGCTTTGACCTCGGCCTGATCGATGCGAATGTCGTCCCGCCAGGTACCGATGATCGACATGTCGGACCGGGCAATCGAAGCGACGCAGTCGTTGGGGCAACCGGCGCTCTTGATCTTAAACTTGTACGGGAAGGCCGGCCGATGCAATTCATCCTGGAAGTGCATCGTCAGTTCTTGCGTCAGGTGCAGCGTGTCGTAGCAAGCCCATTCGCATCGGGCCGGTCCCACGCAGCAACTCGGCGTACGCAAGTCGGAACCGGACCCACCAAGATCGAAGTCCTTCTCCGTGAGTTCTTTGAAGATCGGTTCCAGCTCGTCAGTGACCGTACCCAGAAAGACGATGTCGCCGGTCGACCCGTGCATGTTGGTCAGGCCGGAGCCGCGCTTCTCCCAGATATCGCAGAGCGTGCGAATGGACTCGGAGGTGTAGAACCAGCCCATCGGTTGGTTGATTCGAAGCGTGTGGAAATGGGCGACGTTGGGAAACTCCTCTGCCAGGAACGAGTAGCGTCCGATGACGCCCCCCCCGTATCCCATCACACCGACGATTCCACCGTGCTTCCAGTAGCCACGCTTGTCCCGGTAGGACTTCTCGAGCTGTTGGAGAAGGTCCTGACACATGTTGTTGGTTTTCGCCATGGACTTGATTTCCGTGACGAAGCTGGGCCAAGGCCCCTTCTCCAATTCGTCCAATAACGGAGTACCGTTCTTGCCCGAATCTGCCATACTCGCCTCCTTTCGGCTTGAAATGTTGCCGTAACTTTGTGTGTTTTCGCTAAGATTATGGCGCAGTCCCGCCACGCATCATTCCGTGTCGCCCCGGCCACCAGGTCGGTGTCTACCCCGGGGGGATGGAGATGCCCAGGAGGGAACATTCCTCCAGGCGACATTGCTACCACATCGCCGTCACATTGTCAATGGTCTCGATATTCCAGTCGCCGAGGACGACTCGGCGTTTCCGCGGAAATTCCTTCTCCCTCTTACGCCACCTCCAACTCCTCGCGCACGCCAAGTACGATCTTGTAGAGCACGGTCAGGACTAGAAAACCGATAGCGTAAACCCCCGCCGTCACGCCGATCTCGACGAGGGTGGGCGTGTATTCGGTGATATTTCCCAGCGGCGCGGGAATGAACCCCGTAACGATCATGGCCATTCCCTTCTCGATCCAGATCGCGGCGATCACTCCGACGCAGAGCAGCGCCAGGACATTCTCCTTCGCTCGCACCTTGGGCGACAGCAAGAGCACAACGCACAGCACGCTGATCAATTCGCACGCCCACATCCAACCCATCAGGCCCGTATGACCTTCGAGGCCGAAAAACAGGTACTCGAACGAATGGACGTGGTGCGGCATGTCACTATAAACGCCGGTGAACACTTCGACCACCACGAAGAAGATGTTAATCGCCATCGCATAAGCGACAATCGTGGCAAGTTTTTGGATCGCCTCCTTGCCGGCGTCGAACTTGGTAAACGTTCTCAGAATCAAAGCCAGCAAGATCAACAGACTAGGGCCCGAGGCAAACGCCGAGGCCAAGAACCGGGGGGCGAGGATGGCCGTCATCCAGAACGGCCGGGCTTGCAGGCCCGAGTACAGGAAGGCCGTGACCGTGTGGATACTGACCGCCCAGGGGATGGACAGATAGATCAGCGGCTTGACCCACTTCGGCGCGGGCATGCCCTTGCGCTCGGCCTCCAGGGCCACCACCCCGATGACCAGATTCAGCCCGAGATAACCCGAGAGCACGAGCATATCCCAGAACATGACCGAATTGAGCGTCGGGTGCAGCAAGACGTTCATCACCCGACTGGGTTGCCCCAGATCGACGAAGATGAAGAGCGTACACATCAACACAGCGGAGACGGCCAGGAATTCACCCAGGACGACCATCTTGCCGAAGGCTTTGTAGTTGTGGAGGTAGTACGGCAGGACGACCATTACCGCCGAGGCGGCGACGCCGACCAGGAACGTGAACTGCGAGATGTAGAGTCCCCAGGAAACGTCCTGGCTCATGCCGGTAACTCCCAGGCCGTGGGCGAGCTGCTGTCCGTAGGCGCAGAGCCCGACGGCCAGCAACAGCCCCCAGAATCCCAGGAGCATCCAGTATCGTTTGCCCCCACTTATTGCGTTGTCCAGCATAACGTCACCCTCTTAGTGTACCCGTTGTCTTTTCCGGGGGCTTACACGACGTAATAAACGTTGGGTTGGGTCCCGAGACCCACTCTGCGGCAAATCGTATGCTTGCTCTGGAGCATCTTCAGGAACTCGGCGTCGTTCAGGTTTCCGAAGATCAGCGCCCCTTTGCCTATGCCGCCAGGCACGGCGTCGGCAGCGGTTACGCAAGCGGGCTCGGGCGTCTCTCCGGCTATTTCCGCGGCGCGAATCTTCTCCTCGCAGAAGGTGCATTTCTCCACCACGCCTTTGGTCCGCGTGGGATACTTGGCCCATTTCGACTCATCGCCATCGGCGACTTTCGGACGGGGGTCGATCCAGTTGAAGCTTCGGGCACCGTACGGACAGGCGGCCATGCAATAGCGGCAGCCGATGCAGCGGTGCATGTCCATCATCACCAGCCCGTCTTTCTCCCGCTTCCACGTAGCCCCGGTGGGGCACACTTTCGTGCATGCCGGAACCGAGCAGTGGTTGCACAGCGCCAGCACCGGCATCTTCGTCGTGGCCGGGCTGGTATTGGCGTGGACCTGATCGGGAAAGACGTGCTGGTAATCCTTGGATACGATCCAGTCGATCGCCTGTTTGGCGTCGTCGATCTCCGGCACGTTGTGCGCTTTGTGGCAGGCCTCGATGCAGGCCTCGCTGACCGTGTCGATCTTGCACTTCTCCAGGTCGACGATCATAGCCCATTGGCTGACCGATCCCGGCTTGGCCTTGGCGTGGTCGCAACCGGCGCCCAACAGCGGAAGCCCGCAACCGACGCCCAGCGCCGTATAGCCGGCTCTTTTCAGGAAACTGCGTCTATTCTCTTCCATCGCTCAGTCTCCTTCCGTACCGAGGTGACATTCCCAGCAAGTGGGCTCGACGTTGGCGTATTCGTGGCATCGGTCACAGTGGTCCTCCCGGCTGGAATGGCACTGCAGGCAGCCGTCGGTCAGGCTCTTGTGGTACTTATTGCCGTCGACCTCGACCGGCTCCGTGTCGCCGTCGCGGACGACAGCGTCTCGCCAGTCGTTGAGCACTTGCATGTGGTTGGCGATCGGGTCGTCCATGACACATCGGGAACCTTCGCTGGCCGGTACCAGATCCTCCGGCAGGACGTCGCGTCCCTTCGCCAGGGTGTACCAGAAGGGGAACGTCGCGGCGACCAGGACCACAACCAGGCCGATAATGATCTTCGGTTTGTCATTCATCGTTGGCGTCTCCCTCCTGCGGCTCGTCTTCTTCCCGACCGGGGATATCCTCCAATCGGAGATTCTGTTTTCGCTCATTTTCGCCGGTGAAAACCATGGCGTTGGCCACGAGTTCGCTGATGCCGGTGACCAGCACGCCGGGTGCCCAGTAGTCGCAGACGGTGACCAGGGTCGCCCGATCGATGGCACACATGGCGGCAAGCTGGTTGACGCCGTGCTTCTCTTGGACGTGCCGGACGGCGTTACCCCGGGGCAGTCCGCCGCGGAGTCGCATTTCCATGTTTTCGTCGGTCCCCAGACCGGCGCCGCCACCGCAGCAGAATGTCTGCTCGCGGATCGTATTTCGGGGCATCTCGAAGAAGTTGTTGCACACGGCGTTGATCACGTAGCGTGGCTCTTCGAGGATACCCATCGCCCGGGCCGGGTTGCAGGAATCGTGCAAGGTGACCCGGATGTGGTCGTTTCGCGAGGGATCCAGCTTCAGCTTGTTGTGCTTGATCAAGTCGGCCATGAACTCCATGATGTGGATCATCTTGGTCGACTTGGCGTGATCGAAGACCGTGCCGGTGATCGGCGACTTGGGCACTTCGAGGAAATCGGCCGGCCCGTTCATGGTGTCCATGTACTGGTGCATCACCCGCCACATGTGGCCGCATTCGCCGCCCAGAATCCACTTGACCCCAAGCCGCTTGGCCTCGGCGTAAATCTTGGCGTTGAGCCGTTTGATCATCTCGTGAGAGGTGAACAACCCGAAGTTTCCGCCATCGGAAGCGTAGGTGCTGAAGGTGTAGTCGATCCCCAGTTCGTGGAAGAGGAGCATCTGCGCCATGCAGGTGTAGATCCCGGGATCGGCAACGAAATCGCCGGAGGGGGTGACGAAGAGCACCTCGGCCCCCTTCTTATTGACGGGCAAGTCGACGCGGATGCCGGTGGCCTCCTCAATGTCGTCGACCATGAACTCCAGGGTGTCCATCATCCCGTGCGGGGGAATGGCCAGATGGTTTCCCAACCGGAAACAGTTGGCGACCGGCTCAATGGCCCAGTTGATGTAGAGCCCCAGCAGGCCAAGCAACTCGCGGGCAATCATGGTGATCTCGGCCGTATCGATTCCGTACGGACAGAAGACCGAGCAGCGGCGGCATTCGGTGCACTGGTAGAAGTAGTAGAACCACTCCTTGATCACGTCTTCGGTAAGCTCTCGGCCGCCGGCCAGCTTGCCGAGGATCTTGCCCATGACCGTGAATTCCTTGCGGTAGATCGACCGCAACAACTCGGCACGCAGCACGGGCATGTTTTTCGGATCGCCGCCGCCGATGAAGAAGTGACACTTGTCCGCACAGGCACCGCAACGGACGCACGTGTCCATGAAGATCTTGAACGAGCGGTACTTGCTCAGCCGGTCGGCCATCCCCTCCAGGACGGTCTTCTTCCATCCCTCGGGCAGCTTCCAGTCGTCCTCGGTGACGGCCCAGTCACGGGGATTCGGCAGATCGAGGATCTTCAGGTTCTTCGCTTTTCCGGGGTAGATGAAGGAACCGGGCCGCAGATCCACCGGCGTGTCCCTCCAGCCGGTCTCCGGCGGCGTGGTGTCGATGTTCAGCAGGTCTTCCTGCTGGTAGTAGCTCATTTCATCCGGCTTGGGCATCGCTATTCCTTTTCTACCGGGACTCCGGCACTCTTCATTTTTTCCCGAAATTCGTCCTCGTACTCATCGTAAGGATGTACCTTGACGGGATAGTCCCAGGGGTTGACGTGCCTGACGCTTCGGTTGCTATTGGCCATGTTGCGGGTGGGGCTGAGGAACACGCCGGCGAAGTGGCTCAGCTTGCTGAAGGGGAAGTAGGCCAACAGCACGCAAACCAGGAACAAATGTCCGTAAAACAGCGCACCGGCCGCGGCCATCGCGTCGGAGTCGAACGAGAACCCGGACAGGCCTACGGCGACTTGCTTGACGCTGACGATGTCGGTCTTGGTCAAGTGCCGCATCCAGAAGCCGCTGATGCCGATTCCCAGGAGCAGAAACAGGGGAAAGTAATCGCCGGCCAGCGAGATGTATCGCAACTGGGGCGATGCCAGACGGCGAACCAACAAGTAGGCCAGTCCGGCGATGAAGAGGACCGTGGTTACGTAAATCACCGGCAGCCCGATCTTGAGAGACCCGTCGGCGATCACCGGCAACCCGATTTCGAGAAACCCGTCGGCCCGCTGGAGAAACGTCACACACCAGGGCACCGGATTGGCCAGCAACCGCAGGTGCCGGACGAGAATAATCAGAAACGACCAGTGAAAGGCCATCGCCCCGATCCAGAGCCACGGAGCGCTGGTATAGACCAGGCGGCGCTGGTCGATCACTTCGGCCTTGGTGTTTCGCAGCAACGAACGGAAAAAAAGGACCTCCAGGGCCATTCTTCCCACGGCGGTCAGGCTGCCGTGGATCAAGAACAATTCTCCAGCGAATTGTTCTTGATCCACGGC
>CAYUIQ010000070.1:6763-15888 GCA_964444795.1 uncultured Planctomycetaceae bacterium
CACTCCCGCCTTGGTCTTGCGCAGCAACCAACCAAAACAAAAGACTGCCAGCTCCATTCTCCCCACGGCGGTCAGGCTGTTGTGGGGATTCTCCAGCGAATTGTTCTTGATCCACGGCAGCGACTTCTGCTGACCGCAGGTCGTGGGGATGCGGAAGGGGACGGGGACGTTGGCCCAACTCAGGACGCGCCAAATCAGGCCGCCGATACCGATCCCCACGGCAAGGTAGGGAAGTACGACCCCGAAAATCCAACCCATCCCCGACACGGCGCCGAGAGTGCCCAGCAAGAACAGGCCGCCCACGGCTGCCAGGGAGATCAAAACATTCATCGGAGATCCTCTCGCCTCGCGTTCGTACTCTTGGACTCCGTCACTCGGAATCGGCCCCGGCCAACTCCGGATCAACACCACGCTGGTCCATCTTGTTCACAACCCACGCCACCCGTCGCTTGACTTCGTTGATGCGAAGTTCGGAAAGCTGCTCCCGGCATTCCACGTAGACGTCGAAAGCTTCCATCGCGATCCGGTCGACCTGTTGGTCGAACCGCACCAACTCCGCGGGGAACCTCGAGTCGTCGCCGGGGGCTTCCAGTTTCGTTCGCACGGCTTGCTTCAAGCGGAAGATAAAGCCGACGGCCTCGGAAGCCGAAAACTGTTGCACCGCTCGCATCTTGACGACCTCGCGCAGGTGCTCGTGCATCTTGGCGGGTTCCGTCGCGTTGGATTCTGACGCGTTGGATTCTGACGCGTTGGATTCTGACGCGTTGGATTCTGACGCGTTGGATTCTGACGCGATGGAGAGTGTCTCGGCCAGTAGCGTCTCGAAGATCGTGGCGGTGGCAACCCGCAACGCATGGCCGACCGGATTTCCAAACGGATCCTTCCGCCGCTTGAAGGCGGCGGAAGAATCCTTGGAGTAAGTCGACAATACGTCGTCGAGCCACCGCCGGACGATGGCATCTCCGTTTTCTCGCAACAGTTCGCCGAACGTCATTATCCGGTCTCCGGCAACGAAATCAAACGCAACCGGTCGGTTTGGGCAGGCCGGCTACCTTGCAGGCCCCTTTGGCGGGACCACTGGGGAAAAGCTCGTAGATCTGCTTCAGCTTAAAACCGGTCGACTTGCAGAGCTTGCGGATCATCGGAGCCATGTTGAACTCGATGTAGTAATCCCGCAGGAAGTTGACCACTTTCCAGTGATCGTCGGTCATTTCGTCGACGCCTTCGGTTTTGGCAATATCGTTGGCCACGGCCTTATCCCACAGATCCGGATCCTGGATGAAGCCGTCCTCGTCGATCTCAAGCATCTTGCCGCCGAATTCTTTTTGTTCCATTGGATTTCTCCTTTCCTGGGGCCGGTCTCTGGCGCCGGGAGCGCCAATGCCGGACCCTGCGCGGGTTACGTGATGTCAATATCCACTCGCGGTGGGTTTCGAAACGTCTCATGGACCGGGCAACGCTCGGCCATGCGTCGAATTACGTCCTTTTTATCGTCGGGAACGCTTTTTGGCAATTCCACGTCGACCACAAAACCCCCAACCCGTTTGGGGGTATCGGCCAACTCCAAGGTCAGGCTGACCTCGACGTTGCCCTCATAGCCGTGCCGTTGGCAGTAGCCTTGCACCATCATCGCGATACACGCGCCCAGCGAACCGGCCATGAGTTCGACCGGCGAAGGCCCACCATCGTGGCCTCCGTCGGCGGCCGACATGTCGCACGTCACGTCATGTGCGCGCGTGGCGATACTGAACTCCTGGCCGCTCTTCCTGGTGATGGTGATCAGGTCCATGGCACTCTCGCGGAGGACGGGTCGGTCCTACGCCTCCGATTGGTAATGGGCCATGAGGATTTTGGCAACCTCGGGCCGGGCGAACTCGGGCGGCAGATCTTCGCCGGCGGAGAGCATCTCGCGAACCTTGGTCCCGGAGAGGAACACGAAATCCTCTTTCTTGTGGCCTTCGGGAGCCTCTCGCATCATGATCACGTCGCCAACCGACTTGGAGAAGGCGGTGTGGTCGGCCTCGAAGACCTTCAGTTCCAGGGCGCCCTCGGGAACTTGCTTGAAGATTTCCTGGGCGTCAAAAGCGCCGTAGTAGTCGCCCACGCCGGCATGGTCCCGGCCGACGATCAGGTGCGAGGCGCCCATGTTTTGGCGGAACACGGCGTGCAGCACGGCCTCGCGCGGACCGGCGTAGAGCATGTCGTAGCCGTAGCCGGTCACTTCGGCCGTGTTGGGCTCGAAGTAAAGATCCACCATCTTGCGGATCGCGGCGTCGCGGACGTCGGCCGGAATGTCGCCCTTCTTCAGTTTGCCCAGCAGCATGTGGATCACGGCACCGTCGCCGTTGACTCGCTCCATGGCGATCTTGACCAGCGCTTCGTGCGCACGGTGCATCGGGTTTCGGGTCTGGAAAGCAACCACCGTGCTCCAGCCGTTCTTCTCGATCATTTCGCGAATTTGGGTCGCCGTGCGGAAGGTCTCCGGGAAGTCGGTGGCGAAGTAGGAGTAGTTGAGCACCTGGATCGGCCCGGCGATGAAGGTATTGCCAACCGAGAGGAAGGCGTTGACGCCCGGGTGTTCCATGCTGGTGGTGCCGTAGACCTGTTGGGCCATGGCCTGCATCTGCTCGTCGGTCGCTTCTTCGATCGACTCGATGTCCTGGATCGCGATGACGGGATTTCCGTCGACGTTGGGATCGAGCAGAGCGATTCGCTTGGCGTCCTTGACGGCCGAGGCGTCCTTGACGATGTTCACGATCGGCACCGGCCAGAAGAGGCCGCAGGTGCATTTCATGTCCTTGGCCACGGAAAGCGAATCCGCGAGGTTCATGTAGCCGGTAAGCGGGTTGAAATATCCGCTACCCATCATGACGGCGTTGGCGGCGGCCTGCGAGCAGACCAGCAGCTTGGGCAGTCCTTCGGCTTCTTTTTCCAATTCGGCGCGCTTCGCCTCGTCGGCGACGTACAGCGGGTTCAGCGTGTCCGAGCCGAGCGGCTTGACTAGTTTGCCCATGAGACTCTCCTTTTGTTATGTGTTTTCGCTTTCAATGACAACCGTTATGTTTTTTCTGCCGTTTTCCCATCTCGCCCGGTATGCTCGGAGTAGACCAGAGCCACCGTCCGGTAGACAATGTGGGCGAATTTGGAATAGGGCAGGTAGACCAGTAGATCGAATACGAGCACGAGATGGACGAAATAGACGGTAAAGGCGACGTTCCCCAGAGCGGTCATCTCGGCCAATCGCTCGTGTGGATCGGCGGCAAATCGCAGAATTTGGGTTAGAAACCCAGTGACGGCCACGGCCAGGAGCAAGCCGACGAACGTCCAGTCGAACAGCGTGCTTCCGCCGTATTCTTCCTCGTTCTTGAGCCGGTCGCGAATGACCATCACGCATCCGGCAATCAGCGCGATGGTACCCAGGTTGGCGAGAATTTTCATCGGATGCCACCACACGAACGGGTAAAACGGTTTCTCCTGTACGCCGATGTACGGAAACACGTAGAGGTCGAAGACCGCCCAAACCGTGACGACAAACAACGCCGCGAAGCCGTAAAACGCCAGCAGGTGTGCCATGCGTCTGGAAGCTTGGGTCGTACACTGGCCGAACTTCTCGTGCGTGAGAATCGATTTGACCGTGTTGATCACACTGGGGACGAGCCCCAAGACGGGTTTATACCCGCCGGAGGCTTCGTCGGCCGCTTTCATCCCTTGCCAGAATCGCCAGGCACCCATCGCCACGCCCGCGGCCACCGCCGTGGTGATCGTCGTGAAGAACGCGATGAGAAGCCAGTGCGGGAAGAATTCGGCGAAGAAGCCGTGGTAATGCGACTCCGGGTCGACCGGCTGACGGGCCGCCAGGGCCAGGGCCACCAAAATGACCGGGGTCAAGAGGACCAGCGGCAGGTACTTGATCTGGGTCAGCCATTGGGCGAAGACCCGGGGTACGGCGTAGTACTGCACGGTTTGCTGTCGCACGGCGGCAAGCAGGTCGCCGGGACGGGCGCCGCGCGGGCATTTTGTCGAGCAGTCGTTGCACTGGTGACATCGCCAGACGTCCGGATCGGCCATCAGCCGGTCTTTCAGGCCCCACTGAGCCCAGATCATTTCTTTTCGCGGAAAGGGCTTCGCCCCGGTCGACAAATCGCAAACGACCGAACAAGTGGCACATTGGAAGCACTTCTTCACGTTCTCGCCACCCTCGTCGAGGATGCGATGGAGAAACTCCCTGTCTGGCTTGACCGGATACGGGTCTGGCATCGGTATCAACGCTCCCTACACGTACTAAAACCCCTTAAACGGGTTCATTCCGATATCTTCGATCTCTTGCGCGAATTCGTTGATGATCGCCGGCAGTTTGCGGAATTCGGTAATATCGAGTTGCTCGACACGGACGCGTTCCTCTTCCAAGGCCAGCGCGTTGAGTTTCTCTCGAATGTTCTCACCCCGGGTGTCCATCAACTCGCTACCGCGGACAAAGTGGCATTGGTAATCGTCGCCCGACTTGCAGCCCACCAACAACACGCCGTCGAACCCCTTGGACAGGGCGTCGGCGATCCAGACCACGTTGACCGACCCCAGACAGCGAACCGGGATGAACCGGATCCAGGCACTGTGCTGGATACGCTTGAGCCCGGCAATGTCCAGGGCCGGGTAGGCGTCGTTCTCGCAGAGCAGCCCGAGCAACCGGGGCTTCTCCTCGAACTCGTCGGGTACGTCGATCGCTTTGATCATCGAGGAGACGATGGGGACGGAGTAGTCCTTGAAGGATACGATCCGTTCGGGGCACGCTCCCAAGCAGATCCCGCACCGCCGGCATCGAGTAACGTTGAGCTGCGGCGTCCCCTTTTCGTCTTCGTCCAGGGTGCCGAAGGGGCACTCCTCGGTGCAACGTTTGCACTGCGTGCATCGCTGCAACGCGAAGTCGGGATAGGACTGGTCTTCCCAACGCGGATGCACGGTCTCCCCGCGCGAAGCGAGTTCCACGCTCTGGATGGCCTTCATCGCGGCACCCGCGGCGTCCTCGGCACAAGCGTCGGAATCGCCCGGGGCGCGAACGCAACCGGCCGCGTAGATACCCGTTCGCCGGGTCTCGTAGGGGAAGCAGATGAAATGCGAATCGGGGAAACTGTACTTCAACACGGGCATATCCGGCCCTTGCCGGTAGCCGAGATTCAGAATCGCGGTCCCCTCGTGGTCTTTGAGCTTCTCGGCCGTTTCCTTGGCCATCTCCAGTTGTGCGCCGGCTTCGCCCTTGGCGATGGTCGCTTGGGCGTCCTGATACAGGCGAACCGCCTCGCCGTCGGCCGCTTGCGGCACCATCCCGGTGGCCAAGACGACCAGATCGGCTTCGACCGAAATGTGCTGGCCGATCAGCGTGTCTTCCATCTCGACGGACAGATCGCCGCCGGACGTTTCCTTCACCGAAACGACCTCGCCCTTGGTGAAGAAAATCTCCGGATCTTCCTGCGCCGCAAGATAAAAGTCTTCGTATTGGCCCGGCGCCCGAATGTCCTTGTAGAGAACGAAGGCCTGGGTTTGGTCGTCGAGCCCGCGGGCGAGCATCGCCTGTTTCAACGTCACCCGGCAGCAAACGCCCGAGCAATAGGGCAGATGGTCCTTATCCCGGGAGCCGGCACACTGTACGAACGCGATGCGCCGGGCCGGCTTGCCGTCGGACGGACGGGTGATCTTGCCCGAGGCGATCATCTCTTCCATCTGGACGTTGGTCACAACGTTCTGGCACTCGGCCCCAAGATGCCCCAGCTTGGAAACGTCGTAAGGCTTCCATCCGGTGGCTTGAATGATCGCGCCGGCGCGGAACTGCGTGGTCGATCCGTTGGTTTGGACCGATACGTCGAACTGGCCGGGCTGGCCGGTGATTTTCTCGATCATCGCGCCGGTGTGCACGGTGATCCGGTCGTCTTGCTCGATCTGTTGGATTCGCGAGTCCAGATCAACCGGTTGGGGCTCGCGATAGGGTGGTTTTTTGGGAAACAGTTTCGAGAAGCCGTTGAGCCGGCCGCCCAGTTGCGATTCCTTCTCGACCAGCACGATCTGATAACCGGCCCGGGCTGCTTCCAGCGCCGCGGTGATGCCGGTCTGCCCGCCGCCGACGATGAGAATCGTCTTGTCGATCTCGGCCTCAAACGGCTCGGGAACTTCGGCCTTCTTCGCCCGGACGATACCCATCCGCAGGTAATCCTCGGCGAGCATCTGCGTATCTTCGTCATTGGCCGGATGGCTCCAGACAACGTGCTCGCGCAGATTGACCCGTTCGGTCAGACATCCGTCGAAGGTGAAGGTGTCGGTGTTGAATCGGGGCGAACATCCGGCGATCACCAGGGCGTTGTCGCCATCTTGGATCCCCGTCTTGATCAGTTCGACGCCCTCGTCGCCACATAAACACGCGTGGGACTGACAGGAGTCCGCCTCGCAATCGCCCGTGGCGAGAGTTTCCAGCGCTTCGACGTCGAGCGACCCGCCGATGTCGCAACCTTTGCATATCCAAACGGCTACTTTTTTGTCGTTATCTGCCATCGTTCACCGGTCTATTTCACGCAGTTTTGTAGAGCTTTCAAAGCGGCACCCGTGGCGTCGCGCACGCACGCCGCCACATCTACCGGTCGCTTGGCACATCCGGCTCCCAGGAGACCGGCCATCGGCTGATCGGCGGTCAGGAACCCGTGTTCGTCTCGTTGCAGTTCTCCGCCCTCGACGGTAATCGCCGCGTCGGCCGGCACCAGCCCCGTGGCGAGCACGACGAGGTTTACCTTTTGGGTGATCCGCCGCCCGGAAAGCGTATCCTCGGCTTCGACCAGCAGATCTCCGCCGGGAGATTCCTCGGTAATCTTCGCCGCCTTGCCCTTGATAAAATGGACTTTCTCGTCTCCCTGCACCGCCGCATAGAAATCCTCGAGCCGCCCGGGTGAGCGGATATCGATGTAGAAGACGTGGATCTCGGCGTCCGGATACTGGTCGCGGACGTAGCGGGCCTGTTTGAGCGAACCCATGCAGCAGACGCCGGAGCAGTGCTTCTGATAGTTTTCATCGCGCGATCCGGCACACTGCACGAACGCGACGCTCTCGAGTTCCTTCTCGTCGCCCGGTCTTTGGATCTTCCCGGCCGTGGGGCCGTCGAGAGACGCCAACCGCTCCATCATCAGGTTGTTGATCACGTTGGGGTACGTGCCGAATCCAAGGCCGTCGATCTGGCTCGCGTCGTAGGGTTCCCAACCGGTGGCCCAAATCACCGCCTGGACCTCGATCTCGATCGTTTCGGCTTTCATTTCCAGGTCGATGGCCTGGTAGGGGCAGGCCTCGACGCACTTGCCGCACTCGCTGCCCGTGCAAGCTTCGCCGTCGATGGCGAACTGCACCGGATAGGCCATCTCAAAGGGCAGGTAGATGGCCTTGGTCGTGTCCATCCCCAAGTTGTATTGGTTGGGTCGCTCGACGGGGCAGACTTCGACGCAGGCGCCGCAGGCGGTGCATTTGTTGTTCACACCCCGCGGCTGCTGCCGCACGGTGACCTGATAGCTTCCGGGGCCACCGGCGATCTTCTCGACCTCGGCCGTGGTAAGGCACCGGATACTCGGGCTGGTTCGGATCCGGCGGAGGTTGATCTCCAGACCGCAACTCGGCGGGCAGAGCTTGGGGAAGTATTGATTCATTTGGGCGACGCGGCCGCCCAGGTAGGGATTCTTCTCGACCAGCACGACTTCGCAGCCGGCCTCGGAGGCTTCGATCGCCGCGGTCATACCGCTGATCCCGCCGCCGATCACGAGAATTTTTCCGTTTCCACTCATCATGATTCCTCTTCAGGATGCTCGGCCCGCTGCTTGCGCGCCATCTCCTTCTTCTTTTCCATCTCCCCACGGATCGTCTCGACGGCGTCCTCTTTGGCTCGCACCGTCGGCTCGCCGAACAGGCTGAACCGCAGCCACAGGAAGGCGAATCGCAGAAGCGTCTCGTCGTTGTAGCCCATCTCCTCGACGAGATCCTCATCCACCTCGAATCGCTCCAGCAGCGTGCTCTGGAAGACGAATTCGCGGAACTTGTCCAAGTCGTAGCAGGCGACGAACAGCATGTGCATTCGCTCGGGCGACAGGGACCCTCCCGTCTCGAAGAATTTGTGGAGCGTCAGCTCCTTGAACGCTTCACCCCACTCGTCGTACTCGTCGACGCCCTGGTCGTCGAGCCACTGCTTGACCGTCCACTCCTTGGCCTGCTCGAATCCCTGGCACCCCTCCTCTTGCATGAGGAAGTAGAACCGCTGGCCGCGCCAGCCGTCGGGCGTATCCTTGCTTGCTGCCAGTCCCACCGGATACATGCGGCAGGGCCAAGGCCGGTCGGTGTAGATGCCGCATCCCTTTTCGGTAAGAAAGGGGCACGATTTGGTCTCGTCGTCGTTCATCCGCAGCACGACGACGGGGGTCCGCATGTCCTTCTGGACGGGCAGAATGGCGTATTTCTCGAGGAAATCGCTCGATGTCATCCCCAGACGTTTCTTCATTCGAAGCACGTCGTAGGGCAACAGGAAAATGTTCACGTCGCCGCAGCATCGGTTGAAACACGAAACGCCCGGGTGGCAGCCAAATTTGAACTTGTCGTCCGGACCCAGTCGCGGGTAATCGCCGAGGATCTTCTCTTGAAGCTGCTTGGCCGGATCGGCGGATTCGGGGGAGGGCTTATCGTCGCTCATGCGTCACCTCCCTCATCATCGTCTTCGATGATCATTTCTCGGGTTGCGGAATCGGACCAGACGGGGATCATGGTCGCACTCCCCGTGGTGGGATTGATCGTGAAGCGGTAGGAAGCGTGCTGGCTGTACTGCTCTTCCATCCACTTCCATCCATCTTGGTAGTAGGAACAATCGTCGTTGAAGCAAACGAAGAAGAACTCCTCGTTCCAACTCGCGTCGTCCGGAACGCGCCATTTTTTCAGGCGGGACCCGCAATGAGGGCAGGTCCGAGAGATTTCTGGCATGGGGTTCCTCGGGCGATCAACCGTCTCTTCCCCTCCGCTTGGGAACCGTCCATCGCCCCGCCGCAGCCGTGCCACGCGTAAACGTCTTGGAAGAAAGGAGGATCAAAAATAGAAAGAGAGAATCTTCGGGCGCCGTCCGT
>CAYUIQ010000070.1:15898-35238 GCA_964444795.1 uncultured Planctomycetaceae bacterium
TGCGATTGCGAGATGTACTTCACGGGCTTCTTCATCATGGTCCACTCGCCGGTGTCCTTGTCGTAGGTGCAGTTGCAGAAGGCGAGCCAGTTTTCGTTGTCCATGTTCGGCGTGTCGGTCCGGAAATAGTAGCCGGGCCAACGCGTCTCTTCGCGGAAGAGGATCGAACGGACGTGGGCTTCTCCCTGGAACATCCGGTGGACGTTCTCCCAGCACCGCATGAGTTCGTGCAGGTTCTGGGCGGCCAACTCGGAAGAATCTTCCTTGAGGAAGGTCAACAGCTCCATGCCCCGCTCAAGCAGCTTGTCGCTGGTCTTGAACTGGCTGGACACGCCACCCGCGTACTCGTCCATGATCTTCTGCAGCCGATACATGAACTGCGTCGGACGAATGTAGTTGGGGTTGATGTCCGGATCGGTCGTGGCACCCTTGTGCTGCTCGAAGTTGTCGAGCGGCTTGAGGATCTCGGCGGTCAACGCGTCGATCTGGGCCTGATCCACGACGGGAGCATCGGGGTTGTCGACGATGTAGGAGATCGCGGCCTTGCCGGCGATACGACCTTCAGCATGCGAACCGGAGGAGAACTTGTGGCTGGAGGCACCCGAGGCGTCGCCCGCGGCGAACATGCCGGGAACGGTCGTCATGTGGGGGTAACCCCAGAAGTACTCGTCCTTGGTTTCGGCGGTTTGCAGGTCCTCGGGACCGGAAACCCAGGCACCGGAAGCACCGGAGTGCGAACCGATGAAGTAAGGATCACAAGCCATGATTTCGGACGGCTTGACCTCGGGCTCGGTATTGGTGGCGGCCCAAAGGATCGCCTGCGAGATGGTCATGTCGAGGAAATCTTCCCAAGCTTCCGATTCCAGCTCGCGAAGCTTCTTCTTGGCGGCCTTTTCGTCGGGCGCCTTGTCGGCGATCCGCTTGATGGCCTCATGGGTCTGCATGTAGATGGGGCTCTTGCCGTCCATCACGTCGAGCATCATCAGCCAGTTGCGGATGTTCGCCGGACGCGGCTTGACCTTGCCGTAGGGAACCCACTTGTCGAGTTCCGCGGCGTTATCCTGCATGTAATTGCCGCCTTGGGCGTTGGTGGCAATCGACTTGAACAGCAGGAACCAGGCACCGACCGGCCCGTAAGCATCCTTGAACCGCACGGGAATGAAACGCACTTCCTGACAGGTCATCTCGGCACCGCCGTAGATGGTGAAGAAGGCGCTGGCCCCGGAGTTGAAGGGGGGATACCAGGAGCGGCCGAAGCCCTCGCCGGTCGAACGGGGCTTGAACACGTGGACCGCACCGCCCATGACGCACATCGTGGCCTTGGCCTTGAAGACGTACACCTTGTTCTCGCGGACACTGAACCCGATCGCCCCGACGCACTTGCCGTCCTGGACCAGCGGGTGCGTGATGAACACGCGCTCGAAGTACTCGCCATCGGCCTCGGCCAGGGCGTTCTTGGCGGCCTCGGCGACGATGACCTTGTACGACTCGCCGTTAATCATCAACTGCCAACGACCTTCGTGGACGTACTTGCCTTCCTTATCCTTCCAGATGGGAAGACCCCACTTCTCGAACAGGTGGACCGTCGAGTCGACGTGGCGGGCGATGCTGGCCACGAGGTCCTCGCGGGTAACGCCCATGAGGTCGTTTCGAACGTATTCGAGGTAGTCGTCCAGCGTGTTGTTGCCGCTGTTGAGGTCGACGTACTGGTTGATGGCCGAGAGGCCCATCGCCACCGCGCCGGAGCGGTCGATCGCCGCTTTGTCGACCACGGTGACTTTCAACCCATGTTTCTTGGCCCAATAGGCCGCTTCCACCGCCGCACCGCAAGCGGCCATCCCGCCGCCGCAGATCAGCAGATCGGTTTCGATCGTTACTGTCTCAAAATCCGCCATTGTCCCTTATCTCCTCAGTATTTCATTTCTTGTTTCTACGGCCGAAGAAAACCGACTCCCACACGAACCGCGCCGGAGTTAGAGCGTCGGAACTTTGTCCATTTTGACCGGGCCCGTTTCCGTGTTGAGGCTTTCCGGCTCACACATCAGCGTCGGGCTCTTGAGATCGTCGTCGCCGGTCGGGTAGAGATCGAACGGCTGGGCCTTGCCCTCTTCAACGCCCCGGCGGATCGGGAACTTGAATCGCTTGGGCCGAATGTCCTTGCTGCGGAACTGGACGGTCCACATGATGTCTTCCGTGCTTCGCATCGCGGTGACACTCGCGCCCATCGGCACGAAGTCGGCGTATCCGCGCACTTCAACCGCTTGCGTGGGACAGATTTTCACACAACTGTAACACTCCCAGCACATCTGCGGATCCTGATTGTAGGCCTTCATCGACTCTTTGTTCAGGACCATCAGGTCGTTGGGGCAAATGTGTTGGCAGGCCGTCTTATCCAGCGCCTTGCAGCCGTCACATTTGTCCGGGATCACATAACTTGGCATGTTCTTTCCTCCGTTGCGGTCAGATAGGCATTTCCGAGAACCTGACGTAGACTAACTCCAAACGAACAGGGCACCCGGAAAAAAACCGGTTCCCCTGATTTGACCTGGCTTCTGCCGGCCCGCGCGAGGCGTGCTCCACCCTTAAGAGGGCAGCACCGCAGGCCCGTGGCCGAAACCGCTCCCCCCAATGAGACCTGGCTCTTGGGGTACTAAAATAATGGGGCGGTCAGCCCGAGATGCAAAGTCCTGACGCCTCCCTCGTGCCTTTTCTAGCGAAATCAATTCTGGCGTCAAGCCCTTGCGAGATTTTCATCACGTTTTGACACACAGACAGGCTATATCGACAGAAAACGCCAGTTTATCCACAATATAACGCGCGTCAAGTCCTCGTGAGATTTTTTTCACGTTTTGAGGTTCTGAGCCCATTTCTCCTGAAGTTGGCTCGCGACAAGAGGTTGCGTGATTCTTGTCACGTTCGATCGGCAAAACCCTCCCGGACCCAACAAAGGTGGTGGCAAGGGGTTATGTGATTCTAGTCACGTATCAAGAAAAGTAGTCCACTCGTCCTCGGGCTCAGCCTGCTCTTTTAGGTGGTAGGCAATCTCCGACAGGCCGATCGAAATATGCTCGTTGCGGACCAGCACATCCCAGGGAACGACCAACAGAGCGGGCGTGAAGTTCCAGATCGCCTTCACCCCGGCCGAAACGACACGATCGGTCAGTTTCTGGGATACGTCTGCTGGGGTGGTCAGAATGGCAAGGCGGACTTTGTGTCGTTTGACGAAGGGCTTGACTCCCCGCATCGACTTGATCGGACACCCGGCAATCTCACCACCGAGCCTTTCCGGGTCGCTGTCGAACGCGGCGACAATCCGCAAGCCGTATCGCTTGAAGCCCGAGTAGGCCAACAGGGCTCCCCCCAAGTGTCCGGTGCCGATCAGAACGGCTTCGTAGTTTCGGTCGAAGCCCAACACCACGCGGATGGAACGGCAGACCTCGCAGACCTCAAACCCCACCCGCCCCATTCCTTGCAGCCCGATGGCACCGAAATCCTTACGGACCTGTGTCGGGTCAATATCCAAGGCTTTGGCGATCTGGGCGCTAGTGATGGTCTGAAGCGGTTTCTTGGCTGTCAATTCCGACAAGAGTCGGTGATATCGCATCAACCGTTCGAGGACGAGTCTCTTGAGGCGTGCCAAGAGTTTTCCCCCGTTATCAATTCAGTGTTTCGCGCATTCGGATAGAAACGCCAGCGAGCTATCGACAAGGTCCCGTTCTATTACCCCCTCGATCGACGGGGACATTCTAAGCGATCTGCCGCATTCCGTCAACAATATAACAAACACACGGGTGAGCCGTTCGAGTTTTTCCTGAAATTTTGGTTTTTTTGGGCCGTTACGGGCCCCTCTTCCCTTGACTTCGCCGTGGGCATACCTAGGGTTTTTAGTGTGCCGTTTGGGCAAATCTCTCAGCGATTGCTGCGGCCCCAACGGGTGCCCTTACCTCGTTCAAGGAGCATGTGATGCCCGCACAGATTACCGTTCGAGAACTTCTGGAATTCAAGCGCGGCGAGATCCACTGGATCGGACCGGATGCCACCGTCTTCGAGGCCATCAAGACGATGTCCGAGGCGAAGATCGGTGCCCTGCCCGTGATCGAGGCGGGGGCACTGGTCGGGATCTTCTCGGAACGGGACTACGCCCGAAGAATTATCCTCGAAGGAAAGGCCTCCAAGGAGACCCCCGTCCGAGAGGTGATGACCGCCAGCGTCACCTCCATCTCACCCGAGCAAACCGTCAAGCAGTGCATGGCGATGATGACCAAGAGCCACTTCCGCCATCTTCCCGTCATCGAAGGGGGGAGCGTCGTGGGGATCATCTCGATCGGCGATATCGTTCGCGCGATTCTGATGTCGATCCTATAAATCCCCGCGGACCCATAAACCCCGCGGAAAGGCCCCGCGCTGGGGGCAGGTCTCCGAGTCGCGCTGGGCACAGGCTTCCTCACCTCGCCCATGGGTGAGGCCACTTGCCGTTGTGCCGGAATCCGTCTACAGTGAAAGGTTTCGCCCCGTGCCAGCCCGCCCAGTACGTGACCCCCAATCCGAGTACCCATGTCGACCGCCCATTCGAGTACCGTGCCGAGCCGTTCTCCAGGAACCGTTTATCTCGTAGGTGCGGGTCCAGGCGATCCTGGCCTGCTGACCGTACGTGCGGTCGAGTGCCTCGGCCGGGCCAATCTGGTCCTCTACGACTACCTGGTGAACCCGGCCTCGTTGGATCATGCGTCCGCCACGGCCGAATTGGTTTGCCTGGGCCATCATAGCAGCGGGCGGATGCTCAGCCAGGACGAAATCGTTGCCCTCATGCTCCAAGGCGCCCAGGAGGGCAAGACGGTCGTGCGGCTGAAGGGGGGCGATCCGTCGGTCTTCGGCCGCGGGGCCGACGAAATCGAGCCGCTCCGCGAAGCGGGGATTCCGTTGGAGATCGTGCCCGCGGTGACCGCCGGTCTGGCGGTGGCCGCCTATTGCGAGATTCCCATCACGCACCACGACGATGCGTCGGCGGTGGCCCTAATCGCCGGCCAGGAACGCCACTGCAAGGCCGAATCGCATCTCGACTTCGGCGTGTTGGCCCACTTTCCCGGTACGCTTATCTTCTACATGGGCGTCCGCAAGGCCGGCCAGTGGAGCCGGGCTTTGATGGAAAACGGCAAAGCGGCCGACACGCCCGTGGCCATCGTCCGATGGTGTAGCTGGGCACGGCAGCAGATGATTCGTTGTACGCTGGATTCGGTCGTCGACGTCATCGCGGAAAAGAAGATCCGCCCCCCGTCGCTGTTCGTCGTAGGCAAGGTGGCCGACCGTGCTCCGGATGTTTCCTGGTTTGCCTCGCGACCGTTGTTCGGCACACGCGTTCTGGTTGCCGGTTCGCCGGGCACTTCCGAGAAGCTCCGCGACCGATTCGCCGCGCTGGGGGCCGACGCCGTGACCCAAGGGGCCATTCGCATCACCGATCCGCCCGATTGGGCGCCGGTCGACGAGGCGCTGGAAAACCTGGGCCGCTACCATTGGGTCGTTTTTTCCAGCAAGAACGGGGTTGATTACTTCATGCGGCGCCTCCTCCAGCTTGGCGGCGATGCGCGACGGCTGGGTGGCGTGAAGCTGGCCGCGGTGGGCTCCAAAACGGCCGAGCGGCTTGGCGTCTACCATCTGACGGCCGACGTCGTGCCCGAGCGGTTCGATGCCGATGCGCTCGCCGCGATCCTGACCGGCGACGCGGCCGGGCAGCGTTTCCTGCTGGCCGGGGCCAGTCGGGGTCGGCAGCTCTTGGCCGACGAACTGCGAGCCGCCGGCGCCGAGGTCGATCCGATCGTGGTCTACGGCAACGTCGACGTCGAGGAAGCCGATCCCAACGTGGCCGCCGAACTGGCCTCCGACGAGATCGATTGGGTCACGGTGACCAGTTCCGCCACGGCCCAGTCGCTGGTCCGTCTCTACGGCGAGGCGCTAAGAAGCGCCCGCCTGGCCAGCATCAGCCCATTGACCTCCGCCGCCCTGTGTGATTTGGGCTTCGAGCCGTCCGCCGAAGCCTCGCCCCACACGGCCGCCGCCATGGTCGACGCGATTTTGCACGCCGCTCAAGAGGTCGATTGACGGCAACTCGTTGTACAATGGCTCTCCGAAGCCGTCGTTGCGCGTGCCCAGCTTCCCTTCGACGGCCGCGGAGGGCCATCGTACAGATCTTCTCGGTACGATGGATTCCTTGTCAAAGGTTATGCACTACTGCTTATCCGACGATCAGCAGCGCCACGTAGGGGACGGCATTGAAGACCAGAAAGAAGATCTTGAACAACCCGAGGAACGAGTACATGGCCACGTTGAAGGCCTCCCGGGAAATGGGAAACCATTTGCTCTGCGTGCGGTACACCCATTCCGGGGAAAACATGCACATGACGGTCCAGAGGGCCAACAGGGCCCCGTTGATGATCGTACACCACATGAAAAATTCTGTGAGCGTCTGAATGTCCATGGTATTTCTCCTCGTCTATCCCGGATTGAACTTACCAAAAACACCGTGCGGTGGGACAAGCGAAGCGCCGGCCCACCATCTTCCGTCGTTCTTCGTGCCCTTCGTGTCTTGGTGGTATCGCAATGACCCTGTCGCTTGAGCGGATCGGATTTACCACAAAGACAGGAAGGACACAAAGAACGAAGGAGCGTGTGTCGGACGGATGTCCCTGCTGCAACGGTTGCGTGCCACTCTCTGTCTATCGACAGGTTTCAACACAAGTTTGCTTCCGTGACAGAAAAATGGCCGGAAACTTCAGCATTAAGGAACTCCATTAGGTTGCCAGAAATGAAGACATAACCAACATCTTCTGATGCAACAAGATCATGGCCTTCCGTTGACGAACCGACGAGTGCCAATTCATCTTTGCTTTCAACTATCTCTGCCTTTCTGATTACTTCCGCCGTTCTTGGAACAACAATAGCCCATAACAAACCCATTGCTCTGGATATTTCAGGGGAATGCGGTTCCTCCAGGATAAAGTCTTCCGGCTCACCAGACTCCGGATAATACTCCGGTCCATCTGATTTCATATCCCATGAAAGCAGATCAAGGTCAACGATATGCGTTTTGATGACTTCTCTGAACGTAAAACCCGAAAATGAACGAGATAGAATCCTGTCTTTGAGGTTGTCCGTAACGATGATGTTGCCGGAAGGGAAGCTTATTGGAGGTATATATGGGCCCACTCTTTGAAGACAAATATCGCCATTGTCTTCTTCGCCAGCCATGCCGTTGAGAAGAATGTCGCCATAGTCACCCCATGGAGCGACTGGCTCTTCAAGGTAGAAGTATTTCATGGTGATCCCCTGTTTAACGCTCGATCTCCATATATCCCCTTCTTCGTTCTTCGTGTCTTCGTGGTCCCACAATTGCCCTGTCGTCCGAGCGAATCGAGCTTACCACAAAGACACCAAGGGCACGAAGAACGAAGGAGCCTGTGTCGGACGTACCGCAGTCCATTAACGCATCGTCCGATGACACCGATCCTACTACGCGCGATGTGGGCGTGCAATGGGCTGGGTGAAAACGGCTAGGAGATTCCGTGGTGGGCCGTCGGTCGCTTGTCGGATGGCGGTAGAACGGGCGACTGGCTGGCGCGACTTGTTTGGTTTGCGACGGTTCAGCAGCAGGTTACGCGACCTTGTCCCACCCTGCACGGGGGTGCTTTCGACGGGCTGGGAAGCCCGTCGTACAGATCATCCACCGCCGAGTATGCGTTGTGTCAGACGACCTATCGCGGTCCGCTGGAGTTGGCCGTCGCCGTAGAGATCGACCGGACCTTCGTCGGTGAGTAGATCGGGGCGGGCGGCTAGCACCGTGGTCTGCCCTACTTGCCCCAGGCACCAGACGGCCGTGCCGCGGAGTTGAGGGTCGGGGTGATCGAGTGCCGCCGTGATCGTCGGAAGCACCGGCGGAAGCCACTCCTCCGCCAACGGTCCGAGGCGGCCGATGGCCCAGAGGCAGCCGGGGCGGAAATGGTCGAGATCTTCTTCGGCCATCTCGACGATCAGCGAGACGACGACCGGGATGTAATCGTCGAACGGTCCGGGATACCGGCGGAGGATCTCCGCCATGGCTTCCGGCGCCCGCCAACAGACACCGCCCGACTCTTCGCTGAGCAGCCAGTAGAGACGTCGCAGAAGGTTGCGAACGTAATCGGGATTCCCCTCGGCGACGCGCGCAGCGGCCACACCTATCGCCTCGACGGCCCGCCAGGCGATCAGCGGGTCCAACTCGAACGTGAGCGAAACGAGCGTCCCCAGGGCACGCTTCTTGCGGACCGCCAGTTCGGCAATCTGGTCGAAGCGCCCCTGCTGGAGCAACTCAAGCAGCGTTTTCTTAATCGGCAGGCTTCCGATTAGACGTATTCCTCGCGTACGGCGGCTTTCCCGTTGATGAGAATCGATCGGGATAGCATATCATGTACGCCGCCGACGTCAATATCCTCCTGGTGATGCTCCATGAGTTGCGTCAACTGGCGTTTGCAGTTGGAGCAGGCGGTGGCGACGTACGTGGCGCCGGTCTCGTGGATCTGGTCGAGCTTCTTCTTGCCGGAGATTTCCATACGGAACGGCAGAATATCGTCCATGGCCGACAGCCCGCCACCCCCGCCGCAGCACCAGTTTTCGCTCCGGTTGGGATACATTTCGCGGAAATCGGCACACGCGGCCTTGAGAATCTCCCTCGGCTCGTCGACGATATTGCACGACCGGCCGAAGTTGCACGGATCGTGGTAGGTGACCGGCTGGGGATTCTTCGATTTATCGAATTCCAGCCGGTTATTCTTGATGTGGTCGGCGGTCCACTGCATGCAGTTGGCGATCTCGAAGGGCAAATCTCCCCACCAACCGCCCTTCTCCATCATCATCTTCATGATCCGATAGGCGTGGCCGCACTCGCCCATGAGCATGGTCTTGGCGCCGAGCTTCTTAGCCTCCTCGACGTACATCTTGTTGTCGTCTTTCATGTTCTGATCGTTGCCCGTGAACAGCCCGTAGTTGGCTCCGTCGAAGCACTTCGAACTCATTGTCCACTTATCGGTCATGCCCAACACATGAAACACCTTGGCCAATCCCATGGTCGCCTCGGGGTTGACCAGCACGTCACCGGAGGGCGGTACGTGGAAATACTCGGCGCCTTCGACGTCGACGGGAATCTTGATGTCGATGCCGTGTTCGTCCTTCATTTCTTCTTCGAGGAAATCGATCGCCGACATAAAGGCCGCCTGATTGGCACCGTCGGTATTGCCCGTCTCCAACGAGATCTGGACCACCTTCTGCATCGTCTCGGGCGTTCGGCCGAGCTGGTCGAGGATGGCGCGTCCCTTGCGAGTGATGACGGAATGGTCGATGCCGAAGGGGCAGAAATTGGCGCAACGGCGACATCCGGTGCATTCGTAGAAGATCTTCTCCCACTCGTCGATATCCTTCGGATCGAAGTCGGCCGCGCCGGCCAAGCGGCCGAAGAGCCTGCCCGAGATGGTGCAGTACTTGCGGTAGACGCGGCGGATAATATCGGTCCGTTCGGCCGGGTTGTATCGCTTCTCGTTCTTGCCGTAATAGACCGGGCAAACCGAGGCACACGTTCCGCACTTGGCACACATGTCCATGTACATGCGCATCGCCCGGGGGCCGTTCTTCATGGCCTTGATGGCGCCCACGACTTTCTCTTTGACGTTTCCGTCGGTGTCTGCGTCTGACATATTTCTTTCCTTCTCCGAGGCGAACGTTCGGTTGCGACCTATTGCTTTCGAATGAGTTGATGGGTGAAGAAGATCCCGCCGAAGTGCAGAATCTTGCTAAAGGGAATCGCCATGATCAGCACGAGTGCCAGACACATGTGTACGAGAAATACACTGTTGTTCAGCGCCGGTTGGGACCCGGGGCTGTTGAATGTCGCCAGGGCGATGAAGTACTTGTGGGTCAGCGTCAGGTCGAAATGGTGGGCCGAGAATCGCATCATGTTGCCGGTGAACACGATTGCCCCGAGCAAGAGCAGGGCCAGATAGTCGGCCGGGCCGGTCACTTCCTGGGCACGCTGCAGCGTCAGTCGCCGCGCCAGCAACAAGATCAGCGCGGCGAAAATCAACACCCCCGCGGCACCGCCGGCACCGCCGGACATCGCGCGGATCGCCTCCGTACTCATGAAGACCCCGAGCATGGCGTCGACCAGGGGCGTGACCACGCGGAAATGGCCGACGAAAATCAGCGCCAGCACCACGTGGAAGCTCCAAGCCAAAACCCAGAGCACGCGATCTCCGTGAAAGAGGCTCTTGAACAGCGCGACTTCCTTGAGCATGTTGATCGTATTCTCGCCCGGCGTGGGCGGGGCGGGAAAGAGCGTCATCGACGGCGACGCGAGCTTTTTCCAAGAATTGATCCGATAGATCATTCCCGCCACAAACACCACCAACGTCACGTATGGGAGCACGACCCCCACCAGAATTTTTACGAATTCCACCTTGTGTTTCCTCCCAAAGGGTCAACTCAACAGTCGTTAGCTTGATCCGTTGCGAGAAGCGATTTTTCGGTCCTCGTCCTCGCGAAACATATCAGAAGCACCCCGACGGACGCGGCAGCCCGGCCAGGCGGTAGGCGCCCCGGACCACACCACATGGGAAGAGGTCGCAGACTTCGGCCCTGCTGAGCCCGGTCGCCTTGCAGATCTTCACCACCGGCGGTCCCGTGTTGTTGGTCCGGTAGTAATTCTTCACGAATTCGATCACGGACCAGTGCGACTCGGAAAGCGGACCGATGTCGTTCTTCTCGGCCAGCGACTGCGCCATCGCGCGATTCCAGGCCGAAACCGTCTTCAAGAAACCGTCTTCATCGAAGTTCGGCTCCGCGGGTTTTGGTTCCGCTTCTACCATGGCTTCTCCCTTTTCTTGTCGTGGCTGGGACTCGGGGTTAGGCTTGAGTCCGGGCATCGAGGCTGGAGCCGCGACGGCCCGGGTCCGCCGGTACGCTCTCTTCGATCGGGAAACTGTTAATCACGGCGGCGATGCGCCGCGGCCCGAACGGCTTCTCGATGACGCTGAAAACAACGCCGCTGTCGATCTCGTCGCCCTGGGCTCCGGCGGTGCCGTGTGGCACGGCCAAAACGATTTTCACGCCGGGAAGCCGGGGATCGTTGGATAGCGAATCCAACAGCCGTTCCTCTCCCGCGGCGAGAATCTCTCGATCGACGACGACGAACGCCGCCTGATATTCCTGAACGATCGCCGACGCCTCGTAGGCGCTGCGCGCCAGGCGCAGCGTCACGCTGTAGTTCTCCTCCGTGGACAACCGCTCCAGGATCGCTTCGTCGGCAGTGACGACCAAGACGTTGGTCGGCAACCCCCGCACTCGCCGGTAGTACTGGCATTCCTCGCACGAGCTTCGGCAAAACTTCTTGGCATGTCCGACTTCGGCTCCCACTTCAGTCCCCAGGTCGGCCATCTGGAAGCACTGCGACGCCCCTACCCTGTAGACGACGCACTCCTTACACTCCTGGCGAACCTCGCCCCCGTCGCTGTGGTACGTCCAGCAGTACATCTTCCGCGGCTCGCAAACGGGCGTTTCCCCCGCCGATTCATCGAGCCGGCCCGGCGGGATATGCGGCCGCAGATCCTTCAGATCGATCCGATAATGGCCGCCGGCGGTGCGCGCCCCACGGAGCCGGCCCTTGCCAATCCACTTGAGGATCGTGTCGGGCGTCACTTCGCAGAGTTTGGCCGCCTGGCCGGTGGTCAATAGGGTTGTTTCTTGCCGTGCCATGAATCGAGGATACCCGCGTTTTCTCGTCTGGGTTTTATGGGAAAAGCGGTCTTTTCCGGCCTCGCACCCACGTATCCTGCCCCGTACGGCCCCCGATGTCAAGCTTAAATCCGATATTTTCCAGAATTCGTATGTCGACGCGTGCCGTAAAGGTATGGCTATTATGGGAACGGGTGGCAGTGAGTGTAGCCGCTATTGGGACATAATCGCGAGTATTGGTCTCGCTTAGCCGGTCAAATCCGATGGCCCCCCTTGACCGCCGATACAGGGCGTGTTTTAATGTGTTTTATGGAAACTATGGATAAATTGCCGCAAACTAGCAACAAATAGACCGCACCATGAAGCGTGATTTGCTGACCACGGGAGAAGCCGCCAAGCTCTGCGGAGTCACTTCCGATGCCGTTTTGAAGTGGATCAAAAAGGGAAAACTCCGCGCCTCTCGCACTACTGGGGGGCACTTCCGAGTCGCCCGGCAATCGCTCGAGGCGCTCGGGCAAGGCGACGAGCGTATCCCGAACCGTCCGGCGGGTCCTGCCACGCCGCGATCGGTTTCCGCATCGAGACGCTGCTGGGAATACTATGGCCACGACGCCGCGCTACGCGAGGCATGCCAGAAGTGTGTCGTGTATCGGGCGCGGATCGAAAAGTGCTACGAAGTGGCCGACCTGGGGGAAACGATCGGGCATAGCCGGAAGTTCTGTCAGGCTACCTGTGGAGAGTGTTCGTTCTTCCGCGCCTGCAAGGGCCTGGCCTCCGCCGTGCTTGTGGTCAGCGACGACGAGGCGATGATCGACGCCCTGACGGCCGAGGCCGATCCTCAGAATGTCGTGCTGCGCTTCGCGCAATGCGGTTACGAGAGTTCGTCGCTGGTCGAAACGTTCCGCCCGTCGATCGTGATCATGGATAGCAATCTGCCCGAAGTACGCGAAGGGCGGCTGGTCGACTCGATCGCCAACGACCCGCGGCTCCCCGGCCTAAAGGTCGTCGTCGCACTTCGCCAAGGGCACGAGATGCCATCGAGCCGCGGTGAGGCCGTGATCCCCGCGCCGCTATCGATCGAGAAGATCGACCAACTCGTCCGGATGCTCGAACCCCCGGCCTGCGCCATGGGCAACGTGGCGTCGTAGAGAGGGTCCTCTCACGCTCGGCGCGGGTCTCCAACCCCACCCGCACGGCTGGCCGAAGGTTTCTCATGTCGCGCCGATGGGAGGCCTCCGGTTTCGACGAGGCCGGCCGGAAGGTCTTCCGCCAAGGTGTTGACGGCTTGTTCTCGCCACGAAGAACTCACGCAAAGGCGCGAAGGCGCAAAGTAGAAGTGCCTGCGCCTCAACGAAAAGAAGAACCGTCCGGCGGCACTCGGTGGCCCGCCGATCACCTCATGCACCAGTCTCCTTCTTTGCGCCTTGGCGCCTTTGCGAGCCCCTCGTTACCAAAACGCGGCTTACCGGTTCCAGCCAGACGGCCAAGGTTGACCGAAAACGGCCCGGGGGTTTGCTTTCGCGGAATTCATCACCGCCAAAGTGTCCAATGATTCGTCGGGCTGAACGGCGGCTGAAGACTTTTCCCTGGGGGGGGCATGTCAGAGCGGAATCTCCGTCACACGTGTCGGTAGGGGGGGGCCTGACGTTTCGGCCTCTTGACTTTTCGGGGCAGCCGCCCAAGAGTTCAAACGTCTCCGCCGGGGGCCGAGTGCCCGGCGTCTGGAGCCCGAACGATCGTCTCGGCAGTCATCCAACACCATTGTTCACGCGCCGGAGCGTGGCCAATGTCCACAAACTCATCCGGCGGTCCCTGGGAGGAAGAACCATGGCCACATCGCAGAAAGAGGTCCAAGAGAATCTCGTTGCCAACATGAGAATCTGGCAGAAGGTGGAAAACGCTTCCGTTGCGTCGACCGGACGCGTCATGGAGAAGACCGAAAACCCGATCGTCCGGCTGGTCATGGAAATCATCCAGCGCGACTCGCAGATGCACCATCGCGTGCAGGAGTGGATCGCCGATAGCCTCACCGGCAAGGCCGTCAGCCTCACGCCCGACGAAGTGGGCGACGTCTGGGGGATGATCGAGGAACACATCAAGTTGGAACTGAAAACCCAGGAACTGGCGCAGGAAGCGCTCGACTCGATCGGCAACTCCAAGGGGATGCTGGTTCAGGCTTACCTTCTGGAGTATCTGATGGAAGACGAACAGAAGCACAGCCAACTTCTCGAGCGGCTGGCCAAGATCCAGAAGGGCATGTATCCTTACGGGTAATCACCCGGCTCGCCTTAGTGCATCTCCCACTCGATGAACGGCTTCTTCACGTCGACCATCGCGTTGACGATCAACTCGACGAGACCGCCGTAGGTGATGCCGCTTCGCTCCAGTGCGTTGTAGTACTGCAGGAGGTCGCGGAGCTGCCCCTTGCAGTTGGAGCAGGGTGCGCAAAGATACTTCTTCACCTCCGGACCGGGTTGGTCGGCGAAGGCGTCGAGGACTTGCTTGAACTTCACCCGGCCGCCGACGGTGATCCGCCAATCGGGAAAATTGTTGGGCGACATCACCGCGAAACCGCTTCCGCCGCCACAGCAATAGTTATCGACCCCGTGCGGTGTCATCTCGCGGAATTGCGGACACAGATAACGCAAGATTCGGCGTTGCGGCTCGACGATCCCGAGGTTCCGAACCATGTTGCACGGATCGTGCAAGGTGACCGGGAAATCGTTCTTCGAGGGGTCGAACTTGATCTTGCCGCTGAAAACGATCTCCTCCAGAAGCGTTAGACAGCTCTCGCGGGGAACGCTCATCTCGCCGGTCAGAACGCGGTCGGCAATCGTCATCATGGCCTTGTGCTGATGCCCGCACTCACCCATGACGATCTTCTTGACCTTCAGCTTCTTCGCCAATCCGACGTGTTTCAGGGCGATCCTGGCCAACTGAAAATCATCGTAGAACAGGCCGTAATTCACGCCGTCGTAGCCAACCTCTTCCGACGAAAGAGTCCACTCGATTCCCGCGGCGTTGAGGATAATGGCAAAGGCGCCCGGGTTCTCGGGCCAGGCCATGATCTCGCCGGCGTTGTGGATCAAGAGCACGTCGGCGCCTTCCTTGTCCCAGGAGCTCACCGTCTCGATCCCTGTTTCGTCGGTCATATCCTCGTCGATAAACTCCATGTTGTCCTTGACGACCAGCGGGTTCATGCCCGTGGTCGAGCCGACGTCCAGTTGAAGCACGGTTCCCTTTTCGTGCAGTTCACGCGGCGCCCAGCCCAATTCCTGGCTGAAGAGCTTTCGCAATTCGTGGGTGACCAGACCGTTATCGACCCCGATGGGACAGGACTGCGCGCAGCGCCGGCACATCGTGCAACGATAGCAGAGTTCGTAGAGCCGGGTGATCGTGGTCCAATTCAGATCGATATTTCCGTGAGCGAACCGCGCGAACAGTTTGCCGCCGGGCTTGACGTACTTATTGACCAGACGGCGCCAGACCTCGGAGCGGTAGGTCGGCCGGTAGATCTCTTTCCCGCCGCTGGCGGTGAAGACGGGACAGGCGTCGTTGCAGGTCTGGCACTTGACGCAGTTCTCCAGCGAGAGCGTCAGCGGCTGCAAGAAGGTCCAATTGTTGTTCGCCTCGAGCAGCTTCTTCAGCCCGGCCAGAAATTTGTCGACGTACTCCTTCTCCTCGGCCTCGCTGGCGGGCTTCGGCAAGCTCAGGGCGACGACACCGTCGAGATTGCAGACCATGCGATCCTTGGCCTCGCCGCCGATCTCTTTCCAGGCTCGTTGATCCTCGGGCTGGTCGTAGGGAGGTGGCAAGGGCTCTAGATCCTCCGGTCCGACGGGACAGAGCACTTCATCTCCTCGCTTACCGATGTCCTCGACGCGTACCTTCTTGCTCATTTCTCCGCCTCCTCGGTCGCAATATCCACCCAATTCTTCTTGCTGTCCGCCTTCAGGTGTTCCGCGGACCAAGTCACCGGTTGATTCAAGAGTCCCAGAACCTGCTTCTCCAGATGGCCCCCGGGCACCAAGGGTTCGTCGTCCCAGCGGACCTGATGGTAGGTGAAGTACTTGGCCACGAAGTGCATCATCTGGCTAAAAGGGAGATAGGCCATGAAGAGGAGCACCAGAGTAAGATGCAGGGCCAGGATGCCGGACATCTCGATCGCTCCGTTTGCCGTCAGTAAAGCACCGACGAAACTCGATACGCCGGAGAAATACTCGGAAGTGGCAAGGGCGCCCGCGCCGCTTGCGAACACCGCCAAGAGAATCGCGAGATTGAACAGCGCCGCCGGCGCGGTGAAGTCCTTCAGCTTCGGATCCCCAAGACGTCCGGCGAGCAACCCCGCCGCGCCGATGCCCCCCATCGCGTAACCCAAACCGGCCAGGACGAGCGTTCCGCCGCGCAAGATGCCCCATGCCGAGAACGACACGCCAGCCAACTCAAGGATCCCGCTGAGCGAAAGCACCGCGGCGGCAACGATCAGCAAGTACATGCCGAAATGGAACGGAAACGAAAACCACCACATCCGCCGGTTGTGTTCCCACATGCTCTTGAGAAAGACGATCTCGAGGAACATATAGACCAGTTCGTTAACCAGCGATTTCTCTCGCGGCTTCGTCCACCACTCGAATTCCTCGAGATACGAGCCGCCGTAACGGCTCCGGCCTTTCTCGTGGGGTACCGGGGCAAGCTCCCAGCGAAGATGTACCGGCAGCTTCGCCATCCGCATGGATCGAACCAAAAAGGCCACCGCGAAAACGGTCAACAGAACATATGAAACAGCAATGAGTACCGAACCGGGCATTCAATTCTCCTTATCCTTCGTTTGTCTTTTGCGCTGCATGAGTTCTTGGATGGCCGCCCCCGCATTTTGAACGTCGTTCTGGTCGTGCAACAGGCGTTTGATGTCTTGCGTGCATAACGAGCCGAATCGGTAAACGGCGCACTGCCGGCATTCGTTGCCCTGGGGAGCGCAGTCGAGCCCCTTGATCATCCAGCACGGTCGCGTGTTGTCCTTGTACGCCGGACAATTCCGATGGGTCTTTGCGCGGCAAGGCAGCAGTTCCCAGCAGGGAAGAAGCGCCTGCATCCTGCGGATCCCCGCGACGTTCAGCCCCAGTTCCTGAATCATGTGCTGGATGTTCCGCACCCGGCCGATGTCTTCCTGCGAAAAGAGGCGATGCCCCGAGTCGGTCCGGTGGGCTATGAGCAGACTTTCATTCTCATATTTCCGGATAGCCGAAACGGACAGCCCCACCTTCTCGGCCAACACGCCAATGGGAATTAGTGGATCGTCGATCTCTCGCTGTGTGTCCGTATCAGACATAAGTTATTCCGTAACAGACACTTACAACGACGGGTCCCGGAAGGAATATCTGCATTCTCGCGTGCAGTATACCTATACTTTAGTGTATAGCATATCCACACTGTTCAGTCAAGGGCTCTGCGCGGATGACAGCCTGCCGAGACCGCGACCGAAGTCCCAATCCGCAGTTGCCAAGAACGCATCTATTCCAATACCCCAGAGGGATGGAGCAACAGCGAATTCCGGTCTGTCAGAAACTGGTGGGATTCACCGTTTCTTGGTAGCGTTGAATTCCAAGACGGCAATCTCGGACGGACCAGACACAAGTTGCGTGCTCAAGAGGCATTACGTGGATTTGCGTCGAGGTAAGGAAGGTATTTCGGGACGGCGGTAGAGTCGGGATCGTTGATCCCTGCCCACAAGGATCTTTGCAGGTTTCGGTCGGAGTTTGCGTGCGAATTGACCGTTGGGTACGATTCGTTTCCAATGAGGTTATTCGCAAGCTACCTTTGGGATGCGATCCACGCCGACCACCAGCAGGATGATGTTTCCACGATAGATCGAGCTGTCGTTTACCGTCCACTTTTCGTGGGGAAGAACAGATTGGTATTTCTACTATGAGATGGACGCCACCACACACATTGCGGCCATTCACTGTTCGCCTTGGACCTGCGATACCTATGTGCCGCTCTTCTTCGCCGGTAACGGCATACCGGTCCAACGGATTTCTCGGCCCGTCACGCCCTACGACATCGGCGCAACCATCGCCATGTATCTCGGGATCAAACCGCCTTCAGGATCGATCGGTACACCGCTGGCGGAAGTATTGCCGAAATAATCACCGAATGAGAGGCGGGCGAATGACGACAAAGTGCGTGAACGCCGAGTAGGCATTGATGAGGATTGCGGCGGTAGCCACACAGCCCGTATTCGAGGAGGTGTTTCATCCCTCCATACGTTCTTGAGAATCCCGTTTCACCACCCATTGACGACACATCCGAGGCATATGCACACCGATAGATGCAGGCCGTCGGGCCATGAGGTTTCACTCTGGCTGTTGGCCAACAATGGAGTTTCGGCTACGATGTGGAAATGAGTGACTCGAAACTACGAAACCTTACGATCGACCAGACCCTTTTCAGCCTCGCCTTTGATCGAGATGTAGACTTCCACGACGCATGTCCGACATCGACCTACCTGGACCTGCGAACGGGCGACATCATCTGGGTCTACGAAGATGACGAGGATGCATGCATGGAGGCTGGTATTCCGGCCGATGACAACCGCGCGGCCCGTGAGCCCATTGAAGCAACACCGAACCGGTACCTTGAGATTCCTGGCCTCGATCACGGTGATCATCACGAGATTCTTCGCGGATTTCTCGACTCCGATTGGACCGACGACGACGAGCGACACGCCAGAGCACGCAATGCTTATTTCGGTTCGATCGGTGGCTGGAAAGAGTCAGTAGATGATGATGGCATCGTCCACGCATTTCACGCCTACCATGACCGAAAGACGACACAGATGGCAGGAGCTTTCTTGCAGGAGCACGGAATCAAGCCTGATTGGAGGTGATGCGTCGATCGCCCTCCCTGTATTCTGTGCAGTGTCCCGTTAATGGCCCCATTTGGGAACGCCAATCCCAATCCCGGCCGGCAGCAATCCGGCATCCATCTCACGCCTAGACGAAGTTTTTCGTAACCGTTACAATAGCCAAATTCACCCATCCGAGCAGGAGGCAACATGTCGACTCAGGCCAACAAGATCCAGACGCACAGATTTGAATACGCCACTCCCGTAAATCCCGCAGATTTCAATCCCGCGGACTTTGTTGAGAAGGCGGTTTCCTGGGTGAAAAGCCTGGTGAAACCGGGCGAGAAGATCGCTCTCTCCGCGTCCGGGGGCGTCGACAGTACGGTTGCCGCGTTTCTCCTCGACCGTATCGTCGGCAAAGACCTCCATGCGTTCTTCATCGAAGACGGTTGCCGTCGCCTCATAAACGACAAGCCCGAGGGGGAAGTCACGCGTGAGATCTTCAGCAAACTGAATTTCACGGTACTGGAGGTGAGGGACGAGATTCTCCCGCCGCTGGTGGGGCTTTCCGACGGTGAAGAGAAACGCAAGACGTTCATCGGCAACTACCGGAAAGTATCAGACCGGCATATTGACCAGTTGGGCGCCTCCTGGATCGCGGATGGCACGATCGCGCCAGACATTATCGAGACGGAAGGCGGCTTCAAGAGCCAGCACAACGTCGGCTGGAACTACTCCGTCGGGAAGC
>CAYUIQ010000071.1:0-35085 GCA_964444795.1 uncultured Planctomycetaceae bacterium
CTAACCACCGCCTTAATCCCTAATCCCGGCCTGACCCCAGCACTCCTAACGTTGAATTGAGCGGCCACGTTCTCGCGAGAGAACCGCCCACGTAGTAGCGAACGCCCAGCCGGACGAACGCCTCGACGACGGGGACGGTTGCGGCGATTGCTTCTTGCTGGGGCATGTCTACCGAGCGCCTAGGTATTGGCGGAGTTGCTGGGCAAGCTCCGGGCCGTAGCTGTTCTCGACCCAGGCCAGATTCACTTCTTGCGTCGTCCAGTCCGGGTGTTGTCGCGCGATCGCCTGCCGGGACATACGCACGACGAGGTCGGACAGCCGGCGTGCCATGCCGAGTCGTTCCGACGTGGTCTTCGCACGCAGCAATTCGATTTGGACCCGTTGGGCGTCGGGATGGGTGTCGGAGAGCATCGGCCGGGAGTCCTTTATCAATCAACGAATCGGCCCGCGATTCTCTGCGGCGCACTGGAAGTTGCAGGAAATTCTACCGGACCGGTGTGCCGTGAGCAAGGTGACTGGGTCGCTTCCAAGAAAGCCTTTGGGGGCAGATCGCACGCAGTCATTAGCGCCTGATGTCGGCTCTCTATTCGAGCTTCTTTTCGCGATAGTCATGCATGGTCCCCCGGAACTCGCAATCTCCGGTCGCCCCTTGTGACTACGGCGACCGGGGCGACAGATCGTCCCCTAGCACCGCGGTCTGCCCGGCTTCGAGGGCGATCTTCGCCGTCTTCTCACCGTAGCGGATGGTCGGGTTCTGGCCCGCGATGTTGCGGATGGTGGCTTGCGTCAATCGGCCGTCTTTCCAGACGATATCAACCTCGTAACCGCCGCGAGCGCGCAGGCCGCGGACCGAACCGGTTGGCCAGGCGGCGGGGAGAGCGGGCAGCAACTCGAGCTGGCCGGTGTGCGATTGCAGCAGCATCTCGGCCACCCCGGCGGTGCCGCCGAAGTTGCCGTCGATTTGGAAGGTTCTGCCGGGCCAGCATGCATTCCAGAGGTTGGGAAAGGCGTTTTGCCCCAGCAGCCGGTTGTAATACCAGTAGGCCTGCTCGCCGTCGTGCAGCCGGGCGTGGAAACACGTCTTCCAGGCGTTGCTCCAGCCGACGTCGCCGGCGAAACCGCGCGCGCCCAGCGAGACCTTGGCGGCTTCGGCCAGTTTCGGGGTCGAAGCGGGGGAGATTTGCCTGCCCGGGTAGAGCGCGAACAGATGGGATACGTGGCGATGATTGTCCTTGGGATCGTCGCGATCGGCCATCCATTCCTGCAATTGGCCCCACTTGCCGATCTTGGGGACCCACAGCCGCTGGCGTAGGCCGGCCACTTTGTCGCGGTAGTCCTGATCGACGCCCAGCGCGTCGGCCGCATCGATGTAATTGGTAAAGATGTCCCAGACGATTTCCTGGTCGTAGGAGCAGCCGTCTTCGGTCGGTCCGTGCTCGGGCGACCAGCCGTTGGCCACCACGAGTTGGCCATCGGGGAGTTCCTTCAGCGCGTCTTCCCAGAACTGGCAGACCTCCTTCAGAATCGGGTAGGCCCGGTCTTTCAGATAGTCTCTGTCGCGGCCGAAGGCGTAATGTTCCCAGAGATGCTGACAGTACCAGGCGCTGCCCGGTTTGTTCCACCGCCAGCCGTGCCCGCCAAAGATGTTATGGGAAGTCCGCACGGTCCAACCGCGCACCTCGCCGAAGTCGCCGGTGGCAAGGGTCGCTTTGCGGCTTGGCTCGCGCAACTGCTCGATCATCTCGATCAGCGGCTCGTGGCACTCGGCCAGATTGGTCGATTCGGCCGGCCAGTAGTTCATCTGGATGTTGATATTCGTGTGGTAGTCGCTATGCCACGGGGGCTTATTGCTCTGGTTCCAGAGGCCTTGCAGGTTGGCCGGCAAACTGAATGGTCGGGAACTGCTGATCAACAGGTAGCGGCCGTATTGGAAGAACAGGCTTTCCAACTCAGGATCCTTGGCACCGGCCCGGTAGGCCGCGAGTCGCTGGTCGGTGGGCAAGGCGGAGATCTTCGCTTCCGTTTTCCCCACGTCGAGGTCGACCCGGTTGAACAGGCTCTGATAGTCTTTGACGTGAGCGGTCCGAAGTGTTTCATACGGCGTTTCCGAGGCGAGCAGGATGGCCACTCTGTTCATTGCGCGGCAACGCGCAAACTCATACCGCCATCCTTCTTCATGGCCGGGCAGATAATTCGTGTCGGCAACCAGGAGGATGGTCAGGCTATCCGCGCCAGTGAAACTGAAGACGCCGTTGCGATGCTCCATGCTGCCGCCGGTGTTCTTGAGCATAACCTCTGTTTCGTACTGCAATCCGTTGCTCAGTTTGCCGGAAGCGCCAATGAAGCTTTTCCCGGGCACACTCTCGGTCTCGGCTCCATGGGAATCGGTCAATCGGATGATACCGGTGTAGCCGCCGGGCTTATCAGCGGTAAGGCGAATGACCAACACCCCCGCGGGACGACTGACGAAGTACTCGCGTCGGTAACGGATCCCCTTGCTTGAGTAGGAAACACCCGCGATCGCCGTCCCGATATCGAGTTCCCGCCGGTAGTCCTTATACTCGCCATGCCCGGGCAATTCGATGAACAGGTCGCCAAGGGCCTGATAGGCGCCCATGCTGGCGTAATTGCCCGAGGTGTTTTCGTCACCGGTCCAGAGGCTGTCCACGTTGAGTTGGATCCGATCCTTCTCGACACCGCCGAAGATCTTTCCGCCAAGGCGTCCATTGCCGATCGGCAAGGCCTGCTTTTCCCAATCCTCGGCTGGCGAGCCATACCAAAGCAGAAATCGGCCCGAGGCCGTTTGCGAGTCTTCCGCCAGAGCCGCGCCGCCGAAAAGTGCAGCCGAGACAAGGGCCAAGAGGGCGATCCGAAATCTACCCATGAGTCTTCTCCGTTGTGCTATCGAATTCCGAGATGAAACGAATCACAACCCGGCGCTATTGAGTACGGTGTACTCAGTGCCGAGAATGACCGAACGCCACTATTTGAACTCAACCTCGTGCGTTTGTCCAGCTTTAAGGTCGATCTCCCTCGGGCCGTCGATCTGCTGGCTCCCCGGTGGGCGAAGTTTGTGACGGCCGTCGACTTTCGCCCGGAGAGTGGCGCCGGTGGCGCGGCCGTCTTTCCAATAGATGTCGACCTCCACACCGCCGCGAGCGCGGAGACCTTTGACGTGGCCGGTCGCCCACTTGCTCGGCAAGGCGGGCAGAATCGCGATCTCGCCGCTGTGGCTTTGCAGCAGCCCTTCGGTGATGCCCGACGCGCCGCCGAAGTTGCCGTCGATCTGAAACGGCGGGTGGGCGTCGAACATATTCGGGTAGGTGCGTCCCGGGCTGACCAGCGTCGCGAAGAGCTTGTACATCCGGTCGCCGTCCAGCAATCGCGACCAGAGGTTCACTTTCCATGCCAAACTCCAGCCGGTCGCCCCGTCGCCGCGGAACTCGACCGATTTCTTGGCGGCGGCAAACAACTCGGGCGTGGCCGCGGTGATCTGGTCGCTGGGAAAGAGGGCGTAAAGATGCGACAGGTGCCGGTGCTTGTTGCCCGGCTCGTCCCAGTCGTGGAGGAACTCCTGCAACTGCCCGTGACGGCCGATCTGGTGCGGAGCGAGCCGCTCTCGAGCTTCGGCACATTGCTTGCGAAAATCCTCGTCGACGCCCAAGATCTCCGACGCGGCAATGCAATGGGCGAACAGGTCGCGCAGGATCTGCATGTCCATGGCCGGGCCGGCGCATGTGCTGGCCCCCTTGGGATGCCTCAACTCCGGCGACATCGAGGGGCAGGTGACCAGCCAGCCCTTCTCGGGGTGCGCGACCAGCGTGTCGAGGAAGAACTGGGCGGAACCCTTGAGGACCGGATAGATCTCGGCCAGATACTGCTTGTCGGGATGGAACTCGTAATGGTACCACAGGTGTTGGCTCAGCCACGCCCCGCCCAGCGGCCACAGTCCGTAAAACGCGGCGTCGATCGGAGCCGTCGCCCGCCACAGGTCGGTGTTGTGGTGGCAGACCCAACCGCGGGCACCGTAGTTGACCTTGGCCGTTTGGGCTCCGGTCACGGTCAGATCCTTGACCATCTCGATCAGCGGCTCGGCACACTCGGCCAGATTGCACGGCTCGGCCGGCCAGTAGTTCATTTCGGTGTTGATGTTGATCGTGTACTTGCCGCCCCACGGCGGGCTCATGCTCTCGTTCCAAATCCCCTGCAGGTTCATCGGCTGGCTGCCGGGCCGCGAGCCGGAAATCATCAGATAGCGGGCGAACTGGAAATACAGCGTCGCCAGTTGTGGGTCGTTGCCCTCGCCGAACCGCTTGATTCGCTCGTCGGTCGGTAGATTGATCGCGTCGGTCGTGCCCAGGTCGAGTTCCACGCGGCGGAACAGCCGCTGGTGCTCGGCCACGTGATCCTTGCGAAGCCTGTCAAACGGCTTGTCGCCGATCCTGGCGAGGTACTGTTTGGTCAAGGCTTCCGGATTGCCGCTGACGTCTTTGGGACCTTTGTAACTGGTGGCCGCCACGACCAGCAACGTGACGGCGTTGGCCCCGTCGATCTTGATCGAGTCGCCGGCAAGCTCCATCTTCCCGCCGTCGGGGATGACACGGACGCGACACTGGAATTTCAGGGCCCCTTGGATCCCCTCGGCATCGCCGTTGACGCCCCGCATCACGATCCGATCGGGATTCTCGGTTTCGATCGTCGCTTTCTGGGGCGTCGCCATCGCGGCGGTGAACGAGACTTTGCCGGGCTTGTCGGCCCAAAGCCGCACGACGATCGTCTGGTCGACCGGGCTGGAAAAGACCTCGCGGGTGTATTTTACACCGTCGCAAGTGTAGGTCGTCGTGGCCACCGCCTCGTCGATATCCAATTGCCGGCGGTAATCGGCCACGTTGCGGCTGGGGAACTTCAGCCTCAAGTCGCCGACCGTCTGATACGGCAACTGGCGGATCGGCCGGGCCATCATCCTCCCTGCAAGGCCCTGGGCCTCGCCATACCTGCCCTCGAAGACCAGCTTACGAACCTCCGGCAGGGCCTTGAGCGCGTCGGGATGGCTGGGGTCGTACGGCCCGCCGGCCCACAGCGTGTCTTCGTTGAGTTGGATTCGCTCTTCATCCGTGCGGCCGAAAACCATCGCCCCGAGCCGGCCGTTGCCCACGGCCAGGGCCTCGGTCCACGCCTTGGCCGGTTCATTGTACCAAAGCACCATCGGCCCCGGATCGGCCATGGCGGGGGATGCGAGCAACAGGAGCAAGAGGGGCGGTGTGCTCATTCGCATGGTGGTTCTCCGAGAACGTATGGACCGATGGCACAGTTCCTCAAGTACGGACTATTCCTTTTCGAACGCAACGCTCCAGGACACCGTCTTGTTCTTCTTCGAAGCGATCGTTGCCCTCACGCCCGGTTCGTCCTTCTTGGGTTTGCCAAGTTCGATATCGGCTCCCTCCGCGTTGCAGCGGACGGCTTTCCATTTCCCCGCCGAAGGCAAGGCAATGCGAAGCTCGTAGGGGTCGTCGCCAACGACCTGACTTTTGCCCGACAGGGTCTTGGTTGCTCCGTCCCATGTTTCTTCCAGCACGTCGATCACGCCTTGGGTGATATGGCGAGAAGTGCTCACAAGCTGCGGGTGGTCGGCCGCGGGGCGCACCGCCAGGATGCGGCAGGTGCCACCCGGAAGGGTTTGCTTCAACGTCCCTTGAATCGGGCCGTCGACAAAGCGGTCCGCCCAGAAGTCGAACGCGACGTGCGGTTTTTCGGCGTCCAAGCCGATGCGCTCCATCGTGTGCTCGATCGTCGTCGGCTGGTTCTGGTCCCAATTGAACAGCCCGATCACGTCGCGCCGAACATCGCGGCGAGAATCGGTCAGCAGCCAAATCTCGGGTTTGGAGTTCTGAAGACAGTCGACCGGCCGGGGCTTGAGGTTGTGGCTGGGGACCATGCGTTTCACCAGGTCGAGCCGCTCCGGCGGAAGCTCGGCAAACTGGTAGCTGGTCGTGATCATACTACCCGTGACGGCCACCCAGGAGACCATCCACCGGGCGGACTCGAGCGGGTTCGACGGCCGGACGTAGACCGGGTCGGGGTCGTTGTGCCAGACGCGGTTGTTGAGGAAGTAAAGGTTGCTGCCGTGATGGGGCCCCTTGACGACGCCACCCCAATTACCGCCCCCGGCGGAACCGTTATCGGGACCGATCCGCATCCCATCGATCTTGTCGAATGCGGCGCCCATGCTTCGCATGTTCTGCGAGACATTGCAGCCAAGGATAAACGCGTCCGGGGCCGCCCGCCGCACCGTGTCCATGCCCATGCGATACGCCTCGATGTGGGTCTTCTGAGGATCAGACAATCCGGCCGAAGGCGTCGACGAGGCGCTCTTGCCGGGGGCCTTTTGGGTGCCGATGAAGTTCTCGGTATTCTTGTATCCGCCCGAGGTCCAGCCGGTATTGACGTAGACGTTGTGGGTCACCGCTCCGGTATGCATTCCGTCGAGCTTGAAATAACGATAGCCCCAGTCGTAAATCCGCTTGCTGCGGTCGAAGACGAATTTCTCCGTGTCCGGGTTTGTCATGTCCAGCAGCGTGCCCGACCAGCGGACATCTTCGATCGGCGTGCCGTCGGGCCAATGGGCAAACAGATCCCGCTTGTCGGCAAAGTACGCCGACCGGTAGTCGCCCGCAAAGGGCATGAACCAGATGCCTGCAACCAGACCGAGACTGTCGGTCCGCTCGGCCGTGAACGCCATGCCCCGCGGGAAGTTCTTGTTGGCTTCGGAAAAGCTCTTCACGGGGCCGGGGCCGCGGCCTTCCGCTTTTATCTCAGCCGGAACCGAACTCGGCCGCAACTCCTGCCAACCGTCGTCGATCTGCATGACATTGAATCCGAACGGTTCGAGGTTCTTCGCGACGAACTCCGCGTTCTGATGGAACTTCTCTTCGTTGGAAGCCCGAGCGTGGTACCAGGTGCAATAGACCGAAGGCTTGGGCTTCAACTTGATCTCGTAGTGCTTGGCCACCGCGTCGGCGTACGCCTCCAGCCCAAGCCGGGCGTCGTCGAAGTATCCGACCAGCATGATATCCGTTTCGCGCGACTTGCCCGGGGCGACCTCGAACCGCCCGAAATCGAGCCGGCAGTCGATCGTTGGCTTGCCGTCGGTCACCTCGGTCGTGAAAACGCTACTGCCTAGATCGTGCGTCAATTGGGCCGCGACGACACCGGCTCGCGACATCGGATCGGCCAGGGCCGTGAAAGAGAAACTCGTCACCGGATCGTCCAACGAAGAGAGGAACCCCGTCCCGTACGACGTGAGTTTTTCGGGCGGCAACCCCAGGTCGACCGCCACGCGAAACAGCTCCCGGCTGGCGGTGACAACCGGTTCTCCTTCATCGGCGACGATCGTGGTGCGGATCCGCACGAAGGGAGAATCGTCAAAGAGCCGAAACGACGTCTTCCCGCCCTGCTTCCACGTGGCGACGATCTCCTTCCCATCGCCCCAGATTGCGTCGGACACGTCTTGCTTCTGTAGACTCTCGATATTGGCGGCAAAACCCTCGCTCTTCACAAAGGTCTTGCCGGATTGCAGATCGCCGATCTCGAAACCCACCGGATCGCTGCCCACGGAAACCTTGATCCGCGAGTTTTCAATCTCGACGACCTTGGCCTGGGCATACGGTGAGGCAAGCAACAGAACGACGAAACTCAAAGCAACGGGAACGATGCGCATCATGATGATCCTTTCAAAGCTCCGGCGGTAAGTGCCTCGATAATCCACCCGCGGTCCGGCTCATTTTTATCGCCGAAGACTAATTCAGTTTCTTTCCCAAAAGCTCCAGCAACCCCGGTTCATCCCTGCGTTCGACACGCTTCAAAGCAGAGAGGATTTTCTGGTAATCGGGATCGCTGGTGCTGGTGAAGACGGGTTCCTCATCTTCACCTTTACATAGGCCCCATCCACCGGCGTTCTTGGCCAGGGGCGCCTGAAGCGCGCCGCTCTGCTCGGGATGCGACAGGTTCAAGTGCCGCACTCGCATCCCGCTCGGGGCAACTCCCCACTGACCGGGACGGAAGGCACCGACGTGAACCGTGGTATGATGCACGTTCAGGCCCGACTTCGTGTCGGGGCTGTCGTTGCGATGACAACCGGCACATCGCTTGCCGTGAACGGAGCCGAGATCTTGCCGTGCCGCCTCGGCGAGCAGCGTGGGGGATCGCTGACGGCAGTGGCCATAGAAGGGAACATTGGAATCGATCCAGAGGAAGACCGCCAATTGCTCCTCGAAGGGAATCTCTTTCTTGCAGTGCTCGGGGTCCTGCAGATACTTCGTCATCTTGCTCAGCAGACTGCCCCTGCTTAGCGGCGCCTGTTCGTCGCAGTCGTTGGTGGGCTGGGCATGGGTGCTGCCGGTACCCGGTTGGTAGTGTACAAGCATCCGATCGGTCAGTTCCATGTAGGACAGGTTGTACACGGTGGTCCGGTCGCCGGTCAGGTTGAGATGGGCATCGGGTTTTGGCCCGCTGTGGCATTCGATGCAGTATTTGTCCAGAATGGGTTGAACGGTCACCTCGTATTCAATGATCCCGTTGGTTCCCCACTCGGGCATCCGCGGGCGCACGGGCCCTTTGTGTGCCGCGATCGGCGAGCGGCCGTCGTCCGGGGGCGCGTCGATGCCCTTGCGTTGTTCGTGGCAGCCGATGCAACTGCGGAATTCTCCCGGCATGGCATGAAAATCAGACCCCTGGGTCATCAGCATCTTGCCCTCTTTGTCGAGCACGTGAAAGTAGAGGCTGCGCAATGCGGGCACCTCGAAGAAAGCTGAACCGTCCTCCTCGATCGGGACCAGCCCGACGACCCGGTTGGCGTACCAGATCGTACCCACGCCCATCGAACCGCCTCGGCCGCCGGACTGGATCACTTGTTCCATGACGGCCAGATACTTGGCGCGGCCGCGGGCGACTTCCGGTTCGATGCCCTGGTACACGTCGTGCATCAGGATCCTAGCTTTCTGGCTCCAGTCCGGGTCATTGAGCATCTGCTCGAACAGATCGACGTTCGGTTCCCAGTTGGCGATCTGGCTGCGATCCGGGATGACCGGCGGACAGGGCTGGGCGGCGAACACCTGTGCCGAATGCACGCCCTTGCTGTCGGCGGTTTCGAGAATGCACTTCTTGTTGCCCGATCGATCCAGCAGATAGAGCCCCACCTTGCGGTCGGCACGTCCACCGTAAGAGACGAGAAAGAGTTGTTCATTCAGGGGCTGTGGATCCTGGTAGGCGTAGACCGGCGGCCGGTCGCCGACCGATGCCGTGTCGCGAGTCACGCGACGAAATCCGACGCCGTCGGCCGCTTCCTTGCCGTTGCCGTTGAAGACCATTCCGACCAGTCCGGTCAGATGAGCGTGATGAGGGCCAAAGACGGTGATCGCTTCCGGCCGGCCGGGAATCTGCCGGGGCCGGCCCATCGAACGAGGATCGATGACCGTATTGCCGAAGAAGAGATCGATCCCCGTACCGTCCGGGTTCTGTGTCCAGATCGCGTGCCGGTTGAAGACGTTCTTATTCACCCCGTAGTCCCAACGGGTGAAGATGATCTTTCCTTCGTTGGTGACGCTGGGCGAAGTGTCGATAGTCAGGTTCGCCGATACGACTTTCCGGTTCCCGCCGTCCGGATCGCAGATGAAGAGAAGTTGCCGCCGCCCGCCGCCTTTACAGGGCGAAATTCCCATTTCGTAATCGAAGAAGACCAGACGGCCGTCGGGCATTTCGCACGGCGACTGGCCGCTTTGGAGGGTTCGCAAGTTCAGTCCGTCAACGTCCACGGCACTGACCATGCCGCCGCCGCCGATATAGATCGTGCTGCCGTCCCAGGAGAGGTCGATCTCGTGGACTCGCCCGGGATTCTCGACAATGGTGCGGACTTGTTTCGCTTTGGGGCTGTACACCCGAATCGACGCGTCGTCGGTCCCGGCGCCCACAAACATCATCGAATCGTAACCGTAGGTCGGCCGCTGGAGGAACATCAATTCCGGCAGTTCGCCAATCGTCCGGTCCCACATCTCGTCAATCTTGTCGGCAGCCATCAGCACTTCGCCGGTCATTGCTTGGCCCGTGGTCGCGATCTTCGTTAGCAGCGGTCGGATCTCTGATTCCAGTTCGGCCAGCCGTACGGTGTGACGATCTCCCGCGGCGGACGTGGGATACTTTTCCAACGCCTTTTCGATCGCCGGCACAACCCGGCCCTGGGAATCCACGGCCGCGTGTTCCACGCCGGCCATGGGTTCAGGATGGCATCGAAAGGCCACCAGGCGCTGGAGCGAATCCTGGTAGTAAACCAGTTCCGCACACTGCGTGACGAGTTCCCGCACCGATGCATCTTCTCTCAGCGAGTTCGGCAGTGGGGCGATCCGGCTGGCGCCGGCGATGAACTTCGAGCGAATCCACTCGTCAAACGCGGCACCCTTGCGGTTGTACATCTCGGCCGTTTCCTTGGCATCCCTGCCGCAGAACGCTTGGGTGACCGATATCTCGCGACGCTCCATCGGCGAATCGAAAGCGGCGTAGAGGACGGCCCATATCGACTGAAACTGCTGCGCGCCTTCGGGCTTCGTCAGCAGGCCGTCTCTCGTGGCGACCAGCGACTCCATCCAGTCGTCCTTCTTCACCAGCCACGCCGGCAACGTCGAGGCTTCCCGGTAGTACGGCAGATCGGTCGGCTTGTTGATTTCCAACGGTCGCCATAATCCCTCGAACCCACGCTCGTGACGCAGATTGGGGTTCCTTCCATGAAGAGAGAACGCAAACCCGTAGGCATGGCGATTGTTGGTAAACTTCGCCAGGAAGTAGTTCGTTCCTTTGTTGAGCTGGACTTTGGTTTTCCCGGGCATGTCGCCGCGAGTATCCTTGCCGCCCCACTTCAAGATCTCCTGGCCGTTGACCCACCACGTGTATCGTCCCGTGCGGCGCCAGGGTTCCATGCCGTAGTCGCCCATGCGGCGGTCGCTCTCCGGCGCGCGGAGGATGCAGTCGATCTCCACCTCGACCGGCTCGTCGGTAGTGATTTCCCGGTACACGTATTGCGTTTCACCCGCCGAAGGCGCGGGCCCGCGAGGGAACTCCTGGTAGTATCCGTCGATCCACTCCGACTGTGCGATCCAAGCGCGCACAGCTTCCGGTGTCGCCGGGAAATTGGGTGCGGGGTATTTCTTGTCGAGGCGGCAGAGTCCGCCGGCGGCCAGTGTTTCTTTTTCCACGTCGTACACGGTTTTGTAGCCGGAATCGACGTTCTCCATCCAGTTGAGCAACGGCCCCTGGTCGCGGAACGGGCCGATTCGATACCATGTCCCCAATTCCACGCCGGCGTCGTCCAACCGCGTCTTTGCGGCCTCGGCGTCGATTTGCTCGGCCAGAACTCTTCTCGCGATGGCCCGTCGCGTTTCGGCGAGCGAATCCTCGGCGTGGACTGGCAGTGCCCATGTTGATACAGCGAACATTGCCGTTAAGACCAGGGCCGTCTTCTTCATCGCATTTCTCCCATGGATTCCGCAGCTCAACCTTATCCGCGCAAATACAAGCGCGATTATAGGTGACAGGACATTTCCGTGGCAACCCAGATCGGTGTTTTGGCGGGAATCGCTGCCCGCGGAACGGTCTCGCCGTTTCGTCAGACGTTGAGGTTTGTGATTTTCCGCGAGTTTCCAGGCGTCACGGGCTGCCCCGAGTCGGCGCTGGCTACGGTGGCAAAGCAGAGTTCGAGGCTCGCGAGATTGTCTCGCGCGGCATTCTCCGCTTCACGGTCCTCTTCGATGGCGCAAAGTAATTCGCCCATGGCCCCGGCAAAACCGTCCGGGAACCACTGGCCCTCCAGCCGGACGCCGGCGCGGCCGGCCTCGGTGGTCAACGTGATCCGGTCGTTGGCGCAAACGGGACCTGAACTGCGGAAGGTGGCTTTCGTTCCGGTGACAACGGTCGATTCGGCAGGATCCAACTTCGTATTGGCTTGAAACACCAGCGAAGCCAGTCCGCCGTCATACTGGATCACGGCATGGGCGCCCAGCGGTGGGTCGAGTTGTTGGCCGGATACCCGAACCGCCCGCGCAAAGACCTGTTTCGCCTGGGATTCTCCGAATACACAGGTCACGATATCCAGCCAATGAATGGCGAAATCGTAGAGAACGATATGGCGAATCCTTTCGAACGGCGTCCCCTTGATCCACGTGTGGTCCCAGGCGATGTGGATATCCACGGAGACAATATCTCCCAGGAGACCCTGCTTCACTGCTTGGCGGAGGTAGCTGAAGTAAGGCGCCCAGCGTCCGTTCTGGTTGACGGCCAGGCGGAGCCCCTTTTCGTCGGCCAGATCAACCAGTTCTTGGCCAATTGCCAGATCGGTAACAAACGGTTTCTGGCTGAGCACGTGTTTGCCGGCCTCCAGCGAGTCGCGGATGAGTTCCACGCGCTGATCCGGATGCGTGGCCAAATCGACGACGTCGATGTCGCTGCGGTCAAGTACTTTGCGATGGTCCGAATAGACTTCCGCCTCGGGATAGAACTTGTCGCAACATTCTCCGGCGACTTCGTGTCTGCGGTCGCAGCAGGCCACGACCGCGTAGCCCATCTTCTGGTACGCTTCCAGGTGGGTCGCGGCGATGCCTCCACAGCCGATCAGCCCGATCCTCGGCCGGTACGATTTGGGCACGGGCGGCTGATAGGGCAGCTTCGGCGCGGGAATATCCCCGGCGATCCTGGCCTTCAGCGCCCTGGCATCGTCTTTGTCGTCGCCCATGGTTCTACCTTTCAATGAGGGGAACGGTCCGCCGCTCCTGGGCACTCCGAATGGCCGTATCCACGATCTGCTGGCCGATTCGAGCGATTTCCGGCGACAGCGGTCCGTCGACGGGCTGATCTTCTTGGAGGCATTGTAGCGTGTACTCGATACCGTTGCGCTGGCCTTCGGGGAGCTCGTCCACCGGTTGATCGTACCCTTGCCGTTGCTGGGTTGTTTGAATGTGAATGGTCGGCTCGTAGTCGTAACTGCTGATCGTGCCCCGCGTGCCGCGAACAACAAACCCGCATTTGGGTTGCGGTTGATGCGTCCAGGGGTCGGTAAAGGTACCCCACCGGGTTTCGAACTTGGAGAGCCCATGGTCGTACCGGGCAACGGTGATACTGTGCTCGTCCACATCCAGCCCCTGCGGCACATCCGTGACGGCGGTGACTTCGATCGGTCTTTTCCCGCCGTTGAACCAGGTCCCCAGCGTAACGCCGTAGCCGAGGTAGTCTCTCAAGGAGCCGCCACCCGCTTCTTTCTTATACCACCAGCTTTTCCCTTTTTCTTCGGGACTCGGCTCGATTTCAACCTTGCCCGCTCCATGGTAAACCGGACCGCGATTGCCGTCGTAGTAATGGATTTCGACGACTTCGCCGATCAATCCCTCGCGGATCAAACGATGCGTCGTAACGTGACTCGCCACCCAGCGCAGCGGCCAGTTGACGATCAGTTGTTTTCCGGTCCCGCCGACGGCGGCGATCATCCGGTCGGCATCTTCCAGCGAGGCGGCAAACGGTTTTTCGACGAAGACGTGGACGTCAAAGGGCGCGACGCGTTCCACCCAGAGAGCATGTTCGGCGGTCGGCGGGCAGAGAATGACAAGATCCGGAGCCGTCCTCTCCAGGCATTCCCGATAGTCGGTGAATACACGTTCCTCACCGATGTTGAGCGACTGTACCGCTTCGTCCATTTTGTCGCGATGCGGGTGGCAAACACCGACGATCTCCGCGTCGGGATGATCCGCAACACTGTGCAACAGATCGCCCATATGCATGTGAGAAAACTCGATGCCGGCGATTCTCCATCGCTTGTTCACGGCACACCCTCCTTCCCAAATGTGATTGGATCGGGATTAATCCGACGGTGGCGAAGAGCATGTTGGCTCAGTTGGTGATAAGGACAGGCATTAGCCGGGTCAATCGACGATGGGTGCCCCGATCACCCAAGGCCAAGAGCCGGATCGGGAATCATGAAGTCGCGTATCAGGGTCGCCAGATCGAGTGAGGCTTGGATGAACTGGCGCAAAGTCCTTGCCGTGGGGCCGTAGGTGTCGAACTCGTCGATGGTCATGCCGTCCTCGTCGTAGGCTCGGCGGAAGTCGACGAACTTCTTGCGAAGCTCTTCGACGAGTTCGGGATCGACCGGTTGATCGATCCGCGGGATCACCTCGACGTCGCTGGCGTTGTAGCGTAATTGCCATGCGTACGGCGGCGAGATGACGACGTCGCCGCCGATGAACTCGCTCCAGTGCATGTGATTGCGGAACGCGGCCGAGAGAAGCCGCAGCCGGTAGCCACGCTCCTGAAAGATCTTGTAGGTCTTCTTGAACGTCGCCACGCCGGCCCATTCCAGATAGCCGGGATCGGTGATGATATTCTGCCGGTCGGCGACCACCTTCAGCCAGTCATCCACACGGCCCACCATGATCGTACAGACCGGGCCCATGGTGCTGATGTCTTTGCCTTCCTTCTCGCGCCGCGTCAAGCCTCGCTCGACGGCCTCGGCCACGGCGAGACACTGCGACATGGCAAAACTGACCGTGGCGTTGATGCTCACGCCCCGGTAGGTCAGCTCCTCCATGGCCGCCACGCCCGCCTTGGTGGCCGGGACCTTGACGATCAGATTCGGAGCCAACTGATCGAAGTGTATCGCTTGGCGTACCAGCGCGTCGGTATCGCGATACAGTCGCGGATCGGTCTGAATCGAAAGGCGTCCGTTCTTTCCCCCGTGCCCGTCGAAGACCGGCTTGAGCAAAGCGGCGCCCTTGACGGAGATTTCCTCGACCAGCCGCCAGGCGATCTGATCCTCCGTGGCGGAGGGCATGGTCTCGATAAGCTGGCCAATACGATCCTTCCAAAGGTGCATCTCCTTGTCCAACACATCCAGCACGATGCACGGGTTGCAGGTCGCGCCGACCGCTCCGTGCTCCAGGGAGTAGGTCAGTTCCCGGATGGATGCCGAGTCGTTCCACAGGCAGGTCGGCGTCGACCGGGTCATTTGATGCAGCGGGCTTTTGTATTTTTCCTGGTTCACGCCATGCCTCCGGGCGAATGTTCTTCTTGATTTGCAGTGCGAGACTGCAACAGGATCACAGCCAGCAACAGGATTCCAGTGATCACGTTGGTGTCCAACGCGGTCAACGTGCCTTGCTTGTTGATAATGTTCGGAATAGCCCCCAGGATCAACACACCATACAAGACATGGCCCATTTTTCCGACGCCTCCGGTGAGGGCAGTTCCACTAATCACTACGGCGGCAATTGCCGTCAGTTCCCATCCTTCGGCAACCGTGGGGCGTACCGAGCCGATTCTCAACACGTGCAACACGCCGGCCGTTGCGGCACATCCGCCACAGATCATATACACCAGCATCTTGCTCCTGTTGACATTCAAGCCCATCATTCCGGCGGCCTCCTCGTTGCCGCCGACGGCATAGACGCCGCGCCCAAAAGGGGTGTGTTTTGCGACCACGACCGCGACACCCAGTGCCAGGATGAAGACAATCCCAATGCAAGGCACTCCCAGGATATTAGCCTTGGCGATTTGCGAGAACCACCCGGCAGTGCCTGATTCCACGGGCACTCCGTCAGACAGCACAAAGGCCAGTCCTCTTGCGCCGAGCATCATCGCTAGCGTGGCGATAAACGGGGGGATCTTCAGACGCGTGATCAGCAATGCGTTGAGGGCACCAATACAGACCCCGGCAAGTATCGGGATCAGCACGGTTATCAGCGCGGACTCACCGCTGAGTTTTGCCGCCAGAACCGCCGCCACTGCCACGGTGGATCCCACGGAGAGATCTATTCCGCCGGAGAGTATGACAAAGGTCATTCCAATGGAGACCACTCCAATCAGGCTGATCTGCCTGAGGAGGTTGGCCAGGTTGAGCGGCGTGAGAAACGTCGGGAAGACCACGGTGGCGACGGCGCACAGAACCAGAAATGCCACCAGCGGGCCTTCCGATTGAAGCAGGCTTGCCGTGTCGGTGTTGTTTGTCGTGGTTTCCGTTTTCATGTCAATGCCCGTTGTCGGTACTGTTTTTTGCTTTGCGCCCACATCGCGGCGACGACGATCAAGGCCTTAAACACCATGGAATAGTGGAACGGTATGCTGCTCATGTTGACGATAACCGTTACCAGGCCGACAACGACGGCTCCGACAACGGTGCCCGCGATTCTTGCCCGGCCCCCGGAAAAGGGAGTTCCTCCGATAGCCACTGCCGCGATAGCATCCAGTTCGATGAAAAGTCCCATTTGCGCGACGTTTACGGTGCCAACGCGGGCTGCTTCCATGATTCCGGCAATGGCACACAGAATGCCGCACACGACGTAGACGCCGATGGTCGTGGTGAGGGTGTTGATCCCCACCAGCCGCGCCGCCCGGCAATTGTCACCGATTGCCTCCACGTGTTTTGCAAACACGGTTTTCCTCGCGACGAAGAGCATGATGGCGATAGCCGCCAACATGATCACTATTTGCACGGGAACCTTACCCGCAATTTTGTACAAGCCAAAATTCCCGAAAGGGGTGTTCTCCAGATCGGCGGCGAGTCGTCCCTGAACTCTCATCGCCAGTCCTCTACCGGCAATCATGACCACGAGCGTTACAATGATCGGCTGAATTCTGAATTTCGATATCAGAATCCCATTGAAGAGGCCGCACAAAGCGGCCGCGCCTATTCCGCAGCCCACCGACGGAGCCAATCCGACGCCCGAGGTGTAGAGCCTCGCCAAGACGGCCGCGGAGATGACCATGATTGCCCCGACCGAGATATCGATCCCACCCGAAGATATCACCAGGGTCATGCCCAAGGCCACGAGCATCACGGAAAACACCTGGACGAGCGTGTTTTCCAGCGTACCCATGGATAAGAAGTTGGGGGTGATCAGCGCACTCAATGTGATCAGCAGGAGAAAGAAGAACGCGGCACCGTAATTCCTGACGAGATCCATCCGGGCGATGGATTTCAACAATCCGGCGCTGGGGGCAGTCGACGAGTCGGGGTTACTGTCCATTTGCATTTTCCCGCCAGGCGCTTCCATGGGCCATCATCCGCATGATATGTTCTTCGGAGATCTCTTTTGCCGCCAGTTCGCCCACTTTCCTGCCCTCGGACAAGACGGCGATCCGGTCGCAGGAACGTATCAACTCTTCCATTTCCGATGAGATCATCAGAATCGCCACTCCTTCGCCCGCCAGATCGGTGATTATGTTTTCGATCTCTGTTTTTCCCGCGATATCGATCCCGCGTGTCGGTTCATCCAGAATCATCAGAATCGGGTCCATGCACAACCATCGGGCCAAGAGGACTTTCTGTTGATTGCCTCCACTCAGCTCTTTCATCAGTTGATTGGGGCCGGAAGTCACAATGTTCATCTTGCGGATGTAGGTCTCGGTAATTCGCAGTTGGGCCTTCCTGGAGAGAATACCGGACTTGCTCAGTTGAGGCAGGATGGCCATGGTCATGTTATCGGTGACCGACATATTGGGAAAGATGCCTTCCTCTTTCCGGTCCTCGCTGCAGAAGCCCAGGCCCAGCTTGATGGCCTCCCGGGGGCTTTTCATGTGTACGCTCTTGTCGCTGATCTGGATGCGGCCCTTGTCCTGCATCTCATCGCCAAACAGGATCCTGGCAAGTTCCGTTCGCCCCGATCCCAGCAGTCCGGCTACTCCCAGTATTTCGCCGCCCTTTAAGTCGATACTGATCTCGGTCGTTCGTCGGGCTCTGGAGACATTCGTCGTCTTCAATACCACCTGCCCGTCTTCACGACCGCCGGACACACCTTTCTTCTTGTCCAGGATGGAGGTTGCGTCGCGCCCGATCATCAGCGACACCATTTTCAGTTTCGTCAGGTCCTCAATGGCGTACTGCCCAACCAGGCGGCCGTCTCGCAGGATAGTTGCTCGATCGCAGATTTCGAGCACCTCATCGAGTTTGTGGCTGATGAAAATGATCGCAATATTCCGCTGCTTCAGCTTCTTGATGACGCGAAACAGAGTTCTCACCTCTTTCTCGCTGAGGGATGACGTCGGCTCGTCCATGACCACGAGTTTGGCTTCAATGGAGACCGCCCTGGCGATGGCGACCATTTGCTGGATGGCAACGCTTTGCTTGCGAAGCGGCTGGTTGACGTCGACTTCTTCAAGGCCCATGTCGCTCAAGATCTCTCTCGAACGCTTCTCGGCGGTCTTCCAGTCGATCAATCCGCCGGTTTTGGGTTCTCTGCCGATGAAGATATTTTCACACACGCTCAAGTAAGGCACCAGGTTGAGTTCCTGGTAGATGGTGCTGATTCCCGCGCGTAGGGATTCCGCCGCGCCCGTGGGGGAGATCCGCTTCCGCTCGAAGAGTATCTTCCCGGCGTCCCTCTGGTGTATACCGGTCAGAACCTTGATGAGCGTTGATTTACCGGCTCCGTTTTCACCCATCAGGGCGTGTACTTCGCCGTACTCGACGAAGAGGCTGACATCATTAAGGGCGATAACCCCTGGGAATGTCTTGGCGATTCCCTTCATTTCCAGCAGGAGGTGTTCCATAACGAGACTTGTGGAGATGGAGCGGGGCGTACGGGGGTCTGTTTCAAGATGCCCCCTCTCCCTTTGGGAGAGGGTTGGGGTGAGGATAGCCGGAAGGGGCGCATGGTCCTCTCTTCCGCCGACGGCCGTCACCTCACCTCGATGCGCTCGCCGGCATCTCCTTCCAGGGAGAAGGTTAGAACGCCGTCGACATGTGTTCGTCGACGTTGCTCTTGTCGATAACAACGTCTTTCACGCTGATGTAAGGGGAAACTTTCTCGTCCCTGGAGTAGGCCTCGATGGCATCGAATACCAGGTCCGCATAGTACGGGGAAACGGAGACTATCTTGTGATAATATCCGGCCTTGACCGCTTCCAACCCTTTCTTGGTTCCACCGTTACCGACAATAATAATCTCGCCGCCCGCGGGGTTGCTGCCCACTTTCATGTCCTCCGCCCGCAGGACCCGGATGGCGCCCAGTGCATCGGTATCGAAATGGCCGACAACCGCGTCGAACTCGACGCCGGATTGAACGATGCTCTCCATGACCTTGATGGCCGTATCCTTATCGAAATTGCCGAGCTTGGAGCGCACGATCGTCATCTTGCGGTATTCTTCCTTGTTGTATTCTTCCACCTTCTTTCTGAACCCTTTTTTCATGCCGATGGTATTGCCGCCGTCTGGAGTTCCATGCAGTTCGACAACTCGGATCTCCTTTGTATCCGCGGGAAATGCATCGTGAATGAGTTCGGCCATTCGCTCCCCGATCCACTCGAAGTCAGAATGAATCTTGGTGACGTAGTCTTCGCCGGCAACGCCTTTGATGTCTCGATTAACGACAATCACCGGCACGCCGGCCTCTTTTGCAATGCGTAGCGCTTCGGCGGAGCCGTCACGGCTAATCGGGCCCAGAATCAAGAACTCGGGTTTCTGTGCAATGATGTCTTCCACGTCGTTGATCTGTCGATCGATCTTCCCTTGCGCGTGGGCTACACGGAAGTTGTAACCTCTTTTCTCGGACTCTTTCTCCAGATCAGCAGCAAACGTCAGGAACCAGGAGTTCGAATCTCCCACCGATGAATAAGCGACGGTGGGGCCGGTATTACCGAAAAAGAGCCGTACCAGCACCGCCGCCGTGCCCAGTACGACAATGATCGCTGCAAGCAACCAGGTGTTCTTCATGGACGCGTTCCTCTTCTTGTGTACGTTTGTGTCCTTGGTAGCCATTCCCGTTTGGTGTCCCGGCCTGGGCGTTATTGTGACGCCTAACGTGGACGCCATGCAACCCCTTTCCAGCGAGTATGTTCTGGCCGGGATGTCCGGCATGGCCATATCGTAATTCAAGCCACCACAAAACCGTACCGCAAGAGGCCTTGACACGGCTTCTTTCGCCACGATCCCGCCGCCACCCCTCCCTCTGTGGTGGCATCACGGGCGAGCCGAATAGTCACGGATTTCGGCGTTGTGTCCGCCCGGCTTCCAAGGCAAGCCAACCATTCTTCGACTGCGGGAGCCCGCATGATGTCCCAAATCACCCGCTCAAGATATGCTGTTCATGCTTGCGATGATCCAGCACTGGCGGACTCTGGGCGACAACGCGACCGTGGAGCAGTCGCAGCAAGAGAACAAACGGCTCCGCAAGCAGTTGAAGCGGACGGAAATGGAACGCGGAATCTTGGAAAAAGCCACAGCGTGTTTTGCGTGGGAGTCGCGGTGAAGTACGCCGGGACTGAAGAACACCGCGCAGAAGAACCGGCCCGTAACGCGGTAATGCAAAAACCGCAATCTCTCCCGAGAAATTACCAATCCCATCACTTGGCCACATCGGGGTCGAGGGGCGGATTACCGCTGCCGGGCGGGGCTTGTCCGCGGGCTATCGGTGTGATAGGCTTGAGGATGCCGGTAGCCCAAGTCGATCACAGCCCCTCCCGTCGCCGGTAACCTCGATCTCCTTTTCCTCCGCGTCCGAGTAACCGTTATGGCGAAGAAGCGAGGCGGCAAGAGCGGCCCTACTCATTCCCGCACAAACGCTCCCCAGCAGATTGAGATGGCCGGCCCGTCTTCGGGCAATTCGTCTTGGGGCTCCCGGATTCTCGAAATCTACCGATTTCTCGGATCGCTGAAGCTGGCCATCGTCTTGCTGGCGGTCTCGATGGCCGTGTTGGCAAGGGGGACGTTCCTGGAGTCCGAAAGAGGGTTGGAGTATGCGCAGTGGTACGTCTACCATAGCTGGTGGTTCATCACGCTGGTATCGGTGTTGGCCGGAAACGTCTTGGCGGCCATGCTGCTGAAGTTTCCCTGGAAGCGGCGCCACATCGGGTTCCTGGTTACCCACGCCGGGCTGCTGGTCTTGATGGCCGGCTCGATTCAAACCTTCGTGGCGGGGATCGACGGCCGTATTAGAGTCGTCGAAGGGGGGCAACCGGTCGAGAGCATCACCCTCGATGACCGATCACGACTCACGGCGTCCTGGGACGAAGGGGACACGGTCGTCGCCGTGGATTTTCCGTTCGCGCCCGGCCCGGAGGATTGGCCCGGCGGCCGGACGAAGGACCTGGGTGAGTTGGATGAAGTTCGCGTGAAGGTTCTCGGGTTCTACCGTTACGCAATCGGCCAGACCGGTTTGCGAGAAGACTCGTCGGATCTTTCCGTGCCGGCCATTCTGTTCGCGGTGCTCGGGGCCGACGGCAAGCTGGTGACCGAGAGATGGCTCGTGGGGCGCAAGAGCATCGGAGCGAAGAAGAAGGCCGGCCCTATCGGTGTCGCGTTGAACGAAGTTCCGGTGCGTTCGATGCTGGACGACCTGCTCAATCGGCCGGCCGACAAGTTGGGGACCAAGGGGATGCTCTCGATTCACTACCAAGGCCAGGTCAAGCGGGTCCCGGTCGATGAGAACGTCGGCAAGACGATCTCGGTCGGCGGCGACGGGACGAAAGTGGAAATTGCCCGGTATCTTGCCCAACTGGAGCCGGGGCCCGACGGCACGTACATCTCCGCGGGGGACGAACCACTCAACCCGGTGCTGGATCTGCTGGTCCATCTCCCCGGCGACCAGGAGCCGGTACGCCAGTTCAGCCGAGCGAAGACCCCGCTGGTGGATTTCAGCGAGTCGCGGGGGATCGCGTGTCCGGTCAAGTTCTTCTACCACCACCCGGCCGTTTCCGCTCAACGGTCGGTGGAGTTCTTCCAGACGCCGGACGAGAAGCTGTCCTGCCGGGTCGGCTTGGGCAAACGGTACGAGTCGCGGGGCGAAGTTGGCGTGGGAGACGTGATCGAGGCCCCCGACGGTTTCCAGATCCGCCTTCTGCGGCACGAACGTCATGTCCGGCGGGAGACGACGTTCAGGCCGGTCAAGAGAAGGCCCGGACAGAGGGCTATACCGGAGGCCGCCGCCCATTTCGAGGTTTCCGTGGCGGGAGAAACGCAGGAGATCTGGCTGCAGCGGCAGCACGGGGAGTACACGATGCAAACGCCGAAAGGCCACGTGCTCGTCGCCTTCGAGTACGCCCAACATCCGCTGGGTTTCTCATTGAAACTGCTGGACTTCACGCGCGGCATGAACCCGGGCGGCATGGGCGACGCCTCGTATTCCAGTGTCGTCGAAATAGAGGACGAATCGGAGCTTACCCAGCAACACACAATCGCGATGAACGAGCCCCTGGAGTACGGTAAGTTTACGCTCTACCAATCGAGCTTCGACAAGACCGACAGCAGGGTATCCATTCTGAGCGTGGCCTACGATCCGGGAAGGCTGCTGAAATACGCCGGCTGCGCGATGATTTGCCTGGGGACCTTCATTGTATTCTACTTGCGAGGTCTCCTTTGATGCATCGTCCGATGGCGACTCTGATCGTGTTGTTCGCAACGGCCCTGTCCGCGCCGGCTGCCGAAGAGTCCGGCGAGGCCTTTCGGACCGACGTTTGGCGATACCTCCCGGTCCAGGAACGCGGTAGGTACAAACCGCTCGATACGCTGGCCCGGGAAACGTTGCCGAAAATCATCGGCCGGTCCCGCTTCGCCGACCCGGACACGGGCCGGATGTTGGAGCCCGCGGCACTTTATCTGGCAATGGTGTTGCAGCGGCAGGACTGGGGACCGCCCGCGAATCCACGCGTGGCCGGCAAGTTGAGTGAGTTGACTGTCTATTTCGCCACGCACAAACCCGATAAGTGGGACAAGGCACGGCTGCTGCCGGTAGACGACGCCGAGCTCCGCAAGGCGCTGGCGATGGACGACGGTCGCAAGCACATCTCGCCGTTCCAACTCAGCCAGACCACAATCATGGATCCGAGAGACGATGAAGAAAGGCCGTTTATCGCCTGGGTCCAGGACGTCCACGCCGACAAAGGCGGCGATTTCCATAAGCTCGAGGAAGCGGCACGGAAACTGGGCGGGAGGCTCTGGTCCTACCATACTCTCCGCATGGGGCGGGGGCTTCGGATGGTGCCCATCCCGGGTGACAAGAACGAGCTCTGGTATTCGGCGGCCGACCTGACGCGAAAGGACTTCGACGACAAGTCCGACCCAACCGGTGAGATGCGAAAGGTACAATCGCAACTGCGCGACGCGAAGGCCGCCTTCCTCGCCGGTTCCCCCGAGTCCTTCAACGAGGCCTTCGACACGCTGCTCGCCACGCTACGAGAACTGGGGCCCAAGCTGATGGAGGACTCCGAGAATTATCCGAAACCGTGGATCATCCGGCTGGAAGTCACCTACAACACCTGGCGGCCGTTCCGCTATGCCTGGATGTTCGCGGCGATTGCGTTGGCCGCCTTGGTGCTCAGTTGCATCAAGACCCAGTGGAAGCCCATTTACATCCTTGGGCTCGCAAGCCTGGCAGCGTGCCTGATGGTGATCCTCATCGGCCTGGGAATTCGCTGGGCGCTTAAGGGAAGCCCGCCGGTAACGAACCTCTACGAATCGGTCGTTTTCACGGCCCTGGGCACCGCGGCATTCGGCCTGGGGTTCGGGCTCTGGTCGCACCGGCGCGGAATCCTCGCGGCCGCGGCCGTGGTGACGACGATCATTCTGCTGCTGGCCGACTTCTGCCCGTCGGTCCTCGACCCCGCGCTGCATCCGCTGATGCCCGCGTTGCGCAGCCCCGAGTTCCTGGTGATTCACGTGATGACGATCATGCTCGGCTACGCCGCGTTTGCCCTGGCCGTGGGCATCGGCAATGTCACACTCGGATTTTACCTGGTCGGCTCCCAACAGGAAGAGACCATCAAGGCTCAGTGCCGGTGTACCTACGAATCGCTCAAGGTCGGTGTGCTGTTGCTGCTGGTGGGCACGATTCTCGGCGGAATCTGGGCCGACTATTCCTGGGGGCGATTCTGGGGTTGGGACAAGAAGGAGGTTTGGGCCCTGATCACGCTGCTGGGTTACTTGACGATTCTCCACGCCCGACACACCGACTGGCTGGGCAACCGCGGTTTGACGGCCGGGGCCGTGCTCTGCTTCACTCTCGTGCTGATGGCCTGGTACGGCGTGAATTTCCTCAAAGGCGGCGGGTTGCACAAATACGGCCTCAGTGGCGAGGAAGGACCGCTCTACGTGGGCACCGCGTGCATCATGCAACTGGCCTTCGTCGCTGTTGCGATCATCGTTTCGGACAGTCGGCCGGCGACGCAATCCGACTGACATAGCGGCGCGACTGCGGACTTGTCCCTTACACGCATAACGCGTGAGAATGTCTTCCGATCACGCACTGCCGTACCAAACTTCCCCAACCTTCGGTCGTGGTGAAGGAGTATTTGAAATCGGCGTGTTTCCTCCTTCTCTCGTTCCGACGCTTCGTCGGGGGAGTAAGAGAGGTCTGGCCATGGCGGAAAGGATACCCGGAAGCAGTCGCCTCGTCAAACAACAGAGACTATCCTCGCTTTGTCCTTTCCCTTCCTTCGTGCCCTTGGTGCCTCTGTGGTGAATTCGATCCGCCCAGACGCCAGGGCAATTGGAGCACCACGAAGACACAAAGGACACAAAAAACGAAGCATGAGGGTGGCAAGTAAGTGACCGCGGGCAAGCTATTCCGTCGCGCCCTCTCGGGCAGTCATGCGCGGCGCCGTCGCATCCAGAAGCAACACCCGGCAAATGCCATGGCGGCTAGCGCCAGCGTGGAAGGCTCCGGTACCTGGACGGTCAGTTCGGCCATGCTGAAGTAAAGGGCTTCGTCGGCCACTGCGTCCTGGTTGCCGACGATGGCAAAGGTGAGGAAGTCCGAGTCGTTGACCAGCCCGGAGATGCCCTGGAAGTCGAACGTGTAACGATCGCCGGGCGTGACACCGCCGGAGTTGTCGACGTCCTGGAGAATCCCGGCCACTGTATTCGTGTCGTTCACGCCGCGGGCGGCGTTTTCCCAGGCACCCCAATAGCCAGACGTGGTACTGCTCTGATTGACGACACCGTGATAGTAGACCTCGGGGGCGTAATCGGCGCTGTTGGCCGGACCCAAGGCATCGACCGTTAAGGTCAGGGTCAGTCCGTCGGCCAGATCCATTAGATCTTGGATCGTTTCAAAGCGGTCGTTGAGGTTGGCGTCCAAGACACTGGATGCGCGGATGGCCAGGGTCCCGCGCCAGGTCGACCCCACGTCGGGTCCACTTGCGTTGGCCGTGCTTCCGGTTCCCCACACATTGCTGTCGGCCGAGTTGGAGCCGATCTGCGCCCGGGGACTGGTGTTGATTTGCGGCTTGTAGGCGTCGCCCCCGGCCATCAGCCCCATGGCCCCACCGCGGTCGCTGACGTTGTCCACCGTCACCGACGTGCCTTTGGGAGCCAAAGCGGCGAATTCAAACACGGCCGGGTCGAAGCGGAGCGTTTCGTCGGCCACCGTGTTTTGGTTTCCGACGATGCCGAAGGTGAGGAAGTCGGCGCGTCGAACGAGCCCGTCGATACCGTCGACGCTAAATGTGTAGAGGTCGCCGACGGACACGCCACCCGAGCTGTCGACGTCGTCGAAGATACCCGCCACGGTGTTGCCGGCAGCGGCACCTCGGGTTGCCTTCTCCCAGGCGGCCCAATAGCCGGCGCTGGCGTTTGTCTCGTTTACGACACCGTGGTAGTAGAGTTCCGGCGCGTAGTCGGGACTGGTGTTGGGACCCACGTAGCTGACCGGCAGCGTGACTTCGATGGTTCCCGCCCGATAGTTCAGGTCGGCTGCCGTATCGAAGGCGTCGCCCGGATCGGCTTCGAGGATCTGGGATGCGCGCAAGGCCAGCGCGCCGCGCCAGGTGGAGCCGATATCCGGACCGCTGGCGGCGGATGTCTGGTTAGTACCCCAGGTGTTGCTGTCGGCCGTGTTGGAGCCGATGCGTGCCTCGGGTTGGCCTCCGATTCCCGGCTTATAGAGATCGCCACCGGCAACCCAGCCGGTCGTGCCGCCGTTGCCGCTGGCCTTGTCGACCACCAGCAGCGTGCCGATGCCCTGCGGTGCGACGACTTCCAGTTGCGCGTTGTCGAACCGGAGCGATTCGTTAGCCACCGCGTTAGCGTTGCCCACCACGGCGAAGGAGATGAAATCGGTCGTGTTTTGCAGGCCCGAGATTCCGCTGAACGTGAACTCGTACAGGTCGCCGGGAGTGATGCTACCGGAGTTGTCGGCGTCGTCATACGCACCGGCCACGGTGTTGGAGCTATCGGCGCCCTTGGCCGCCGTGTCCCATGCTCCCCAATACCCAGAGGTGGCGCTGGTCTGTGTTATCACACCGTGATAGTATGCCTGCGGCGCGTAGGTTGGGGTATTGGCCGCGCCCAACGCTCCGACCGGTAGGGTGAGCGTCAACGTGGTGGGTCGATAGATCAGATCGGTGATCGAACTGAGGCTGTCGTTTGGATCGGCGTCCAACACGCTGGACGCGCGAACGACGATGTTGCCGCGCCAAGTGGAACCGACGTCGGGTCCGGTGGCACTGGCTGTTTGACCGGTGCCCCACGTGTTGCTGTCGGCGGAGTTGGAACCGATGAGCACGGACGGGTTGGTATGTATGCCGGGATTATACAGATCGCCTCCCGCCGTGAGTCCCAACGCGCCGCCTCGATCGCTGGTGTTATCCAGCGCAATGATCGCGGCGTTGGCCGAGTCGCGACCACCCAGCAGACATGAAATCGTGAACACAAGCACGGCAATCGCAGTTCTCTGGCGAGTCATGAGAATCCCTTTCGGCATAGGTACGGACATTCGCCACGAAAGACTCGCTAAACGCAACGGTCTCCGGGACAGTTGGAGGCGAGACACCGCCGGCCGCGTAAAATCGAGCCTAGCAAAACATCTTCCAGATTAGTCCGTTGTCTTGGTCTGGTCAACGAAACGGGCCATCGGGACAAGGTTGAGAGCCCAGGACGCCCCTCCGGTGGCCGTAACGCACCCCCCCTCCCGTCGCCGCAACTCACCAACTGAAGTCGGCGGCCATGTAGAGGATCGGGTTGGCGACGTCGGCGGCGATCTTCTGGTTGAAAAAGCCCATGTCGTGAACCCGCGCGACCGGGTGCCCCGGGTCGTTCACGTACAGCGTGCCGTCGGCATCGACGCCGGTGATGACGATGATGTGGGGGGCGCCGTACCAGTAGCCCGCCGCCCAAAGCGGCCCGTAATTCCGCAGCAGACGGTCCACCGCGCCGGAGGTATACGACATGTTAATCTCGGGCACCGATTGCAGACCCAGTGCGGTCGCCAGACGGACGAATCCCGCGGGCGTCAGTCCCGCGTTGCGGGTGTAGACGGCAGGAAGAGGATGGATCGACTGCAGATGCCGCCAAGCCCAAAGCATCCGCGCCGAAGCGTGCCAACACGACATCGCCATTTCCTGTCGGATCAGTGGTACGTTGCAATACCGCATGATATCTCCTCTTATCGCGGAGCCGAAATTGACGTGACGCTCTTCTGCTTCACTTCCTTCGTGTCCTTGGTGTCTTGGTGGTCAATCCGATCCGGACAAGCGGCAGGGCAATTGGCATACCACCAAGACACGAAGGACACAAAGAACGAAGGATGCGACTGTCCATTATGGCGTGTCACTGCTTGCTGGCAAGCAGTGTTGCCGGGCGAAAGAACCGTTCTTGGCGAGTCAGATCACGGTTGCGGAGATACGACAGCTTCCTCTCGTGCAGACCTGTTTCCCGGGCCTGCACTGCTTGCTGGCAAGCAGCGGCACACAACACGGGATTCTACGTAGCGTGCGTAATGTACTGAGAATGCGCAGCTTCCACCCCCCGTTCTCGTCCGCTCCACCCCCGGCCCCTTGACTCCCCTGCCCTGCTGGGCCACCATATCCATCTGGCTACCCTGCATTTCACCGGATCTCATAAGCCCGAGGGACGATATACCATGGCGGAAAAGGCATATCTGGCGATCGACATGGGGGCGTCCAGCGGTCGGCATGTGGTGGGGCGGTTCGATGGGCAAAAGCTCACGATGGAAGAAATCTACCGGTTCGAGAACGGCGCGATTGATCTCGCTGGCAAGCTCTACTGGGACCTGCCCGGGCTGTGGGCGCATGTCGGACGCGGGTTGAGGGCGGCGGGGAGCCAGTTTGGCGATCGGGTGGCCAGCGTGGGAGTCGATACGTGGGGGGTCGATTTCGGGCTGTTAGGCCGGAACGACGAACTGCTGGGCAATCCCTACCATTATCGCGACAGCCGCACCGACGGCATGATGGAGAAGGCCGAGGAATTTGCCAGCCGCGAGGAGATCTTCGTCCACACGGGCTTGCAGTTCATGCAGTTCAACACGCTGTATCAACTGCTGGCGATGAAGCTGGGCAACTCGCCGCTGCTGGACGTCGCCGAGACGCTGTTGATGGTGCCCGACTTGTTCCACTGGCTAATGACGGGCGTGAAGTGTAACGAATTCACCGAGGCGACCACCTCGCAGTTCTACAACCCGGTCAAGGGCGCCTGGGCGACCGAACTGCTGGAGAAGTTCGATCTGCCCACCGGTATCTTGGGTAAGATCGAGCCGCCGGGGACCGATCTGGGGCCACTGCTCCCCGGGATTGTCTCGGAGAGCGGGCTGTCGGCCGCCCGGGTCGTTTTGCCCGGTTCGCACGATACGGCCAGTGCCGTGATGGCCGTGCCCGCCGCCAGCCGGCCCGGCGCGAGGCCCGACTGGTGTTACATCAGCCTGGGAACCTGGGCGTTGATGGGTATCGAATCGCCTCGGCCGGTGGTCAACGACACGGTCCGCCAGTTGAACTTCACCAACGAAGGCGGCGTGGGCGATACGATCCGGCTGCTGAAAAACATCACGGGCCTCTGGCTGGTACAGGAATGCCGCCGCATCTGGAATCAAGGCGGTCGCGATTGGGACTGGGAAGATCTCAACGGTCTCTCGGCCGCCGCGAAGCCGCTGGTCTCGTTCATCGACCCCGACGCCCGCGAGTTCCTGGCACCGGACGACATGCCCGAGGCGATTCGTGCTTTCTGTCAGAAGACCGGGCAGACCGTGCCGGAAAATGAAGGGGCCGTGTTGCGATGCGGGCTGGAGAGTATCGCGATGAAGGTTCGCCAGGTGTTCGGCATGTGCGAAGAACTGGCCGGCGGGCGGTTGGAGACGATCCACATTGTCGGCGGCGGTACGCGCAACCGACAGCTTTGCCAGGCCGCCGCCGACGCATGCGGGCGGCGCGTGGTGGCCGGTCCGATCGAAGCCACGGCCACGGGCAACCTGATGATGCAAGCCGTGGCGGCCGGCGACGTGGGCTCGATCGCCGAAGCCCGCGAGGTAATCCGCCGCAGTTTCCCCGTCCAACAGTACGAACCCCAAAACACGACCGCTTGGGACGACGCCTACGAGAAGTTTACCAGCGTATTAGGATAGTACGATGGCCCTCCGAGGCCGTCGAAAGACCCGTACGATGGGCTGGGAAGTCCATCGTACGACAGCGACGGGCTGGGAAGCCCATCGTACCACAGAACACTTTACCTACCTCAAGGAGCTACGAATATGAACGTCGGAATCGCCGGTATCGGTTTCATGGGTATGATTCACTATCTGGCCTATCAGAAGATCGACGGGGCCACGGTCACCGCGATGTGTGAACAGGACGCCAAGCGGCTGGCCGGCGACTGGACCGACATCAAAGGCAACTTCGGCCCTCCCGGCGAAATGATGGACCTCTCGGGCATCGACACGTACGCCGAGTTGGACGAGATGATCGCCGACCCGAAGATCGACGTGGTCGACGTCTGTCTGCCGCCGGCATTGCACGCCGACGTGACGATCCGGGCTTTGGAGGCGGGCAAGAACGTCTTCTGCGAGAAGCCGATCGCCCTGAAGACGGTCGACGCCGAGCGGATGGTCGCCGCGGCCGAGAAGGCGGGCAAGCTCCTGATGATCGGGCATGTGTTGCCCTACTTTCCCGAATACAAGTTTGCCTACGAGACGATTTCCAGCGGCAAGTATGGCAAACTGTTGGGCGGATATTTCAAGCGGATCATCTCCGACCCGCTCTGGATCCCCAACTTCTACGACCCCAACGCGGTCGGCGGGCCGATGCTCGACCTGCATGTCCACGACGCCCATTTCATTCGCCTGGTGGCCGGAATGCCCCGGGCCGTGCAAACGGTGGGCACCATGCGGGGCGAGGTGCTCGAACGGTTCAGTTCGCAGTTTCTCTTCGACGATCCGGCGCTGGCCGTGACCGCCGCCAGCGGCGTAATCAACCAGCAAGGCCGCCCCTTTACGCACGCCTACGAGATCTACCTGGAGAAGGCGACGCTGCTGATGGACTTCGCGGTGATCGGCGACGAAGGCGTGCTGGCCATGCCGGTGACCGTGTTGCCGGCCGAAGGGGAAATCGAAAAGCCCGACCTCGGTTCCGGCGACCCGGTCGATGCGTTCGTGGCCGAGCTGACCGAAGTGACCCGCTGCGTTGACGGCAATACGCCCTCGGCCCTGCTCGACGGCGCCCTGGCTCGCGACGCACTGATCCTCTGTCACAAGCAAACCGAATCGGCCGCCAGCGGCAAAGCGGCGGAGATTTGAGAATCCCGACCAGCCCCCGGCTTTGCCGGGGGGTATGAAAACGCCACGATTCGATCGACCGATGGATGGCCCAGTATTACACCCCATTTACCCCCCGGCAGAGCCGGGGGCTGACGGGCTCGTTGTCGATCACGGCAATTCCGGCACCAACTCGCCGCCGGCGCGGGTCGAGACGGCTCGCCATGTGGTCAGGTCGGTCGAGTCGCTGAACGATTTCACCGATCCGTCCATCATCGCCGCGTTGACGACGCCCGGGTGATAGCTCCGCGCGGTCACTGCGGCGTAGGTCGGCACGGAGTCCGACTTGCCTTCCTGCTGGTTTGTCCAGTCGACGTCGAAGAGCGTTCCGCTCCGGTCGCAGATCACCTCGGTGTTGGGGCCGAAGACGGTTGTGAATCCGGTTTGGTGTCCCCGGCCATCGACCCATTCGGTGTGGCCGCTGCTGCTCTTGAAGTCGCCGCCCATGCCGCAAACCGTGCTCGGATCACTGGGCATGGCCGGACCCGCTTGTGCCGCGTTGCGGAAATAAGGCGTGTAGGCCCTCACCTCGGCCGCGCAGATGGTCGACGTCGTGCCGTCGCGGAAATCGCGAGGACGGAGGCGGCTGTGTGGATAAAACGCACCTTCGCCACCCCGCTGGTCGCGTGGATCGTAGACAAACCAGGTGCCTAGATTCACTCCGTAGTTAAGCGGGTAATGGACGTTCTGGCCGTTCTTCGTTCGTACCTTGTCGTTAGTTTCCGAGGGACAAAGGTACGTCGGCACGCGTAGCGCGCTGATGTTGCCCTGGGTCGAATCCGCGTAGCCGAGCTTCAGATCGATCTGCTGAGCGATGTTCCCCTGTTCCAAGTAGGGCAACAGCCGAGCGTGGGCCGACCAATCGGCCGCCGTATCGCCGCCGAAGCTCGGGGGATACGCCCGATTGGCGTTCTCGAAGTTGTGCATGGCCAAGGCGAACTGCTTGAGGTTGTTGGAACACGACGCTCGCCGGGCCGCCTCGCGTACGCTTTGCACGGCAGGCAGCAACAGGGCGATAAGGATGCCAATGATGGCAATCACCACGAGCAACTCGACCAGGGTGAAGCCGCAGCGGCCCACCCGATAGTGGGAATTGAGGGTCCGCATGAATGGGTCCTCTTCGGGAAACAGGGGAACAGTTATGGTACTGAGACTCAGTCTCGTCATCAATAACGAGGAGTATAGACTGGTTTCCCGTGGACGTCAACAGGCAGGACACCTCTTTTTGTTGCCCATGGTTCCACGACTTCGGCGCTGAGGCAGAATGGGCTCGGGAACCTTTGCCGTGGCCGGATTTGCCGGAATTTGGGTGACTCAAGACGGCTTGAGCCCAACGCTGACGGATTCCGCTTCGATCTGGCCGAGGCGGCATGAGTTATGGAACGGTGACCTTTCGACAACCCCCGTCTCGGTGGGTCGCCGGGGAGATCACCGGAGCGTTTCGCCGTTCTTACCCAGCGGCTACGATGAAACGGGCACCTGTGGAGGCCGGATCGATGGTTGCGGAACTACCCCGCCATGGCGTTCGCGCATCGGTGATCATCGGGCTGACCGCGGCGTCTTTGCTCCTGGCGGTCATTAGCGTCTTACCCCCCTACCCTCGGCGCCTTGGGCCACAATCCGGGCTCGGTGACCGTGGTGCTCAATTCGGCCCGGCTGCTCCGATTTCGCGACGCCTGAGTGGCTCGCCGCCGCGATGCACTGGTGACAGCGGCGATAGCTTCCGGATGTCTTCGAAATGCATCACGGCGCCCACTGGCGACGCTACCGCACAGATCGGCCATACCACCCATAAGTGGTGGCACAGGCGTCGTCCGGCAAGTTTTGGGAATTGCAGGAATTCTCGTTCGGATTAGTATGGAGGAATGTAGTTACCCTAACCGTTCCTCCGAAGAGGTTGAATCACCGTGAGATATCTTCTTTGTTTTGCAACCGTGATCTGCTGTTTGCCGATTTCCCGTGCCCGGAGTGAAGAACCTGAGTCGAAGCACCCGGCCGTGGTGCGCGTCAACGTGCAGGAGGGAAACCGGATGAAATCCCATGGGTCGGGAACATTGATCGAAACCAACTATCGCCACGGGCTGGTGATCACCAACTGGCACGTGGTGCGCGACGCGAAGGGACAGATCGACGTCACGTTTCCGGGGGGCCATCGGTCCGCCGCTTCGATCTTGAGAGTCGACAAGGACTGGGATCTGGCCGCGTTGGCTATCTGGAAGCCCGAGGGCGTCGAGCCCGTGGCCCTGGCGGCCGAAATCCCCAAGATCGGCCATCCCCTGACGATCATCGGCTACGGCAAAGGCAACTACCGCAGTGCGTCGGGCAAGTGCATGAAATTCGTCTCGCCGGGCAACAACCTCCCCTTCGAGATGCTGGAGCTGTCGACGGCCGCCCGTAGCGGTGATTCCGGCGGCCCGATCCTCAACGAGCAGGGCGAGTTGGCCGGCGTCCTCTTCGGATCGGCGCGGGGACGAACCAACGGAAGCCACTGCGACCGCGTGCGCAAGTTTGTCTCCTCAGTTCGCGGCAAGTTCATGAAGCTCAAGCCCCAAGCGCCGGTGGAAGTCGGCGGCAAGCAACCGGCCGGCGAAACGATGGTCTCCACGACGGTCGAATCGTCCTAGTCGGCGCAGCGGATTACCGCGACATTTGGCCACAAACCAAGCCCGGGGGTTGCGCCCCCCGGGTCCAGCACCGTCGCCCGACATACCCACCCGCTCGACCCACCGGATGCCACCGGTGGGCTTGGCCCCACTCCCTTCTCCTTGCTTTCCCGTCCCCAGTCCCCACTTCCCCCCGCTCCTTGTCGGCGGCGTCCGCGCTGTTTATACTCGATGGTTTGACGAGATCACGACCCTTCTCCCAACCCTCCCCGAGATGAGCATGCCCGGCTATCGGACCTTCTTCCGCGAGTTTCGCCGTCATTTCCACACCACCGGAGCCGTACTGCCCAGCAGCCGGTTCCTCGCCTCGGCGTTGGCACGCTACGTTCGCCGGGGCAGGGAGGACGACGTCTCCGGGGAGCGCCGGATTCTGGAAGTCGGACCGGGTACCGGATCGGTGACCGATCGGATCGTGGCCGCGATGCGAGACGACGACCGGCTCGATCTGGTCGAAGTGAACGACGAGTTTGTTGCCCTGTTGCGGCGACGTTTCGAGACCGAAGCACCGCTTCAGGCGGTGGCCGACCGGGTGCGGATCTTCCACCAGCGCGTCGAGGAGATGCGGCAAGAGGAGCCGTACGATCTGGTCGTTTCCGGGCTGCCGCTGAACAACTTCTCCGCCGAAGCGGTCGAGCAGATCCTCGACGTGTTCGCCGAACTGCTTCGCGCCGGCGGGCGGCTTTCCTTCTTCGAGTACATCGGCATTCGTGCCATGCGGACGCTGGTCAGCGGCAAGGCCGAGCGGCAGCGTCTGCGCGGCATCGGCGCGGCGCTGGGGAGCGTATTGAGCCGGCACGAGATTCGGCGCCAAGCCGTCTGGGTGAACGTTCCCCCGGCCTGGGTTCATCACGTCGAGTTTCCAGCCCGCGACGGCAACGGCCGGCCGGAGTAATCCCTCTCAAACGTCCGCGGTCGGCTGTTCGGTCGGGTCGTACGCGAAATCGAATTTGAAGGTCTCTTGCCAGCCGTCTCCCGACAGGACCTCTTCCTTTCCGAGCAACGTCGTCTCGCCGCACCGTCGGCACACGCGCTGATCCACGCTGATGCGGAGCTTCGGTTTCTTGACGTCACGCGAGGCGGCCGCGTCGCGAAGGTAATCGATCAGACCGCCGAAGTCGCCCTCTTCGATTCGCCCGACGATGGCGGTTCGTACCTCATCCGCCTCGCTGCCGCCATCAGCGAAGGGGATCTCGAACTTCTGTTCCCGGCGCTTGTAGCGCGCGCATCGGTCGCAGAAGGGATGCGTTTCATGGAAGATCACCAGCACGCCCAGCGACGCCAGGAGGACCCCGAGCAAATCAACGATGAAGGTGATCGTCGTTGCCGTGCCGCCCATTTCGAACGCGTCGTCGCCGTGTTTCGTCGAAACGGAGGACGATCCCAGTCGCCACTTCATGTACTCTCCGAACGTGACCATTTCCGACAGCGAGTACTCGCCGTCGGGAATGCCCTCGATATCTTGCACCGGCACGGTTTGGGCATGATAGATTCCGTAGTCGATCGCGACGTAGCCGACGACGCTGGCCGCGAGCAAGAAGACCAAGTTCGATCCCATGGCCTTGGCGTTGAGGCCGTAGCAGACGCCGATCTGAATCGCCCCGGCCATCGCCCCGAAGATCACTCCGCTGATCGGAACGACGTACCAGAGGTTCCAGTGCAGGTGCTCGTTGAGCCCCGGGATGGAGCCGAGCACGAATCCGACCACCGCGGTGAGCAGCAACGCGGGAATGAGTCGTATCGACATCGTTCTGTCCTCGCAGGATGTGGGACCTGTATCTCGCCGCAATGGCATTGCGATCGAACACTCGGCCGAAGGTCTGACCTGGCGGCCCGCTGAAAAAGTCGTGTGCCACTGCTTGCTTGCAAGCAGT
>CAYUIQ010000072.1:0-35073 GCA_964444795.1 uncultured Planctomycetaceae bacterium
AGCTTCGATGGACAGCGGCCTACGCCTTCGTGCCAAACAGCTCTCGCTTCTGCTGGGGTGTGCAGACGGCCCGGAACGTGCCTCGCGCAGTTCCTCGCTTGAACCGGGAGGCTTTTCCTTTGGTGGCGATCTCACGGATCAGAGCCGAGTAGACTGTCGCGTGCGGCGTCTTGGCCGTCGACTTCCACCAGCCCTTCTCGGCGGCGATCTTCACGATGGCCTTGACGCCGAGTTCCGCGTTGGCGTCAACCAGGACCATGAATGCGGCGGTCAGCCCCGAAATCCGCTTCGGCTTGGCCGGCTTGGCCACCTTCGCCCCAGTTTTGCCCGTGTCGCGGCCCTTTGCCTCAGTGGCCTTCTTGGTCGCTTCCTTCCCCGGCTTCGCGACAGTCGGCGACGTGGGCGAAGCGGTGGCGTCCGTGGCCGCCTTCGTCCGCCGCTTGGGCGTCGGACGCTTCAGGCCCGCCAGATCCGCTTCCGTGCATTTGCGCCGGAGCCGCTGGGCCGACTTGATCCGCACCTTGCGGCCGGAGGCGATGTTCTTGGCATCCCAGCCGCCGTGCGAATTCACCGCGTCGATGCGGACGGGGACTACGCTGTTGGTTACCTTGGCCATGTAGGATTGGCCGATCTTCACATCGTTCTTCTTCATCGTATCGCTCCTGGAAAAAAGGGGAAAGGGTTAGCAATCGCTCAATCGCAACAGTTCGTTGTAGTAGTCGTGGATCATCGAGTTGGTGCCCCGGTGCCCGTCAAGATGGTGCTGCAGGCACTCGGCCATCGAGAAGATGTCGTCTCGGCATCCGGCCAGGACCGAGTGCTCGCGGCCGTCGGGTACATCCGGCGTGAGGATCGTTACCTCGATATGGTCGCTGCCTCGCTTGCGGGCGGCCGTGGCGTAGTTCCCGTCTTGGCCTTCGAAGTCGATTCGCGTGATTCGCATGGTTTGGCTCCTGGTGGTTGATGGTGTCAACACACACACTGAGCCATGAAATCCGGGACACCTCAAGCGAATACCACGCACATTTCGCCGGAATCTGGAAACTCCTTGCCAAGACATGTGAAAGGAGGCGGACATGTTAAACGGGTCAAACAGGCCGCTAGAAATTACGGCCATTTCGCGGTCGGATCTGGCGACCGTGCTGTCGAGCGCCTTTCGGCGGAAGATCACCGATGAGCAAGTTCTTGCCGTCGCAAATGCGGGGAACCTGCTATCGGCGGACGGAACGATCAACCTGATTCACTACACGGCCTATCTTGCCGGAAAGATTTCGCATGGCGCCAATTGACCCACAGAACATGAAGCCGGCCGAACTGATGCGCGTGCTCAACACGGCCGGTCGCGGCACGGTGCTGACGGAAACTCGTCTGCGCCGGCACCGCAACCGGGCCGGGTACACGATCGGTGATGCGCGAACGATCAACCTGTTCCGTTATGCCGCGTGGCTGACGCTAGAGTATCACACGCCGAAAGAAGACCCGCAGGACTACACCGAACGCAAGCGCCGGCAGGCCGAGCGAAATGCCGAGGCAGTTCGGGCAGCACAGGATATCGGTGAGATTCCAAGAGTCGTCGATCCCGAGCGGAAAGCGGCGGCCGAGGAGTCCTTCCGGACGTTTTGCGAAACCTACTTCAGCGAAGTGTATTATCTGCCGTGGTCCGAGGACCACCTGAAAGTCATCGGGAAGATTGAGCGGGCGGTACGCACCGGCGGTCTGTTCGCCATGGCGATGCCTCGTGGATCGGGAAAGACGGTTGGCTGCCAGACTGCCGTCCTCTGGGCGGCCTTGATCGGTGCCACACCGTTTGTGACGCTGATCGCCGCCAGCGCCGACCGGGCCAAGGACCTCTTGGAGAACATCAAGACGTGGTTGGAAACTAATCCACTGCTGCGCGAGGATTTTCCGGAGGTCGTCTACCCGATCCAGTGCCTGGAGCGGATTACCAACCGGCAGAAGGGCCAGAAGCACAACGGCGAGCCGACTCGGATCGAGTGGTCGGCCGATAAGATCGTGCTGCCGACGATCGAGGGCTCGAAGGCGTCCGGTGTCGTAATCTCCTGCAGCGGTATGAAGGGCTCCGACATCCGCGGTCAGAACCACGCCCGGGCCGACGGCCAGGTGGTCCGCCCGCAATTGGTCATGGTTGACGATCCGCAGACAACTGAGTCGGCCTGGTCGCCCAGCCAGTCTCAGCGCCGCGAGGCGATCCTCGCTGGCGACGTACTGGGCATGGCGGGCCCCGGCAAGAAGATCGCCGGGCTGATGGCCTGCACGGTCATCCGCCCGGCTGACATGGCCGACAACATCCTCGACCGCGAAAAACATCCGGAGTGGCAGGGTGAGCGCACAAAGATGGTCTACGCGTTTCCCAGCAACGAGAAGCTATGGGCCCGGTATGCTGAGATTCGTAGTGACAGCCTTCGCAACGATAGCGACGGCTCCGAGGCTACGGCCTTCTATCGCGAAAACCGTGACGCGATGGACGAGGGTTCCCGCATCGCCTGGCCCGAACGGCATAACGAGGATGAGCTGTCGGCGATCCAACACGCAATGAACCTCCGGTTCCGCGACGAGAGTGCCTTCTTCGCCGAATATCAAAACGAGCCGATCGTGGAGACCGAAGGCGAGGAGATGCTCACCGCCGAGGACATCGCAGCCAAAACCAACGGCTACACCAAGGGCGTGCTGCCGCTGGGCGCGTCGCACCTGACGATGTTCATCGACGTGCAACAGAAGACTCTGTTTTGGCTGATCGCCGCTTGGGAAGACAACTTCACCGGCTACGTGCTGGACTACGGCACGTGGCCCGATCAGCGCCGGCCGTACTTTACGTTACGCGATATCCACAAGACGCTGGCCCACGCTACGCCCAACGCGGGGCTGGAAGGTTCGATCTATGCCGGGCTGGAAAAGCTCTGCCAGGAGCGACTTGGGCGCGCCTACCGCCGCGAAGACGGCGCCGAGATGAAGATCGACCGCTGCCTGATCGACGCCAACTGGGGCCAGTCGATCGACGTGGTCTACCAGTTCTGCCGTCAATCGGTGTATGCCGGGATCATCTTGCCCGGCCACGGCAAGTACGTCGGCGCCTCGTCGATTCCGTTTGCCGAATACCGACGCCAGCGAGGTGATCGAGTGGGCCACCATTGGCGGATCCCCTCGACCACCGGAAAGCGGCAGGTTCGCCACGTCCTGGTTGACACGAACTACTGGAAGTCGTTCGTTCATGCCCGCTTGGCCGTGGCGATGGGCGACCCGGGCTGTCTTTCGCTCTACGGACGCGACGAGAAAGCCCATCGCCTCTTGGCCGACCACCTGACGGCCGAGTACCGCGTCCAGACAATGGCCCGCGATCGGACCGTCGACGAATGGAAGCTTCGCGCCACCCGGCCAGACAACCACTGGCTGGACTGCCTCGTCGGCGCGGCCGTAGCGGCCAGCATTCAGGGCGCCACATTCTCGGCGATCGGTGGAGCCCCGGCGCCTCGCCGGGAGCGGATCAAGCTGTCGAAACTGCGGAAGCAGGCAAGAATTTGACACCGCGACGTGTGAACCGGACAATGAGTGCCCGCCAAGTGGGGGGCACAACGGCTCGGGCGGGAACCGGTTCTTTTATCGACGGCAGTTGCTGGGTGCCCTGCTCGCCTGTCTCCCGGGCGGGATTGGCTGCTTCAGAAATTAGGGTGAATACCCGTTTTTTAATAGCGATGATTCTTGAGACGTCAATCTCGGACAGACTGCACACAAGTTACGTGCCCAAAAGAGGTTGCGTATATTCGTGCGAGGTAAGGAACGTTTTTTGGCTTGACCCGGCAGCGCCCCTTCGTGCTTCAGGCATGCACTACCTGAGCAGCGTACGTGCGATGCACAACTGCGCGAGCAGGTGGCGGACCCCAACTGGCCTCGGTCGATCATACCGCCGCACGCAAGCAAGATGCGTTTGGAGGCTCCGGTGGGGCGGTGAACATTGACAATGTATCATGAATCGCCGACGGCCCAGCGCGGGCCCGGACGGCCCGTACCTACCTTCATGGCCCCACTCTTTCCGGCGCCGTGCGCACGCCGCGCCATTTGTGGGAAGGGCGTCGGTTGGGTTCCGCTATCGCGGCCAACAGACGATCCGACAAACGCGGACGCGCCAAGTCAAAGATACCATGGCCATAGAGCGTGCAGCGCATGCCTGAACCGACGGCATCCGCCTGCGGCCAGTCTGCGGGCAAGGTCAATGAGCCAAGGCCGTGGGAGCCCTTGAAGCTACGTCCTTTTTCGTTACTGACGGTGACGGCACGTTCGGACTGGGCATCGTCCTTAAAGGCATTCCAGTCCCAGCCGTTAAAGCCCGAAATTCCCCAATAGGAACGCCCTACTTCGTTTGCAAAGGGCTTGCGAAAACCTCGCACCATTTTCTCGAGCTCCAGTTCCGTCATCGGCCGCAATCCCGCCCAGGCGGCGAAAGACACGCCGTCTGCCCAGGATAGACCAAAGCATCCCATTCCCGCTCGCGACGTGCGAATCTCGAACGTGAAAGGCTCCTCTGCACCCACAGCACTGCGCCCGACTTTGCCCTGGCCGCCTGAATAGTGATCCTTGTTAACTCCAATGTCACTGGGTTTTGATACGTTATCCCAATTTTCGTAACCCGCGTAACGCTTTTCCGCCTGCTCCTTGGGTAATGAGTTGAGGAAGGCCGCGTATTGCGCCGGTGTGATCTGGTGCTTCATGGCATAGAAGGCCGCGAAGCCATTTGGGAAGGATGCCGGAATTTCATCGCCGTCCTTCAGTTGACCGCCCTGCTTGCGCACCCATAGCTTGCTGTGCTGCTTGCCGGTGGCTATCGCGCCGGCGCTGGTGACCTGGTAGGGCTCAATGCGCTGGGTGCCGTCTGTATACTTGAAGAACCCACCATGCTCCACGCCGCCCGAGCCAAGGAAATAGGGCCCCTTTGGCACATAGATCATGCGAATCCCGTATGCGCGGACCTCGGCCTTGGCCAGATCGGCGATGACCTTCACGCCCTGGGTCTTGAGCGCGCCCTCACCCGGACCGGCCCGCCGTACGAACAAGCCGGTCAGGCCGTCCTTGCCGTTCGGAATGATGAGATCCACCGCCGTGCCCGTGCCTTTGCCATAGCCCGTTGGGTTGATTACTTTGTCGGCCACTAGCCTGACATGCTTCCACTCGGCCCACTCATTCGCCCGCGCCTTGAAGAAGACCCACGCCGCGTCATGATTGTGTTCATCGCGCCAGGATCCTTCCCAAGTGATGTCGAATGTGATCGTTGCCGCCTTTCCGCCGGCTGCGACAGCTACCTTGTTGATTCCTACTTTCCAGTTGTCCATGTATGTGGTTTTGCGAAGTACTGTTCCACCCTCATCGGCCCTGCCGGGTCCCAGTACAGGCGGCTTCATAGGGCGCGGCACGGCTACCAGGGCCGATGCACCGGCCGCCGGGGTGCTGATTGTCGCCGTGCGTACGCAGCGAAAGCCGGTACACAGGTTGGGTTCTCGGTTCATGTACCACCCGCGATTGTACGGCGATATCATGCTGCTGTATCTGCGATACGATACACGCATGGCATCGATGGGTCGGATGGCATGGTGAGCAGTACCGACCGGCCAACCTATTCCGCCACGCAGGCCCGAGCCCGTGCCCCAGAGTCGCGGACCAGCGATCCCAAAGACGTCCATCCCGTGTTTGCCGACAAACTCACGTCCATAGTGACTGCCGACGACCATCACACGTTCCCACATATTGCCGCTCAGATCCAGGATGCCCCAATAAGATGCACCGGCCGCGACCCGGTCGCTGGTCGGGGTGGCAAAGATGCCCACTCGCAGGTTCCTGGCCGAATAGCGGTGACCTATATTTGCAGTTTCAACGTGCCCCTTTGCATCACGATGCATCGCGCCTTGCCATACCGCGTTTCCAGTCTCGGCGTCCGGCCTGGTCTCGCCTTTCCACTGGAGCCGTTCGTTAGCCGTGCCGGCGTCTTGCAGAACGTAGCCCTCCTGAGACGCGTCTGCGTTGCGATCCGAGGGCCGATGGTAGGTCTTGCCGGAGATTTTCGCCGTACCCCAGGCGTATTCACCGACAACCGGCAACAGCGGGCCACGGCATGCCTTCTCGTACTCCAGTTCCGTCATCGGGCGTAGCCCTGTCCAGGCTGAATAGGCCAGGCAGTCTAACATGATCAACCCGCCGCATGGCAGAAACGGCCGACTGCTTTTGTAGACCGCCGGTTTCCCGGGCTTGCCGTCGGCAGGAGCCACGCCTGAAACCTTGATCTTGATCGACCAACCTCCTCCTCTACCAACAGCGGGAGTGCCGGGCGGCTGATCGGGGCTATTCGTGCTGAGTCGATCGACACAGGCTTTTTGCCCCGCGTAAGTTTGCATGTTGAGATATTCAACCCATTGTGCTTCCGTGATCTCGTTCCTCATGCAGTAGAAAGCTGCGTATCCTTTCGGGAACGCTGCCGGCAGAATCTGGGTGGCGTCGCTCGTGAAGTCTTCGGACTGGCGCATTCCATGGGATTCATGGCTGCCCAGATTCTTGTTGTTCTCGCCGCCCAGCAGGAGTGCGTTCTCGCTCTCGATCCAGAGCGGTTTGCCGGACACCCCGGCTTCGAACTGACCGGCGTACTCGTTCGGGTACGTCGCGGTGAAACCGTCGCCTACCCAGAATGGCGACTCCGACACATAAACCATCTGAACGGAAAGAACTCTCACCTGAACGTTCACCGGCGTGTCGACGCCGTCCGCGGCGTGGTTCCAGTTCAGCTTTACGCCCTTGAAGTCGTTCGCTCCGTTCCCTGAAGCCGCGCGGTAAACGAACACGCCGGCGGCGCTTTGCCTGTCGTCGGTCAAGCCAACGTCGAGCATCGCGCCTTTGGGCACGCTGTGGTCAGCCGCCTTAGGGGAGAGGGTCGCGCTCGTCCAGCCATCGGTTCCCGGCCTGCGGAATTTGACGAATACCCAGGCCGCGTCCCAGCTTGCCAGGTTGAGCGGCTTCTTGCCGCCGGTCCGTTCTGCTGTTTCTGTCCATGCCGCGCGCCAGGAGTGATCCCAAGCCAGGTCCAACGTGATTACACTCTGCTCGGCAGATGGACCGTCGGCCCGCTTCACATTCGTGATCCGAACAGGGTCGGCCTTGCCCGTTCCTTTGAACCGCGCTTCCGAATCGCCCCATGCCTGGCCCAGCGTGCCGAACAAGAGAAGCAAAAGGAAGGTGTAATGATGTTGCATCATGGGGTCGTCTCCTTGTCTGCAGACATTACCACAACCATTACCACGCTTGCAAAGAATGAATCATGATCTACTTCCAGCAACACTCAGAGCGTCCGGAACACGGTCGGGCCGGATAGGAATACCCGGTACGAAAGCTGCAACTCGCTCAGTTGAAGCGGCTCAGCACCACTCAACTCGCAATTGATCGCGTCAAGATTGATGCAGCCATGGCTTACGCCTTCGCCTTCGACGGCATCGTCGGGCCCGTCCCAATACTTCATGCCGCCGGCGGGAAAACTCTCGGGCGAAGGGGACTGAAGGACCGCCATGATCGAAGCGCTCTCACCAATTATTTCGATCCAGACGCCGGCGCCACGATCCATCTTGGTCATCGGTCTCCAGGTTTTGGCCAGGTTATCGTCAAATGAATCGCCGATTCCGACACGAAGCGGCATGAAGACGCCGGCGCTGGACCGCATGGCCCGAAGCCACTTGTCGTTGACGTCCCACCAGACGGAGGCGAAGTCAATGGGGCCGGTCTCCTCGAATGAGAGCTTCACGTCCACGTCGTAAAGATCGTCGCTGAATCGCATCCGCTTCCGAATTCCGACATTTCCGCGTGCGCCGGCGACGATGGGAATCAGCCGCCCGCTGAGTTCGATGTGCGTCCCATCGACCTCGGCCGTGACACTGGAATTCGTCTTGCCGTAATGGGCCAACTGAAAGGCGTTATTCACCGTCATATTGTCGAAGTGCATACACGTCGGATGGGGCCCTTCGCCCGGTCGGTCGAAGCGGTCGAGCCTTCCGGGCCCGAAGATCTCTACCTGTCGCGCTGCGAATCCACCGGCTCGTTCAAGAAGCAGACGGTAGATGGACGTACTCACCTCGATGCCTTTGTTAGTTTCGTGAATTTCCATCTTGTGTTCCTTGTTGTGAAGCCGTTTCCGCTTTACGTAGGTAACTCATCCCCTCAAGGGCTATCACCTGACTTCTCGAACTTCTTGTAGAACTTCCCGCGCCAGGGCTTGATCTTGACCATCTTCGCGTCGCTCGGTTTGTCCGAGAACCCCACCCACCACGGATCGAGCGACGGCGGAAGCGGAGGACGCGACAGAGCCAACGCGCCAACGGCCCAGCGCGGACCCGGACGCGGAAACTCCCACCGCACGCCCGGCGGAACCGCCCCGAGCTTCTTGTGGAGGTCCTTGTACTTCGCTTCCGCCAAGCCGCACTCCTTGATGGCCGCCCGTACGTAGTCCTCGCTGACGGCGAAACTCACCCGGCCGATCTCGATCTCCGCGCCAATCTCTTCTTCACCCACGAGGCCGGGAAGCGATGGCGGCATGACGTCACAAAAGTGTGTGTTCTGAGAGACAAAGGGCTCTTTGTTGCGGGTACGGAGGACCCCGGGAGGCGCGTTTTTGTCCACAATCAACGGCCCAACACATAGGTTATTCTTCTCGATCGCCAGCCCCTCGCTCCACGGAAGGCCGCTACAGAACTTCCAGTCGCGGGCATAGATGATGTTGTTGGCTACCGTGTTGTTTTTGAAATACGGCCCGTGCCTCGAGGTCGTGCCCCACGAGACGCCGGACTTCGCGTTGATGAGCGTGTTGCTGCTGATGGTCATGCCCGTCAGCGGGCGAAATCCCCCGAGCGACCATGCGCTCCCGGAGGGCGTGCTGAACTTGAAGATCACCGACCAGGGGATGCCGTATTCGGGAGAGGCATAGACGATGTTGTGCTCGATGGTCACGCCCCCTCTCTGCACCGGTGAGAGGCCCAGCAGGCATTGTCCCTCCAGGATGACGTTGTGATGCACGCGGACGCCCGCATATTGCATGGAATCGAATTCGATGTTGTCGTCCGCGCAACGGTGCAGCAGGTTGTAGGCGTACTCGTGTTCCAAGGCCGGATTATCCCGGCCCTTCTCACCCGTGGTCGCGACACCAATTCCATCGTAGGTATCGTGAATGTAGCAGTGCCTTATCTTCCAGGCGGTCACATTTCCTCCGGGCAAGATCGCGTTTCCGCCCAGCGTGCTGTGATACATCGCGCGCCATGCGGGTTGTTCATGGTGCATTGAATAATGGAGCCAGTCATAGGTCGGGTAGTTGCTGAACTGGCAGTGTTCGACCGTAACATCGGACGGCCCGAACTCTACCGCCCCGTCCGGGCCATCGACCCGGACGTTTTGTCCCACGACTGCCCTGTGAGAACCGAAGAAATAGCAGTCGCGAATCACGATGTGTTCGCAGACCGTGTGTGGATGACGACGAATCCCAAGGCGGACGGCGTTTTCGGGCGCCACGTGAAAGCGGAGCCCCTGAAGCACGATGTGCTTCTGACCCTTGATGTCCAACAGAATCGTCGTGCCCGGTCTGCTGACGGCGACTTTTGCCTTGTTGGGGTCGGCGCCGCCGAGAAGTCGGACGTACAACTCCTCATCCTGATAGAAGAAGCCCTCCTGCGGGGCCGTGTCTCTGCCGCTGCCGTATCGACACGTCTTCATCTGCTCCACGCTGGTGTAATTGTAGAGGTTGCGGCCGTCGGCGGCGACCCAGAGCTGACGGGTCCCACTTCCCGACCATTTCTTGGCGGGGACCCACTTCATCTTGTAGATGGCGCCCTCGACCGGTACCAACTTCGCAGGTTCAAACCTGGCGGTGAGCGACGCGGGGACCGGTTTGTGGATAGCGCCCTCGATCCGTTCGAACTTCGGAGTGGTCTTCATCGCTCCGGTGATGATGACCTTGCCCGGCGCCGCCGCCTTGATCGTGATGGGCTTGCCCGGCGTTCCGCTCTTCTTCAGTTCGAATCTCTGGTAGTAGGTCCCCTCGGCCAAAAGCAGCGTATCACCCGGCTGAAGCTTGTCCGCGGCCTCCTGCAGACTTTGCCCGGGCTCGACGTTCACGGTTTCCGCAAAGACCGGGTTCGCGGCGAGCAACAAGCCGACGATCATAATGGACAAAAACGATTTCATGGTTGTCTCCCTTCGTGCTGAACGTCTACTTCATCATCTTACCAAGTCCCCATGTCGTGGTCCCCCGCCTAAGGCGGATCCTTCCGGTGGATCGTCTCGGCCTCATCGAGAAACGCGTCGAACGTCCAGGTCCAATAGAGGAAACGCTGCCGAGCGACCGGATCGTCGGCCATTTCGGCCAGCGCCTTGTTGCGCAGCGACTTCATCCGTTGCACCACATCCGGCGTAAAGACCACGGGGAACAGCCTTCTGGGCACGGGCCATCCGCCGGGTTGTTTGATGCGGTCTTTCGTCCACTCCCCCTTCTCCCAAACGTCGCATTCCAGCCTCATGAGTTCTCTGGCGGTGCCGCCTGCCTTGCCGTAGAGTCGCTCGCACATCTCGTCCAGCACCGCGTCCACGTCCAGCTCGGGGTCCCACAGCACCTTCATCCACACGTACATCGTCGGGGCCGTGTTGGTCCATTCGCCCAGCCACAATCCATTAAGGAAAGCCCCGGCACTGATACCTTTGACGGCTTGGTAGTAATCACGCACGAGGTGCGGGTACTGGTAGGGGCCATAGGTCCAGGCGACACAGTAGTCCCAGATGGTGACAGGGACGCATGCCTGCGCCCGAAAACCGCGCAGACGCTCGATCGCTTCCTCGAAATTCTCGCGCTGTGCCTTGAGGGGCATCGGATAGGTGGTCATGGCGGACATGACAACCAGGTTGTTGGGGTATTGCACTTCGGTGCGACACTCATCGTAGTTCCAGTAGGGCAGGTAGATCACTTTCTTGTCGGGCCAGCGCTGCTTCACTGCTTCGCACATGCGCTTGACGAATTTTGCCATGATCAGCGAGGCGCCGCCATTCGGCGTACCACTGCCCTCGGCAAAGGTCTTCCGGCAAACGAGACAGTTGCACACCACCGGCGCATCACCAGGCGAAACGGTCACACATGTGGAAGTGACCCAAGTGGCGGTATCACCCTTATCCCAAACCCTTTCGCAACCATCTAGGAGATACTCCAGCGTCTTGATCGAGCTGTAGCAGAACATGCGGAAGTTCCGGGTGCCATCCCGGTTGAGTGCGAACATGTCCTTGTTTTCTTCGTGAAACTCCTTGGGCAGGCGTTCAAGGTTCTGGGGTTCGTGGACTTTGATCTTATAGGGCCAACTGCACCCGCCGCGCACCAGCGGCAGGTAGGTGCGCATGTTGACCGCCTCAACGCCGTTGGGGATGGCGCCCGGCGGAAACGCAAGCGGTTCCTTGTCGGCAGAGCGTGCCTTCGCCGGAAGCCGCCAGCCCTCACGCGGGAAATACTCCCGCAGGCGGAAGACGGGTTGATCGCTGTAGTGCACCGGAGGGATGACGAGCGAGTCAGACGGGACAATGCTCCGCCCGCCAAGTTCGGCAGGCCAATACCATCGCACGCCGACAAACCGCTCGAGGAAATCCGCCACGGCCCAGGCCGTGCCCTCGTTGCTCCACCGCGCCCACCGGTCGCTCCCGCGCGGCAAAGCTTTCGTGCTGCCCACGAGAAACAGGCGGTTCGCGGCGGTCTTGACGACGAAACCTTCAATCGGAATCTTGCCGGCATCGATGCCGGCCTTGCGTGTTTCCTCACAGTCGCCGATCACAATGGCGGGCCGGTCAGCGCCCGGCGCCTCCGTGACCCGTTCGAGCGTTGCGCCGCTGCTGATGCGGACCACCTCGACCAACTCATCCAGCAGCCGCTCAAGCGTCTCGCTCGGGTCGGAGTCGACTAAGAAAACGACCGCCCGCGCACGCCCGTCACGCACGATCTCCATGGGCGGGTGCGCCGGCGCCTCCAACCAGGTTACGGGCGTCAGGTCGCGCGGCTTCAGTTCATCCCCGGCCAGCGCCGCTGGCGCCATCGCAGCCGCCAAAGCCGCAAAGACAATGAATCGTTTCATGGGTTGCGCCTCGTCAAGCGAGAGAAGACCATGTCGACGGCATTTTGCAGGGCACCTCGAGATGCAGCGGCATCATTTATTGGCACACCGTATTTATAGGCAAACCGTCGGCGCAATGCAATCAAACCGGCGCGTCCCCCGCAGCGTGTCCCCGCGCTCCAGGATACCCGCCCTGACATGGGGCCGTCGGGCACTCCTGCAACAACTCGTGATTGCGTGACGCGAACGAGACCTAACCGACGACCAACGCCCCCATCCGAATGGCTACTTGGCTCTAGCGCACAACGACTCGTTGCGCGCGGCGGTCCGTCCTCGTCCCGCAGTCGTGCATCGGGCGTAAGGCGCGTAGGTGGTGGACACCCGACGTGTCGAAACGATTCTCCTTTCCGCGTGGCGACCACTCCCGACGAACGCGCTTCGGATGAGCACGCAATCGACCTTTGTGTGTCACAAAGTCGTCGCGCGTGACACAGATCAGAAAACCACCGTATTCTAGCACTCTGCCTGATGTCCGCTACCAGGGGAAGCGGTCTGAACTTTCCACGTCCACCGCTTCTCAGCCCCCACCCAAACCACCACCAACGCCGCCAAGGCCCCGGCCGCATGGGCCACTGGCGTGGGAACACCGATATCGCCCAGCGACTCGGTGCCGAAGAACATCTGCCCGGAGATGCATTCGTGGAGGATCTTCACTGTGAAGATCAACGCCGCCGGGGCAAGCCACAGCCAGCGTCGCCGTTCGGTGCGGGCGAGCATCACCTCGATACAGAGCACGGCGGCGAACTGGCCGCTGTCGACGCCCGAGAGGCCGCGATAGGTGGCCAACTCGGGCGTCAACAGCATCACGCCGCAACCGACGGCCAGCGCGGAGCCCAGCAACACCCACGGGTAGCGCCACGACATCTGCCGCTCATACATCAGCCCCACAATAAGGAAAACGCCAACATCCAACAAGAGATGTTCGCGGCTCCAGTGGACGAGGTTGCCGGTGATCAGTCGCCAGAATTGTCCGTCAAGGATCGCCTGACGATCGAACTGCAGCCATTCGATCAGCGAGGCGAGAACCTGTGAGTGGACGTGAAACAGCCCCAGGTTGACCGCGGCCATGACCGCGGTCAAGCCAAGTGTCCATCGACACGCTCTCCACCAGGCGGTCGTTTCGATCGGTAACAGACTCATCGTCGGAGCTCCTCGTCGATATCTGGCAAGTCTACCTGTCACGCCGTCGTCTCAGTGCGCCCAGACAGCGTCCGCCACCGAGTGCACCCAACGCGGCCAGGAAGAGCCATTCCACGCTGCCGCCGCCACCACCACCGCCACCGCCACTGCCGCGGTTGCCCGTGGATTGAGGTCGCTGGTCCGGCTGCGAGGGCGGCGGGGCCACGGCGTACGGGCTGTCGGCACCGCGATGGCTCACGGGGGCAGGCGCACTCTGCACGACCGACGGATCGTGCCGTCGTGGCACCCCCAGGGCCTCGTCGGTCAACGGCCGCCCGCTGGGCGTCCCGGCAAAGATCATCCTGGTCCCCACGGCACTGAAGGTCGCCGCCGAACTGCTGATGGCGTCGCTGAACCTCAACGAAACGACCACCACCGACAAGGGCAAACCGCAAGCCAACCCGCACGTGGGCAAGTTCGACGTCGTCTCGTCCGTCTATCTGGCCAATGCCATGTTCGGTGGTGCCAGCAGCAAGGCTTGGTATCTCTGGGCCGATCCCAACCGACTGCCGACTCTCGAAGTGGCTTTCTTGGGCGGTGTCGACCGTCCGACGGTAGAGCGTGCCGACGCCGACTTCAACACGCTGGGCATCCAGTTCCGCGGCTACATCGACTTCGGCGTCCGGGAACAGGATCACCGGGGCGCCCTGAAGATGAAGGGCGAGTGATCCGGGGGGTGGCTGTAGGGCTGTGGCTGTGGTTCATCGGGTCTTGAAACGACACCTTTTCCGCAGCCGCAGTCTATGGCCGACCGTCTTCCAATTCAAGATATCAAAGGAGCAATATCATGCAAGCACGTCTCGTTCACGATGGTAAATCCGTCGACTATACACCCGCCTCCGCCGTCGCTGCCGGTGCGGTGGTTGTCCAGGGTGATCTCGTTGGCGTAGCCAACCTGGACATCCCGGCCAATACGCAGGGTGCCCTGGCGGTTGTCGGAGTGTTCGACTTCCCCAAGGCAACCGGGGCCAGTACGGCCATTACGGCCGGTGCCACCGTCTACTGGGATGTGGCCGACGGCCAGGCCAAGGAGGACAGCGAATCGGGGGCCAACAAGCTGGCCGGCAAGGCCGTGCTGGACGCGGCCGATGCCGATGCCACGGTCCGTGTCCGCCTGAGTCAATAGTCCCATGCCCGACCTCCTTCGCCAGGGTAGCCAGTGGCTGGAGCAGATGCGTACGGCGCACTGCTCCAGCCCGGTGGAATACCGCCGCAACGGCCAACCGCCGGCAACGGTGGCCGCCACCAAGGGCAAGACGGACTACGAAGTGACCGACGACTACGGCGCGACGATTCGAGCCACGGTCGTCGACTTCCTGATCATGGCCGACGAGTTGAACCTCAAACCCGAGTCGGGCGATCTGATTATCTCCGACGGTCGGAAGTACGAGGTGATGAACCTCGGCACGGAGGGTTGCTGGCGGTGGAGTGACCCAAACCTGATTACGTTTCGGATTCATACCAAGGATATCGGTGAAGACCCGTGAACGAAAGTTGTCAATACGAGCAGTGCCAGAGTCATTTTGCTGCGATCCACCGGAAGCTGGACCGGATGGATGAAGCCGTTCGCGGCAACGGCCGGCCCGGTATTCTCGTGCGCCTGGATCGGTTGGAGCAGGACGCCCGGCGGCAGGGCAAGTTGATCTGGCTGTTGGTGGGCGCGGGGCTCACCGCGGTGGCCGGCGCCCTGAGAGCCTGGCTGGGAGGCTGAAACGTGAGTATTGCCACGGATATTGCCGACGCGGTGGCCGCCGAACTCAACGGCGGTACGTTCAGCCAACCGGTTGCCGCCGAGAGTCTGGTGTTGCCGGAGTTTGAGTTGGCCGACTTGGCCGAGCTAAAGGTGACGGTGCCCGTTTCATTATGGATAAATGTTTCTAGGTCGGCGAAGAAGAGCGGAACATAGCGATTCGTTTGCGAATGGTGGCCCACTTCAGCACGTTGCGTAGACTTGGTCCAAGACGCGTCGGTGTCCGCCACCCAGTGCAGTTTCGTTGGAGCAGAATCGTCTGGACCCACGGCCCCCAACGGGCCATATCGCGCCGTCATTCTGATGGCGGCAATGGCATTCCTCACTACCGTCTTGGTGCGGTGTCATCTTGGCTATCGCTGACTCGAAGCTTGAACACCCAGGCGTAGTCGCTGGGCAACGGATCCGGAAGTTCGTCGATCACTGTGTTGGCGCCTTCCTGGTGCCAGGCGATGTACTTGTCGCTACCGAGTAACCTGATGTCGGAGCCCTGCACGGGCGTAACGCCTGGGAGTATCGTGGGAGCGGTCGGCTCTTTCAGGTCGATCGCGTACAGATAGTGTCCCTTTCGGGTAAACCGCCAGGTGCCAACCTCACAGGGGATTCGGCATTCCGCGCCACGCAATGCCTCGCTGTTCACTCGCATCCAATTGCCCAACCTCTTCAGTACCTTCACCTGGGACTCCGGCAAAGTCCCATCCGGCTTGGGGGCGACGCTCAAGAGTGTGACTCCGTTCTTGCACTTCACGTTCACGATCCCGTCCACGAGCGCGTCGACGCTGTCCTCAATCTGGTCAGGCGTTTTGTCTTCCTGGCTCGCAACGTAGGAATAGCTGAATCCCGGAACGGGCGTCGTGGCTTGCCAAATATTCGGGCACGGCGAGCTCAGCGGGATCTCGGGAAAATGACGCTCGATGTTCTGCACGGAGCATGAAATGGGGATCACCCGGCTGATCATGACCTCCTTGCCCCACATTTCTGACGGAACATACGGATGATGGGAATCGTACCCGCGGCTTACCACAACCTCCCTGCCTGACTTCTCGGCGGTGTTGAAGTGATGCGCGAGAATTCTTCGAAGGCGGTCCTGCCCCAACCTGACGCACGTGAATCCATCGGTCTGAAGTTGATCCGGCTGGTACTTGTCGATGACCTCAATGAACTTGTTGTAGCCTTCTTCCCGGAAGCTCTCGAAAACAGGGTTCCCGGCCTGATGCTGCGGCTTTGCTATCCGACCTCCTGACAGCCAGCTCCCCGCCTCAGGTGTATCCAAGTCGTATGCGCGACCGTATAGGCCTGATAGCTTCGGGTCATTGACCCCGATTCCCTCGAGGCACAGCTTCTTACCGTCGTTGAAGTAGTCCCATCGCATGTGATGGAATGTCACGACGACTTTCATGCCCTGCCTTCTCACCGCTCGAACCATCTCTCCGACGATATCCCGGTGGGGTCCCATTTTCATCGAGTTGTATTCGTCGTACTGCGTGTCCCACATGGCGAAACCGTCGTGGTGTTCGGCGATAGGGCCGGCGAAGTCGGCACCCGCCGTCTTGAACAACGCCGCCCAACGATCCGGATCCCACCGCTGTGCCTTGAACATTGGGACGAAGTCGTGGTATCCGAATTCAGTTGGATCTCCGTATGTGTCGCAATGGTGCTTGTAGGTCCCGGAATTCACTTTGTACATATCCCGCGGGTACTTCTCGCCACCGTAGCCGGGCACGGAGTAGACTCCCCAGTGGAAGTAGATCCCGAACACGGCGTCCCGATACCATTGCGGTGCGGCCCCGTGCTGTGACAGAGACTCCCAGGTCGGTTCGTAGTGCCTCGTGGCAGTTGCACGCGCAGCGCGGTTTGCCAACTCCTCCTTGATCAGTTCGCGCCTCCGCTCCTTCAACAAAGCCTCAGTTGTGTTCTGCTTCAGCGGTCCTTCGGCCACCACGTTGCCGACAAGAACGGCCGTGCTCAGCGCCGTCAGAATTGCAGTCCGCATGCCCGTTTGTGAGCTCTTCCTCATCATGACCATTGCTCCGAATGGTGAAATGCCTGCTTGTTGTCATCTCCTTTACGGACCGTATTCGATATCGATGCTGTCGATGATCGGTTGCACCCTGTTCGCGTCGAGTTGCCGCGTTCCGAACTCGAACTGAACGCCTCTCCCTTCCGGCAAGGAACTCAAGTTCATTGAGGCCGGCGTCACATTCACGATCCGGGCGAATCCCGGTTTCTGCGTATAACTTTCCTTGATTCGCTGCCAGCGCGTCCATTCGTCTGTCCGGCCATCACCGTCCTTGTCAACACCGACTCGCACTTCGACGCCGTCCACCCAAGGGCCGGGACTTACGAAGTCGGTCTTCTGCTGCATGATGATATAGAACTGCCCTTCCGCGAAGCCAACGCTGGGATCCGGGTGGAACCCCCCTCCGATTTCGCCCGCCCAGGTGAACTCCTTGTACAGATCATCCGACGTGAAGCGTCCCATGCGCATCGACTTGCCGAGCTCGGCAGAGTCGAAATCGCAGAATAGGTAGTACTGCCCGCCGACCTTGATCATGGTGTAGTCGCCATAGGCATTCTGTTCCGGTTCGTGAATTTCGAACTTCTGCTTTCCCTGACGGTAGGTTCCTGTCTTACCGGTGGGATTCGTTCGGTGATCGATCGGATAGGCGTGCTCGTGCGGCTTGAATCCGGTGATCCCGTCCGGACTGGATGTATGTCCGGCCAAGGGCGAATCCCAGGAATGAGTCTGCGCATTGATGGGAGTCCAGTCCTCGTAGATGATGTGGAAGCTGCCGTCTTCGTCGCGGAAGATGGCGATATCCGATCCATGCGATGGGTCATCGAACACCACTCCCATCTCTTTGCCAACGACGCCATCCTTGAGATCCTCGTCAATCACCAGGTGAGGTTCTTCATCATTGGGCTTGTCGTAGTAGATGTAGAACTTGCCGTTCGCATACTCGGCCGTGGTGACCCACTTGCTATTACAGACCTTGCCGCAGTATTTCCATTGTTTCAGATCCGGACTGTGCCAGGCGTGATACCCGCTGTCTGCTTCGGTCCTCACGGCGTGTTTCTTTTTGTACTCACGCCGCTCATCTGCGGAGAGCCCTGCGGGATAGTCGATCTTCAGGGCCTTTTCAGCCAGTACGTAGTAGTCTCCGGGCGCTACCGGAAGAAAGACGTGCGCGTTTCCCAAGCCATCGGGTGTGATATCGTCGATCCGCGTCCAATTGTCCCAGACGGTCGACTGCTTGAACGTGATCTTGTTCAGGCGGGTCTTCCGCGGCAGGCTTTTAACAACGCTCTGAAACGTAGCATGTCGAAGATGCGGTTCGGCGTATCCGTCCTTGATTTCAAGGCCTGCGGCCTTTGCTTTCGCGGCCTGCCATTCCTCGTGAGTATCGATAGCCCAGGAGCCTCCCAGCGCGTGAACGCCTGTCAGCAGGACTACCAACGGGGCAAGAAGGAGGCGGGTGGGGGTAAGTGTCATGTGTTTCATTCGTATCACTGTTGTTCTTGCGGTGAAGTGAACCAATTGCTGTTTCACGACGTTCATAGCCTAGCTCCTTGGAATGCAGTGGACGGTACGCGAGGCTTGGCATGCCACGTGCGGCACTGTGCATACGGCAGTGCATGTGCGGATCGCTCAGGACAATTTAGGAAGTTCGTATCCCTTGCGTCGGGGCCGTGTGACGCTCGCATGACGGTTCGCCTCGTTGTCGTCGACAAAACTGGTCGAAACCGGGTCGAATTTCAGCTTGCGTTTCAAGTCTCTGGCCACGTTAACTAGATGGGACAGTATCGAATGGCGATGGGCGGCCTCTGCCGGACAATTCGGCTGTTTGCGGGTGCGGATGCAATCGAGCCAGTTGGCCACGTGGAAGATCGTCGTGTAGTCGTAGTCGCTCTTCTCGGCGCCTCGATGCGCGTACGGATTATCGAAGGTCGGCACCGCGGCGGCAATCTCCAGGGGATTACTTCTCAATACGTTGCGGTTGATTTCAACCTTTCCTTCTTCGCCGACGAAAACGCCGCCAAAGATTGGGCCTGCGTGTGGCCTGGAGTTCATCTCCAGCAACATTCCATCGGCATACCGCATATGAACCGGGCAGTTCGACCCGGCGGGCTCTTCCGTCCAAATCTCAACCGGGCTCGTGTCGTCCTTGTTGATTGCCCATTGAATCTGATCGTATGCATGAGTACCAAAACCGGTGATGCCGTAGCGACCGCCTACGCCGTCGAATTCCCGATAAGGGCCCCAACCATGGGACTTCTTAATGAGTTCGGGGTTGAAGGGAAACAGAGGAGCCTGATTGCACCACATATCCCAGTTGAGTCCCGGCGGGATCGGCGCCGCCGGCGTCGGCACGTAGTCGATCGGCGAATCGAGGTTCGTACAGATGACCTTGCGGATCTTGCCAATAGCTCCCTTCCGCAGTTGCTCGACCGCCCAACGATTCAGGGGAATCGAACGCGCCTGGGTTCCCACCTGATAGATGCTGTTGTTCTTCTGGGCTGCCTGAACCAGGAGGCGTCCTTCCTCAATCGTAAGCGTGGCTGGTTTCTCCGCATATATGTCGACGCCCGCTTCCATCGCATGAATGCACGGCAGCACGCGACCGTGTGTGGGAGTCGTCACGAAGGTGCCGTCCAACTTCTCCTTGTCAAGCATCTCGCGATAGTCTTGGTAGAAGCTCCCCGTGGGTTTGGTTTCGGGAAACATCAAGGCCAGACGCGATTGGAAACCACGTTCCGCCTTCCGATTGCAGTCGGCAGCCGCGACAATGTCCACTTGATCGAGCGGTGTCGACAGCCCGAGGAGATGTCCCACTCGGCTGCCAAAGCCGATGACACCAATCCGCGGACGATCATTTGGGCCGACCTGACCGGGCATGCCAAGCACGCGACGAGGGATGAAATGGGCTGCGGCAACACCGGCTGCAGCGGCTTTCAGCGCTTGCCGCCGATTCAACTTCGAGGAGGCAGTGTCTTTCATAGCGCTCCTTTGAGAGGAAAGGGGGTGGTTTCGAGAATTCGACGACCCGCGTGTGCGATATCTCACTCCGGCCTGCCGAACGCCCTCATACTAACTATACCGCAAGTCGCCGGAACATCACGCGAATTCCGCTTGTTTGGTAGTAAGCATCGCGAAACGGCGGCATATCACGCGAGAAAAGACGCATCGGCAAGAGAAGCGTCGCCCGTCAGTACATGTAAACGCTCGTTCTTTCCCAGGGTTGCCGACAGCAATCTCCCGATTGCGCAGTACTGAGCTTTCGCGGACTCCAAGCCAGTCAAGTGGCGAGGTGTAGGTAGTTTTCCAGGTGATTGAGCAATTGATGCAGGTCAACTTTCGTGGCCGAGTTGAGATCAATTGTCGCGTCAAGGACTTCGTGGAATTGCGGCGACCGGAGCTATCCCCTGAGGGTTTTTCGGGTCTACATCCAGAAGCGGCCAGACCCTCTTGCCTGCCCTCTGTTCTTCCTCGTGGTGATAGGCGCCCAATTCGTTGGAGTTCATGTCCAGCCACATGGTGACGCGGCGGAATTCGCCCTTGGTCAGTTTCACGCCATAGTGCTTAGGAAATAGACACTGCGTCAACTCCGAGTTCCCCGAGCCGAAATTCCCCGGAACTGTGCGCGTGCCGTCAGCTTTTGGTGACTGGTAATGAGCCCTTTTGTAGCCGCTGAAGCCGAACATGAACCCGCGCATCTTGTTGTAGGTAAAATCCGTGGGCTGCGTCTTCTCTTCTTGATGGCATGGAAGACACTTTGACTCAAACACGGGTCTAACACTTCGGGCATAGGTAAACGGCCAGATCACGGAAGGCTCAGCTTCGGGCTCCAGCTTCGAGGGACCGCGTCGCAAAGCTATAGAGCTGGCATGCATTGGAGGGGCATCGTGCTTGTCTTCGTGACACCCTACACAGTTCAACCTTTCGCCGGGGTGCAAATACGTGGCGGATCGCATGGATTGCACAGCCACGCCGCGATCATCCAGGAGCTGGAAGTAGATGGCCTTTCCTGCCGGTGCTTCACAGTAAACACTGCCATCCTCTTCCACGGGCACAGTACCCAGGGCCATGCGGGCCAAGGATTCCGGATACGTGGAGATCCTGGGCGCACCCCGGACGGGGGTGGTTTTGGGAAATACCTGTACGATGCGCATCTCCTTTATCTTGACATCTTCCGGTAGTTCACCCAGTGCATCGGTGGCGTACACATTCTGCACATAGACAGTCGAACGGGGAATCTCTCCTATGCCTCGCTCGCCCTGAAATGTTTGAGTAGGAACAACCGGTGGAACAGCTCGGGCCTTAACGGGAATGGGGTCGATCGCCCGGAACGACTTGTTGCCGTTGAGGAAGAGCGCTTCTTCATTGCCATAACGGTCTCTCAGGTAGAGATTCCCCGAACTACTAACCAGATAGAAATCCTCACTCAGCGGCCAAGGCGTAGCGTGCAATGCTTTTAGTGATCGGATCGGTTCCGGTTCCGCTTCGGGGAAAAGGTGCTCCGGCGTAATTCGCTTGACCTGCGATACCACACCATCATCACGGACCCTGGTGTCGATCATAATAAGTGAACCGAAGCTCTGGCCGTGATGACGGCAGGCAGTGGCGATGTACTTATGCGAGCCCGGGATAGCACGAATGTTGTACTCGCCCATCGGACGGAGCGTGAGCCCGTCCGTCCATGGCCCGTCCCCCTTGGGTTGGTGCGGCAACGGATAGTTGCCGTGAGGCGAACGGGGATCGCGACCATCCGGGAAGCATGTCCAGAGATGATGCGCAATCATGTCAGAGCGATCTACATAGTCCCAACGAGTGTAGACAATCATGCCGTCATTGTTCACACTTGGATGCCACTCATTCGTCTCGTGAAAACTCAACGGGTAGACATCACTTCCATCGGCCTTCATGGAAAACAACGTCGAAGTGGGGTAGATATTCGTAGGACCAGCCCCAGGAGCACAACGGAGATAGCCCCCCCGCCTGGTTGACATGAATGCCAGGCGGCCGCTGGGCAACCAGCATGGATCCACATCATCCTCGCCAACATCGGTCAATCTGCGTAAACCTGTGCCGTCCAAATTGATTCTGAATAGGTTCATTCGCTCTTCGCGTTTCAGCCACGACGCAATCAGTTCGGGTGTCACGAGCTCTATCGGAGTCTTCTCTGATTTGGGATGGCCGGGATAGCGAGTGGGGGTGCCGGATGCCCAGGCGAAAGCGATGGTCTTGCCGTCCCATGAAAGGTCGGGGGAAAGCGACACGCCGTCTGTCAGCAGCACACCTTGGTTCGTGCCACTTGGAACTCGCTTCCCACCTAAGATGCTCTTCAAAGTGGGCCGATCCGATTTGATATTGCGAAGTATGAACAATCCGCTCTTATCATCGATACCGAGTTGGCGAGCGTTCTCGGTCATCCGGCCCATATACTGGTTGCACATATGCGGTCCGGACGACTGCCAGGTGACGAACAGAATATCATCGAAGTCCAGCAGTGGATTCTGCAGTGCGGCTTTGCGAGTGATGTCCCGCAACCTGTAATAGAGGTCTTGCACATTTCCGCTACTACCTTTCGCGTCAGCCAGAGCCTTCGCTTGCCGCTCTATGCCAGCTAGCTGGATTTCCAGATCGCTAATATCCGGCATGTCGGGAAGGGTTTGGAGTTTGTCAAACAGGGCCCTAGATCGCCGCAACTGAACATCCAACGGGGTTTTGTCCGTATCCCAGTACATCAACTGCTTGTCCAGAATCTGCTCTTCCGGAAACTGCGACTCTTCGGCATAGTGCGCAATCAGCATTTCGTGAATGCGATAGGCGCGGCCCCAGTCGTCACGAACGGACTGGCTCCAATCCGCCAGCTTGTCGTCTAAAGGAAATAGACTGTCCGCGGTTGCCCGCATTGACACGCAAGCCAAAACGACAATGACACTTCCGATAAGGCGGTGGGTATTTTTCATTACGATTCTCCCTTTTGCGGTCCTATCCTGCCATACCGGTTTGGAACTCGGAAAGAACCTTCAGCTACTCTCCCAGGCAAATAAGTTTACCGTTTGTCAGGCTAATAAACAGCCTTCTGTTAGCGGCTGCCATGCCGTTCCAAACGGGCAAGGTCTCTAGACCGTATTCGGCGAGTTTTCCGCCGTCCTGCTTCGAGAGTATCCATAGGGTGGAATTCTTCCGTCCTTCGATCCGGGCCCAAGGGTCAGCCGGATCGATGGCGTCGGCAAATCCGCCCAACAGTAGCTTGTTTCCGGCAAGCACCATGGAAACCGGGCAGATCGGGAACTTGTCGATGGTCCACGACTGCTTGCCGGTCCTTTGAAGTTGAAACCCTCCGGAAAACACGCCGGCCATGTGCTTGAGGCCGGTTTCTTCTTGACTCAGCTTATGCTTGTCAGGGATCATCGTTGTGTCACCTCCCCGGGGCACATACAACCGGAAATTCGAGCTCGACGGACCGCCATACGGGTAAGCAGAGTACGCCGCTTCTTGGTCGAACGCGATGATGTTGCCCTTTACCTTGCCATATGTCCAATTGACTCGGTGAAACCAGAACCGATCGAAGAAATTGGATTTCGTGTTCAAGTGAGTGTCTGTCGGGAACGTATAGTCATTCGCTCCTGTCCCGAGCGGAATGGAGAAATCGAGTTTCCTGTCGCGCATGAAAATGTGCGCGCCATCCGTAACGAGGATATCCGATCCTGCTCCGGGGGAGTTCTCGGGCATCTGGTTGGCACTCCTGCGGTCCACGGTCTGGACCTCGTGGATGACCTTCTTGCCCAGCACCGTTCCATTTGCCGCGTCCAGTGCATATAGAAATATTCCACCGTCGACGAATGAGGATCGTCCGGCCGTGCAATACACGATGCCGTTGGCAACCAAGACACTTCCATGCACGGGCCAAGCAGACTCGATCTGGTCGTGGGCCATGATATTGCGATCGTCAGGCGCGGCACGGAATCGCCAGACCAACTCACCGTCGCTTGCTCGCAGGCAATACAACCACCCGTCAGTCGCCCCGAAGATCACCGTCCCACCGTGTACTGACGGCGGCGAGTCCACCCGCCCGCCAGCGATGTAAGTCCAGAGCCTCTTGCCGCTCTTCTCGTCGAGCGAGTGGATCTTGTGCTCGTCAACCGCGCTGACGTAGACTCGACCGCCGGCAACGACCGGGGGGCTCAGTGTCCGGCCGACTTTCACATCCCAGAGGGTTCCGATTTCGTCGGGGATTTCCGTTCTGACAGAACTGCTGCGCAAACGGTCGTGACGAAACGTGGGCCATTCGCTTTCAGCCGAGATCTTCCCCTCGGGACCCGTTCCAAAGGCTTCGCCTTTTTGTAGTAGGTTTTCGGCAAGCGCGGCATCCCTGGGAAACCCTTGCGCCGTCTCTTCTGACGCCAGCGCATAGAATCCCAGAAGCTTGGCTTCTATGTAGCAGCCACATGGGTCCGGTAACTTGTATAGCAATCCGTTGCCGGGCATCAGACCATACCGGCACTGTCCGCGCGCCCAGTGATGAAGCGTCACTTCGCCCGTTTTGTAGTTCGTGAATTCCGCCGCTCTGCGACCCGAGATAAGGTACTTGACGGTGCTCTTATTCGGATAGCATCGATGGTGATGTCCGGCATCGGCCAGCACCTTTTCCATGGAGAGCCTCCTTTTCTCCTCGCCCGTAGCGCAATCGTACGCAATCATAGTCATGCCGATCCGGTCTCCCGTCCAGACATGGCCGTCGATACCGAAGATCCCAGGTACGTCGGTGCCTCCAAGAGAGCCGCACTTGCATTGCCATCTTTGCTCCCCGGTGCGGGCGTCAATGGCAGTCAACGTGCCTTTGGCCGCAATCACCAATGTGCCCTCGTGGTACATCGTTGATACCTTGCCGGATACGCCCAACGGGAAGCGGAAACGTTCCTTTCCGCTCTTCAGGTCGAGCCCGACCACGCCCCCTGGATCCGTCAGAAAGACGCCCTCTTCCGATGCGGTGAGCTGCACATTCTTCATCGAACTCATGCGGTCACTCTTCTCGGTGATGCCCGTATATGGCCCACTCTTCCAGAGCACTTCCCCGGATACGGGTTCAATGGCCCAGATTGTCTTTTCGGATGTGTTCGTGGAAGTCGGTCTTGGGAAGAAGCCTTCACCGGGAAGGGCCTTCTGTGGCCGATCGTTGGCCGATATATACAGAACTCCGTCCCTGTAAACCAATTCATCGGCGTACCGGGTACCTTCATACTCCAAAAGCGTCTTACCCGTTGCCGGGTCGAGGGCACTGACAGGGGAATTGTATCCGAGCGTGACGAAGACCCGATCGTCGCTGGCCACCAGACGCTTGCGGATGTGGATGGGGTGATTTCCACGGGCGCCATGGCCTCCACTCCACCAACTCCACACATGGTCGCCCCACTGCTGGATCGGTCGCTTCCAAAGCAGTTTTCCGTTGAACGCATCCCGTGCAAGGAGTGCCCATTGGTCAGGAAGCCCGGCAAAGCCGATAGGCGATTCGTCCTGAATATAGAAGAGTCGGCCGCCCGCGGTGACCATTGTGCTGGTGCCCGGCGTCAAAGCATGATGCCGCTGCCAAATCGGCCCGGCGACCCACTGCACGTGCCGAGGCGGTCCCACCAGCGTGTCCCGGGCGACCATGTCGCCTTCCGCGTTGTGCCGAAAATGGGTCCACTGGTCCATCTCCTCCGGATACGGTTTCGTGGCATGAACCCATTCAGCCGCCTCCGCGCTGTCTCTCGAACGCACCAAGCCGGCATCGAGCAGACGGCCACGTACGGCCGTCGCCTCGGCAGCCGACGAACAACGAACCCAAATCTCGCCGTACGGGGCAATGACACGCGCCATCTCATCGGCCGTCAAACCCTGCCGCTGAAGCCGAGGGTAGTCGTACACGATCAACAGATTGACGAGGTTTTCCACGTATGGCAAATGTTGAAGCGAGGCCTGCCGCGCCGAGATCCGCCCGTACAACCCGCGATTGTCAACGGCCGCGCGTACCCCATCCGCCACCTTGGCATCCCCATGGATCGACTGCACCACGAACTTGCTCTTCTCGGCCAAGGCCACGATCAGTTTGGAATCAGGCGCATTGACGACCACGCTCAGCCCGTCACCGTGTTTGGAGCAACGAGAAATGAGATTTGCCGTGCGCTCCGCATCTTGAGATCCAAACGCAACACCGCACGACAATAAAGCCAACCACGCCGCTATGTGTTTTTGCATGCTTTCTACCTTATCTCAAACTGTAAACGGGGCCAATCGGCGCCGGCCAGTGGGAGTGTCAGCAATCCGATAGCCCCGACAACTCCTTGTCTGAAAATCATCTGCCTGACTCTCAATCGGGATCTTGCCTCATTTGAACAGAAGGTGTCGGGTGGAATCAGTCCGTGATCTGGAGAATCTGAACGCCGAGGATCACGGCTCGGCCTCCGGCAGGGGTGGGTGAGTTCTCTCGGTCCTTGCTTGTAATGATCGTTAGGTATTGGTCGGGACCGCTGACGTCGACGTCGGTTACCACGTGCGTCTGGCCGGCAACCCACTTCTCCGCGTTCGGATCGTCGAGCGGCGCCACGGTCAATGGCGAGGCGTCGCCGCCTGTGAGGTCCACACCGACGGTTGCCAGGTGTGCCTTCTCGACGAGGTAGTTGCCCCAGTTGGCATGGTCCAGCGACGTTCGCCCCACCACGTACACGCGGTATGTACCTTTGGGCAGCCCTCGTAGACGCAAACCTACGAAGCCCGAAGCATAACCAGTCGGTGGATTGACAGCGTCCCGACCCATCTCAGTATCGAAGACGCCGTGCGTGTTCCCTTGGGGGCCCGTCATCGTGTCGACTTCAGCGCTCCAATCGATGTCCTTCTTTCCGTGTCCGAGGTCTACTTCGATTCGATATGACGAAACACTGCCGTCCGCCAGAACGAATCTACCGCTCTGATCACCCACCAACGGGTTCCAATTGGTTTCGTGCGGATACATATCGCCGGCCGCGTGTGCGGGTGATTGTGTTCCGTGATAGACGCCGGCTCGGCTTCCGCAGTCGAATTGGATCTTCAGCGGCTGGGTGCGCCATAAGGTCGCCGCCCGTATCGGCTCGAAGACCGTTTCGTCAAAAGGAACTTCTTCGAACCGCTTCTGCCCCGGTCGAACGGCTGCCGCCTGTGCTTCAACCAGCTTCTTTCGTGGAACCTCTCCTTCGCGGGTCCCCTTGATGGCCACTTCCACCTGCCCATCCAAAACGTGCACGTCCATCTCTCCTGACTCACCCACGACCAAGCCAAACTCGGTACCGAGATCGACCACTTCCGCAATCGGGGACTTCACCGTGAAGTTCGCCGCGGCCGGCGGGGCGAGAACGGTGAGTCTTCCGGCCCCAACGAAGCACTCGGACTCGGAGTCCAGCCGCAACTGCGCGGGCCCCTCTAGGGTCACGCGGGCGCTACTTCCAAACTCGATCTGCACGATACCCGACTCGAGCTTGATCCACTGTTTCTCCAACGGCTGCCCCGGATGCACAGCCGTCGCACCCTCTGCCCATTGCGGGCGGATCACGCGAGCAACCGTCGCGATAGCCATATCTTCAGAGACACTCTCCTTGTTTGACCGAGAATTCTCCCTCGAATCGCTTCCTACGACCTGTCGCCGATCGTCGCGATGCCCGTTGTTTAGGACGAACGCCCACACGCCAACGGTCGCGGCAACCGTCGCTGCGGTTAGCCAGCCGAGCGATAAGACCCAGCGGTTCGCCCGTGTGTTTGCTGCTTTCGATAAGTCGGACGCCGATTCCCGGTCAACGAGTCGGACGTGCGGCGGCGGATCGCCTGGCACTCCCCTGACGCCATCGTCGCTGACGCCATTGTCGCTCAGTTTGGGCGAACCGCTGAATTCAGCGTCCAGCATCGCATGCATGGCCATCAGCTCGCGATACCGTGCCCGGGCGGCAGCATCTCCGCGCAGTAATTCGTCGAGTCGCTCTTGCTTGTGCGCGGTCCACTCGCCATCGAGCAGATCCAAGAGCAGTCGTTCGAGTTTCCCGTTTGGCTTGCGATCTTCCGTCATGACAATCCCTCCGCTGCCAATGTGCGGGTAACACAATCTCGCAGTACATTGCGGATCCGATAAACGGCCGTTGCCACGGCGCCGGCCGACTGCCCGGTCATCTCCGCAATCACCTTGATCGAGTTCTCCGATCTATATCGCTGGGCGATCAGCCACCGCTGCTTCTCGGCGAGTTTCCCGAGACATCCCTGTAACGCCCTGCGCCCGTCATCCAGAACGTCCTGTTCTTCCTGCACTTCACTCGCCAGTTGGGTCATCAGTTCCTCGCTGAGGAACAAATGCCGGTCGCGGCCCTTGTCGCGTCGATAGGCAAGCACCTGAAAGAACGCCACTTTCGAGGCCCACGCCATGAAGCTGGTCCCGAGCGTGAATTCGCCTCGCCGCCGCCAGAGCACGAGATTCGTTTCCTGCAGAATGTCGCGAGCCACGTCACGACGCGGCACCAGCGTCAGGATGTAGGCAAACAGCCGATCCTGACACGTGGCAATCTGTTGAACGATTTGCTCCTCACGTTCTTTGGACGACACCCGCTACCCTCCCAGATAGGCTGCGCACCGACTCTCACCGTCCTGTCCGGTCTGTGACGACTACTCCATCAACTAGATACCGGAAGAAAGGAGACCATCACGCGAAAACGTGCGGAATCATGGCAAGGTCATTTTACTACAGGAGCACCCCTCTGCGTAACATGTGTAATCTCATGCGGTTGCGTCGCCTTTGGCTCCAGCGAAAATGCCCGTCGAGTCGGTTCCGACCATCACTCGGACTTTGGTGCAGACTCGCTGGCCGAATTCGTCTGGGCCGCATAATCCGCAGGGATGCTGCACACTTCTGCAGTTTTCGACTTCCCCAAAAGTGTAGATGTCCTACGCACAGGATGAACGAGCCGTCCTGACTTGCGAGGCTTCCGCTCCTGTGGGGGGGCAGTCAGATTGACTACCTATCGCACTATTTGTCAACCGCCTCTTCGTGCTCTGGGGCGCCCCCACCGACGCGCCTTGGGGTAGTTCAGCCTCACCATGCCCTACAGGCCTCCCGAAACGAGGGGCGCTGGTATAATGACGCGCTACGGCTTGGCGGCGTCGCGGAGCGAAGGTCAAACCCGAGTGGCCGGGTTCATCGAGAAAGGAGACATCCCCATGAAGGAAATCGTCGTTCTGGGTCTTCTGGCGATCAGCGCGGACTGTGTTTACGCCCAGCCAGATTCCAAGACCTGGACCCGCCTTGTAGGGACCAGCAACCTTGACGAGGGCTACGCGGTGGCGGCGGACCCTTCAGGCAACTGCATCATCGCGGGAGGAACGCGAGGCAGTCTCTACGGCTTGAATCAAGGACGATATGACCTGTTCGTTGCCAAGTATGACACCGGGGGAAAGCTGCTGTGGGGAAGGCAGCGGGGAACCGCGCAGCGCGAGTTTGCATTCGGCGTCGCTACGGATCCTTCGGGAAACATCTACGCCACGGGTTACACCGGCGCTGCCTTAGACGGGCAGACACACGCGGGAAACTGGGACATCTTTTTGACGAAATTCGGCCCGACGGGAGACTGGCTGTGGACAAGGCAGATCGGGGCAGGCCAGGACGATGAAGGCTATGCGGTCACCACGGATACCTCGGGCAACGTTTATCTTGCGGGTTATGTTCGGGGCAGCATCCATGGACAGACCCGCGGGGGAGCGGCGGACGTCATCATTTGCAAGTACAACCCGGCCGGCACCCGATTGTGGACCAGGCTGTTCGGCTCGGTAGAGATCGACCAAGCCTGGGCAGTTGCATGTGACGGGTCGGGGAGTGTCTTCATTTCGGGCTACACGCTGGGCTCCATTGAAGGCAACGCCTATCTGGCCAACGGTGATCTTTTCTTGGCCAAGTACGATACAGACGGCAACCGCCTCTGGTTGCGGCAGTGGGGCACGAACAACGCGGAACACGGTTATTCTTTGGCGACGGACGAGGCCGGGAACGCCTATCTTTCCGGGTACACCACGGGCACACTGTACGGCCCCAAGAACGGCGGGCGCGACGTCTTTCTGGCCAAGTTTGACGCGTCAGGGACTCAATTGTGGGGGAGACAGTTTGGATCGACGCCCGTCCCAGACAGCAACGGGCACGATCAGGGCTGGGGCGTAGCGATGGGCTCTGACGGAAATGTGTACCTGGGGGGGCAAGTGGAAGGACCTTTTGACGGCAGTGTGCACCAGGGCGACCTGGATATCTTCCTGGCCAAGTACGATCCTACCGGGACCCGCCAGTGGTTCACCCAGGTGGGTACTGCCAGCAGCGATAGGGCCAGGGGCGTGGCCACCGCCGACGACGGTGTCACTTTCCTTTCCGGTATGACCTTCGGCCCGCTTGAGGGAAACACGAACCAGGGTGACTCGGATGTGTTCGCCATGCAGTTCGGCCCGGAGCCCCGGCGGCGCCGCTGACCGTCGGCGCGGAGCCGGACAAGCAGATCACCCTGGGCGGCGCGACGATCCTTGAAGGCACGGTGAGCGAGGAAACGCCGTTCTACGTCATCGAATGGTCGCCGGCCGACCTGGGCAACCCGCAACTGCTTAACCCGACAGCCTCGCCGCCGGTCCCCGCCGTCTACACGTTGGTGGCGTGTTCCTGGTCAGTTGAGCTGAAGACCGACACGCCCTCAGACGGTAGAACGTGTCCGGTGAAAACGGAGCCGGAATCGGACCAGCCCAACCAATTTGGCGGGGTGAGCCATCGGCGCCGGAGATCGGCGCGAGGCGCGTCGGTCGCCCGAGTCATCTGGAACACAGAAGTCGATGGCGCCGAAACGCAGGTTTCCAGAAGAATGTCAAGCCCACCCCACTGACCACATCCCGCCTAATGACCACCCATATGACCTCCAACTCGCCGCGATCCGCATCGATCTACCGCAAAAACCACGCCAACAGGTGGCCCATGGAAGACGCCGCAAGCCCCGAACGACTCGAATCTTGCGACGTTAAGTAATTGCACCACAGGAGTTTACATCAAGTAGCGACGCAGGGACTCGAACCCCGGACACGCGGATTATGATTCCCACTAAACAGATGGAGGGGCTTTGGAAACCGTTTGAATAGTTGAGGTTACGGCAATTGGCGAAACTGAATTGAGCCCAGAATCACCGAAAAACGGGCGGTTTTGGTAACAGAACCAGTAACGGTCCATAGCGGCCGGTCGGGATTGGCATCCTGACCGGTCGCTTTTGTTTCGTCACTCCGGATGGCCCGAAAAGAAATCTTGAATCGGCCTAGCTGAATCCATGACAATCAAGCCATGTCGAGCGAGGATACCATCTGAACATCGGAGGACTAGGGGCATGGTGCGAAAAACCACAGAGGTGCCGGGCGTCATCGTCGAGAGCGCGATTTACACACTGGCGGAAGTCGAAAGTCGGTTGAGGTTGGGTAAGTGGGCCATGAGGGCGGCTCGCCGCAAAGGATTGCGAACGGTCAAGATTGGACGCCGACAGTACGTCCGTGGAGTTGACCTCGTTGCCTTTGTGGACAAGCTAGCCGCCGAACAGGAACAGGCAGCGGCCGCGGCCAACAACTGACCGGCCTGGTACGGGAGCATCTCTCCCAACATCACCCCCAGCCATCGCTCCGATTCGAGCGGTGGCTTGTTTATTTCCCTTGAACTCGGGTCACGGAATCTGCTCTGCTGTAGTTACCAGGCCCGACAGTCCATCCACCCGAACGGAGACAATCCCATGGAAACATCAACAGTCTCGATACCCGGCGCGGCCAAACTCACGGGCGCCAGTTATCAGATTCTCACACAATGGCGAGAGAAAGGGCTCGTGCCTATTGCTTCGCACGGGGAATACGCCGGCGGCAAAGAAGGCAGGCTCGATCTCATTGGATTGCTTGTCATCGGTTTGATCCAAATGCTGCGAAAGCAAGGGGTGGCACTAGGCACGATCCGACCTATCGCGGAATTTATTAGTGGGCATACGGCAGAGAGCCTGGAAAGACATTTTGGCCACGGGGAAGTGGTGTTGGTGTCGGCTATGCCTGACTCGGAACCATGCCTTGTACCACTCGGCCCCCAAGTGAAACGTGCAAGCCGGATGATATTGCATGTCCAAATCAACTTAGAGATCTGCTATCGGCAACTTCAGCTTTCGCTGGCGAAACACCGCGACCAGCCTTCCGCTTTCGCCGACAACGAGAAGGCGACTGCACACCGCAAGTAGAGATGAACTGAAAAGAAAATGATTGCGTTCAATACCACGACAAAAAAAGCCCACCAGGGACCAACTGGCAGGCGTGGACAAAAAGTCCAGAATCTAACCACAACGCCTGAATCCTACCCGACACGGCGGGCGGGTGCAAGGGCTCTTTCCAGCCCAGCGATCGAGATAGATCGCCGCCGAATCGCCATCGCCCGGCGATTACTGAAGCCGACACCTGTCGATCGAGGCGAGGTGCCCGACTGGCTGATCCGTCGAATCGAGGCGGCATTCGGGCCTGGTCCGTATCCAAAGCACCACCTGCCAGTTGTACACGCTGCCTGTCAAACGACACCGGACGGTCGGCCCGAACACTGGCTCGATCATCACGGCGAGACATTCGATCGAGGCGAATCTTGCTTCGTGTCCGAGCCGTACCATGTAACCGAACGAGACCACCGGTCCGTCGCCAGATTCTGCGAAGTACTGGGATTGGAATACGAGATCCAATCGAACGGCTGGCACTTCCCAGGCGAGGTGGTCCGGATCTTGATCCGAGAGTCGGACCCCAAAGTCGGCGGGGAGGTGAGCCCCGCATGAAGACGTTTGACGATTACCTGGCACTCGTGGAAGCCGGCTTTGCCCGCGCGAAAGCCGAAGCGGCGGAAAAGGAAAAGAACAAACTCCCTGACGCCGAACTCGACGCCCTGGCATCGCGGGGCGAGTTCCCCGAGGATCCAGGCGGGAGCATCACAAACGGGCGGGCCGGCTGGTCACCTCACTCCGAAGGCGAAGGCACGCCACCGGCCACGCTTACCCAGATCATCAACACTCTGCGAGGCCGGTTCCGTGGCTGGCCGGCAAAGTGCAATGGCACCCTCTTTATCGGCCACGGCCACGACGTCCATTGGCTACCCGACTCGCCGGCCCTGTTTGGCTGGTTCGCCAACTTCGGGATTGTGGACTGGACCCGGAAGGCCGACTTCGTGCCTCAAGACCAGTTCTTTCGGGAGTGGCGGAGGCAGGCCCGGGAGTTCGAGGCCATTGAGAAGGCACCGCATGAACCGCCGATTCCAGGCCACTTCTACGCTTGCCCTTCGCTGAAGCCGGGCGACGGCCGGACGGTCCGGCGACTGATTGACGAGTTTTTCAGCCTGGAATCGGAACTCGATGCCCAACTTCTATTGGCGATGCTCGCGACTCCTTTGTGGGGTGGCCCGCCCGGCGCCCGGCCTGCCTGTATGATAACCGCGACCGCTGGCCGGGGTCGCGGGAAGACGACATTAGCCCAGAAGATTGCTCAGCTATACGGCGGCTCGATTGAGGTGTCGTCATCTGAAGACATTGCAAAAATCAAGACGCGATTCCTGTCGCCCGACGCAATGCCGAAGCGAATCGCTCTTCTCGACAACGTCAAGACCACCCGGTTCAGTTGGGCCGAACTGGAATCGCTCATTACTGCCGATCAGATCGACGGGCATCGAATGTACGTCGGCCACGCTAGCCGGCCGAATCTGTTTACCTGGATCATCACACTCAACGGCGCGTCTTTATCAACCGACCTTGCCCAACGTGTGGTGGAAATCAAACTCGCCACCCCGAAGTATAGTGATGCGTGGGAGGGTGAGATTGACGCGTTCATCGACCAAAACCGGGAGGCCATCCTGGGGGACCTCATCGCCTTCCTTCGTGGGCCGGGCCGGAAGTTGGACCGTCCTGCGCGGTGGTCGCATTGGGAAGGGGCCGTGCTGTCCCGCGTTGAGTCACCGAACCAATGCCAAGAGCTATTCCTATCTCGACAGGGTGAGTCTGACGTTGAGCAAGAGGAAGGGGAGATTATTGAAGACTACTTCGCGGATCGGTTGCGGTGGTTGGACTACGATCCTGAGCGGAATGACGTGTTCATCCCGAATCCAATAGTGGTTCGTTGGTACAACAAAGCGACGGGTGACAAAAGGAAGACGACGGCGGTAACCCGTATGCTTCATCAACTCGCCTCGGAGAAACGAATCTACCAAATCAAGCCGAAAGCAAAACAGCCGGGCACTGGTACCCGTGGCGTGCAATGGATCGGCCATCATGCAGACGCGGAAGGCAAGATGTTTCAGGATATAGAAAAAAGAATTGCGAGGAAACTGGAGGAAAGAAAATTCTAGCGTGGCACTTGTGACGGTTTAGCCTCTGAAATTCGTGAAAGTGCCGCAATTGTAAAGGCATGTGAGCCATGAGGTTAAGGGGCTACTGTGACACTTGCGGCACTTGTGACACTTTCTAAAAGACTATACGGGACAGATAGGCAGTAAGTAATAAGTAATACCATAGAGGGGTTTTAGCGGGGGGTATAAAAGGCGAGAGAGAGTGTAGGGGTATTTATATGGCGAACTGCCACAAGTGCCCCAAGTGCCACAGGGAGTGCGGTGACCGGTCATAGAAGCGGGACAAGCCCGAACCCACCCGGCGGCAAACCCCTACCCGACCACCGCACAACCAAGACCACAAAGGATCAGCAATCCGCCGTTCTAAGCTGTATTCCCCGGGAAGCACGACGTTTCCATGCAGAGTGTTACCACTACTGTTACCGCCGCACTAGGCGGGGGGATTAAACAAGGGAACTTAGAGAAAAGGGGATAACTACCATGGGGCAACCCGTATCACTACCGGCCACCGCGCTAAGCCGCTCGCCGAGCGTGCCGAGACGCAGGCGCGCGGCCTCGGCCC
>CAYUIQ010000073.1:0-35052 GCA_964444795.1 uncultured Planctomycetaceae bacterium
GCCGTCGAGGCCCCGCGTTTCCCTGGCAGCGACGGCCTCGGAGGGCCATCGTACGGGTTTTCCGGCAAAGCTTAGCACCAACACACCAACCCACAGGATCATCGAATGAGTATCGGCGACAACATGGAAAGACGGGCGGCCGAGTTCGCCCAGCGGTACGAAAGCGTGCGCAAGCAGATCGGCCGGGTGATCGTCGGACACGAGGAGATCGTCCACGGCGTGCTGACGTGCCTATTTGTCGGCGGTCATTGCCTGTTGGAAGGCGTGCCGGGGTTGGGAAAAACGCTGCTGGTGCGTACGCTGGCCAAAACACTCGACCTGCAATTCTCGCGAATCCAATTCACCCCCGACCTAATGCCCGCCGATATTCTGGGTACCAACATGGTGATGGAATCGGCCGAGGGGAAACGCCATTTCGAGTTCCAGAAAGGGCCCATCTTCACGCAGATTTGCCTGGCCGACGAGGTCAATCGGGCGACGCCCAAGACCCAGTCGGCCATGCTGGAGACCATGCAGGAGGGAACGGTCACCACCGCCGGCGTGCGCCACCGGTTGGCCCCGCCGTTCTTCGTGCTGGCCACGCAGAACCCGATCGAACAGGAGGGAACCTATCCCCTGCCGGAAGCCCAATTGGACCGGTTCTTCTTCAAATTGCACGTCGGATATTCCAGCCGCGAAGAACTGTCGGCGATCGTCGAGCGGACCACCCGCGGCGCGCCGGCCGAACCGGAGCAAGTGATGAGCGGCGAGGAAATCCTCCAGTGGCAATCGCTGGTCCGCGAGGTCATTCTGGCGCCCCACGTACGCGATTACGCGGTCCGGCTGGTCACGGCGACCCATCCCGGCGGTCCGGCGGCTATGCCGGTCACCGACCAATACGTTCGTTGGGGCGCTAGTCCCCGCGCCGCGCAGGCGCTGGCCTTGGCCGGCAAGGTACGAGCCCTGCTGGACGGTCGCTTCAACGTCGGCTTCGAGGACGTCCGCCGCGTGTATCTTCCCGCCCTGCGCCATCGGGTGCTGCTCAACTTCGAAGCCCAGGCCGAAAACATCGATCCCGATCAGGTGTTGCTTGAACTGCTGGAGAAGGTGCCGGAGAAGGAAGATGCCTAGCGCCGGCGCGCCGACCTTGGCCGACAACGACGTTCATCTGTGGTACGTTGCCACAGACAAGATCGTTGACGCGCGGTTGCTGGACCGTTATCGGGAGATGCTCTCCGCCGAGGAGACCGCGCAACAGCAGCGGTTTGCGTTTCAGCGCGACCGGCATCGGTATCTGGTCACCCGGGCGCTGGTTCGGACGGTGCTGTCGCGGTATGCCCCGTGCGACCCTCGCGATTGGGTGTTTCAGGTCAACGACTACGGCAAGCCGTCGATTGCGCGGCCGGCGGTTCCTTCCCTGCACTTCAATCTATCGCACACCGGCGGCATCGTCGTTTGCGCGGTGGGGCGGCGGGCGGAATTGGGCGTCGACGTGGAATCCGTCGAGCGCCGCACCCGGGCGCTAAAATTGGCCCGGCATTTCTTCGCACCGGCGGAAGTAGCCGTCCTGGAGCGCACTGGGGACGAGGAACTTCAAGCCACGTTTTTCGATTTCTGGACGCTCAAAGAAGCCTACATCAAGGCGAGGGGGAAGGGGTTGTCGATCCCCTTGCGCCAATTCGCGTTCGATCTGGCCCCCGATCGGGCGCCGGTCATTTCGATGGATCGCCACTGCGAGGACACGCCGGCCGGCTGGCAGTTCATCCAGCTCGATCTGCCCAGCGGATACCGCGTTGCCCTGGCCGTGCGTTTGCCGTCCGCGGCGGCGTTCTCGCTACGATTGCGGGAAACGGTACCGACGGTGAACGACGGCGAGGAGCGGATCCTCAGCGGGCGGCCCCGCGGCCGTTGGGTCGTGTGAGCGGGTGAAGCCTATTCGATGGGGATCGCCAGCGTCACCGAAAGAACTCCTTCGCCGGAGACAATCTCGACGCTCCCGTTCAACTCGCCAACGACCGCGGAGAGCTGTGCAACTTGATCGGACGAGTCATTGTCGATCCGTGCGCCGCCGGTAATCGATAGGGTCGCCGCCGTTCCCTCGACGGCAAGTCTCATCACGATCGGTTCGCCCTTGTCCGGCGACCCGAGGAACAGATCGAGAGCGGCAAAGACGATGTATTGCAGGCCAAAGGGACTCGATCGCACGGGGACGGACTCTGGGGGCAGCTCGCAATCCAAGCGGCAGCCTGCCTGGCCGACGTGTCGCTGCGCCAGTGCGGTGATATTCTCCAACAGCGCGGCCAGATCGAAGGAGGCCGTCCGCTCATCCGCGGCATGAGCGAACCGGCCAAACCGCTCCATGATTTCCGTTCCCTTTTTCACCTGACGCGACACCTTCTCGCAAAGCGCTCTCCACTTCGCCGCTTCCGCCGGATTGGCCTCTTCGGCCGCTGCCAGGAGATCGTCCATGAGGCCCGCGTACTGGTCGATGATCGCGAAAACGTTTCGTATGTCGTGGCCCACGCCGGCGGCAATCCGGGCGAAGAACGGCAGTTCGTGGTTTCGGGCCGGGTGGTCTTGACGTTCGGTCATGGGTCGCTGTTTCCCTGTTCTAATCCTGCGCCTGTCTCTTGACGGGAAGGCGTACGGTGAACGTACTTCCTTTGCCGATTTCGCTTTGGACGTTGATGTGGCCGCCCAACTTTACCACCAGACCATAGGTGATGGAGAGTCCCAATCCGGTTCCGTACTCCAGTTTGGTGGTGAAAAAAGGCTCGAAAATGCGTTTCAGGTTCTTCTCGGGGATCCCGTGTCCGTTATCCGTGATCATCACGGTAATCGTGTTCTCGTCCTGCAATTCCATGGAGATGTCGACGCGACCGCCGTCGTCCACCGCGTCGAAGGCATTGGTGAGGATATTGAGAAACACTTGCTGCAACTGTCCCCGGTCGCTCTCGATCGCGGGCAGCGGCTTGGGGATGTCGGTGGTGATGTTGAGATTCCGATAGCCGGCCAGTCGTCTCTCGAAATTCAGCACCTCCTCGATCAATGCGCGGAGGTCGATGGGCGTGGTCGTCGGCTCCATCGTCTTGGCGAAACCGAGCAGCCCGTGCGTGATGGCGGCGCATCGGACCACGGAGTTCCGCACCGAGTCGGCGATGGCCAGGAAGCGTTCCCGATCCGGCGGAGCGTCCGTCAGCGTGAGCAAATCCGTCAACAGACCGGCGTTTTCCTCGATGATCGACAGCGGGTTGTTGATCTCGTGCGCCACGCCGGCGGCGAGCCTTCCGATGGAAGCCATGCGGTTGGTGTACTCGACGTTGTGAAGCACTTCGGCCAACTGCTCGTCCGCCCCGTGAATACGGCGGAGTAAATAGGTAGCGAACCAAAGTGTCGACCCGAGGAGGAAAACGACGCTGACTCCGAGGATCCAGAACGAGTGATTCCGGGGATAGGTGCGGTCTTGCATGACGTCTTCCAGCGACGTCCGGGCGACGAACACCAGCGGCGAATCGCCGATTCGGCCGCGCCCGAGAACATTCACGTGGCCGCGCTTGCCGACGATGTCGACAACTTGGTAAGCGTCGAACTCCAGCGGCGCTTCGATCGTCTGGCGTTCCAAGATATCTTCGCCAAACCGCGGGGATGTCCGCAGCAAGCCGTCGCGGGTGACCAGGAAGATATCGCTCGACGGGCCGAGTTGGAGCCTTAGAGCGGCAAGAGGCTCGCCGAGCGTCTCGGCATCCACCGTTGCCGCCAGGACAAAGAAACCGGCGTCATCCCGCCGGTTCTTCCTGACGGCGACAACGAAACGGGCGACACCGTCTTGCTGTAGGGTGAGTTCCCCGATGCCCGCGCCACGCAGCTTGGCGTCTTGGAACCACTGCTGCCCGGCCGGTTTGTAGATCGCCTCTTCGTCACCGCCGGCATGAGATTGCCGGGTGCCGTCGGCATCAATGACGGCAAGACGGGCCAGGCCGTCGAACGACTCGCTCGCTTGGAGCAACACACGATTCAATTCCTCGGCATCGCGGAGTTGGGTGTACGGTTGCTCGCGGGCGATCTTCGACAAGGCGTCTTCTCGTTGGTGAAGAAGATCTTCCAGGGTCCAGCGCGCATCGGCGAGGGTCTGGCTCACGGAATGCACGGCCTCGGCCTCGACCATCCGGTCGTATTGGTATGCGTTGACCAGCGTCAGGATAACCACGGGAACCAGGGAGACCATGGCGGTGAAGAGCACCGCGTAAATCCAGAGCCGTTGGTAACGAGCGGGAACTTTCTTCCCGGCAACTTCCTTTCCCGTCGAGTTGGAGGCCTTGTCGGCCGACTCGGAAGTCATTGCTTGTCCTTCTGTTTCCCGGTGGATGAACCCATCGCCGCTTTCCGCTTTTCCCATCTCTGCTTCGAGGCCATTTTCAATCGCGGCAAGAGTTCGTGAAGATCGGCCGGTTTTCTCAAGTAGTCGAACGCCCCGAGATCGAGCGCCACCTTCTCGTCCTTCTGGCCTCCATGGCCGGTGAGGATGATGACTTCCAGATCCGGCCAGGATCTCTTCAAAAGCTTGAGAGTTTCCATGCCGCCGAGCCCGGGCATCTTGCGGTCCAGCACGACGACGTCGGGATTCTCCGCCTCGGCGACCGCCAGGGCCTCTTCCCCGTTGTGGGCAATACAGACATCGAGGTCCCGCATTCGCAGACGATCGGCCAGGGTCGTGACGAATTCCTTCTCGTCGTCCACCAGCAATACCCTGAGTTCTGTCACCTCGAAATTCCCTTTGCGTTGGGCGCCCGGGGTCCCTTGTTCCGATGCAGTATACCCTTGCCTACCCGTCCGCGGCAACCGGACAAATGGGCCGTTGCCGGACACGCCGTGCCCCGCCAACGCCGGGCGAGGCGCGCTCAATACACGCACTCCCACGCCGCATCGGCGAAGACCTGGAGATTCTCCGAGGGTGTCTCGAAGAAGTGATCGGACAACGCGCGGATGTAACCGCCGCCCGAACCGACTTTCTCGAACAGCTCATGCATCTTGGCCCGGATCTGCTCGGCCGTGCCGTCGGTGGCCACGATCGGTTCCTCCAGCCCCCGGGTGCCGCCACAGGTGTCGTAGCTGATCTTGAATCCAAGGTCATGCAGCGCGTCGTGAATCTGGCGGTCATAAGGACGCCCGTTTCCGTAGCATGGGAAAACGGACGGATTCCCGCAACCGGCAAGATGTCCGTGGCACCCATCGAACAGGGCGCGACAGACGACCGGTTTGTCCCTGGAACCGAGCCACGCGATCCCCTAGCCGATGGGTAGCCCGCCTTGTACAATCATGGGTGGAAGTTCTGGTTCATCAGGAATTCCCGGGAGGGCGCCATGATCGGTATGCCGGGGAAAAGTCATCGCGGCCCGTTGCCCGAGGCGGACGATGGCCTGGCCCAACTCGCCGACGCGCTGTGCGGCGACGTCGTGCATCTGGCCGAGGAGATCGGCGAGCGAAACGTACCGCACTATCCGAAGGAGCTGGACCAGACGGCCGACTGGATCGAGGCCGAGTGGACGGTAGCCGGGTACGAAGTGCGGCGTCAGGAATACGACGTGGAAGACCGCACGTGCTGCAACCTCGAAATCGAACTCCGCGGTACGACTGAGCCGGAAGAAATTGTCGTCGTCGGAGCCCACTACGATTCGGTGATCGGCACGCCCGGGGCCAACGACAACGGAACCGGCGTGGCCGCCTTGCTGGCGCTGTCGCGGGCGTTTTCCGGTCAGAAGCCCCAGCACACGCTTCGCTTCGTCGCCTTCGTCAACGAGGAACCGCCCTATTTCCATACCGAGGCGATGGGCTCGCGGGTCTACGCCCGGCGGTGCAAGGACCGCAAAGAGAACATTACCGCGATGCTCTGCCTGGAGACGATCGGCTACTACGACGACACGCCCGGCAGTCAGAATTATCCGTTGCCGTTTGGATCGCTGTATCCTTCGCAGGGCAACTTCATCGCGTTTGTGGGCAACCTCGGCTCGCGCTCGCTGGTCCGTCGGGTGATCGCCACGTTTCGCCAGCACGAACCGTTTCCGTCCGAAGGCGCCGCGCTGCCGGCGATGGTGCCCGGTGTCGGCTTCTCCGACCACTGGTCGTTTTTCGAGGAAGGCTACCCGGCGGTGATGCTCACCGATACGGCCATGTTCCGCTACCCCCACTATCACGAGCCGACCGACACGGCCGACCGGATCGACTTCGATCGCACCGCCCGGGTTGTCCGCGGACTGGAGCGGGTGATCGTCGAGTTGGTGGAGTAGCCCGGGCCATTTTCGGGCGATAGTAACCCGAAGCGTAAGCGAGGAAAAGGAGAAGGATTTCCTCGCTGACGCTTCGGGTTACCATGTGGAAATAGTCCCGCTCTTGTGGCGGACCGGCGATTGGGCCACAATGCTTTCTGTACATTCGCATTTCCCGGGAGGACGGATCGATGGCGTTTATGAGCAAGGCGGTAATGGTCGGGCTGGTCGCGGTGGTTCTGCTACTTGGCGGATCGGCCGGCGGTGCCGAACCGGTGAACCTGCTGTCCAACGGCGGTTTCGAGGACGGCCTGTTCAAATGGCTGCCCGATCCGGGCCACACCCTGGTGCGCGAGGCGGCCGAGGCCCACTCGGGCAAGGCTTGCGTGACCGGCGAGGTCGACGCGCCCGACCGTGCCCGAATCATCCGCCGTCGAGTACCCGTTCGCATGGGCAATCGATACCAATTCGAGATTTGGCCCCGATCTACCAACCGCAGGACGCTCGTCCTGTGCATGACTCCGCCGGGTAGCAAGGCGCGGATGATGGCGGCCACTTGGGAGAAAGTGCCCCGGCAATGGCAGCGATACACGGTGCCGATCACAGTGGCGGCCGACGGCATGCTCGAACTGCAAATCGTCGCCCCCTCTTCCCACGGCGCACCGGCCGGGCAGATCTGGATCGACGACGTCGCCTTATACGAGACGGCCATGCCCCCGCTGCATTTGGTTTCCACCGGCAAGGGATTCAACGATACGCCGGCCATGGCCCGAGCCGGCGACGGTTCCCTCTACGTCGCCTGGAACAGCTTCCGCGACGGGGTCGATTCCCTGCAACTGGCCCGGCTGCGTCTCGAGGGCGATCGCTTCGTCGAGTCCGGGACGTGGCAGGTTGCCGGCGGTGAGGGGACGTACGTGCTTGGCCCTACGCTCGTCTCGGCCGGGCCAGACGCCGTTCTTCTCTATGCCGCCGAGAACGACGGAAACTGGGATATCCAGGCGGTCTCCTGTGATGCCAACGGGCCGCGGGAAGCGGTGGCCGTCAGTTCGCACGAGGCGGTCGACGTCAAGCCGGCGGCCGCATGGCGCGACGGTACGCTGTGGGTCGCCTGGGAATCCAATCGCAACGGATGTCGGCAGATCTTCGCCACCTCGGTCGCCGACGATCGCGCCGGCGACGCGGTGCCCATCAGTCCAAGGGGCATTTCCTCTTACGACCCGTCGATTGCGGCGCTGCCGGGCGGCCGGGTGTGCGTCGCTTGGCACTGTTTCTGGCAGAACAACTACGACGTCTACATGCGGCCGCGGGCACCCGACGGGACGTGGACGCAGGCTCATCGCCTGACCAGAGCGCCGGCCGTGGACCGCCATCCGCTGCTTGTCGCCCGGGACGATCAACTGTGGATCCTTTACGAGCACGCCCTGGTCGAGCGGTACAACATCGGTCGAACGAACAGCCGCAGTTTGATCTTGGCGCAGGTCACGCCGCAAGGGTTGCTCGCTCCGCGGATCGAAGGTGCCTGTCCGTTGGAGGGTCGCTGCGAAGCGCCTTCGGCCGTGTTCGACGCCAGCGGTCGGCTTTGGGTGGCGCATCTGCGACCGCGTTTGCCGCGGGCCGGCTGGGATACGTATCTCACCTGCTTTCTCGGCGACCGGTGGCAAGCGGCCGAGGCCGTCTCGATCGCCAAGGGAATGGACCGCCGCCCGTGCCTGGCGCTGGTCGACGGCCGGCCGATCGTTGCGTTTCAGGCCGACGACATGCCCCAGTCCTGGAGCGATCTCGACTTGACCGACACGGCCACGAGCAACATCTTCGTGGCTTCGATGAAATCCGACGCCGCTCGACAGGTCACCGCGATGCAACTGGAACCGCTGGTTGAACCCGACGAACCGTTCGAGGCGGGCGAGCTGCGCGTGGCTCGCGGTGAAGACACACCGACGCCCACGATCGAATATCAGGGCCGCACGCTAAAACTCTTCTACGGCGACCTGCACGAGCATACCGATCTGTCGGTATGCAATCGGTTGGGCGACCAGTCGATCGACGAGAGCTACCAGCACATGCGCGACATCGCCCGCCACGACTTCGCCTGCGCCACCGACCACGGCTACAACCTCAACCCGTACCTCTGGAACTACACGGCCAAGCAGGCCCGGGTCAACGACGATCCCGACCGCTTCCTCACGTTCCTGGGCGAGGAGTGGACGTCGACGTTCGAGGAATACAGCGAGAAGCATCCGTTCGGGTTCTACGGGCATCGCAACTTGATCCTCGCCGATTCGTATTTCCCCCGCTGGTGGAACGCACGGAATCGGCAGACGCCGGCCGACGTCTGGGAAGATCTGCGCAAGCTCAACGCCAACTTCGTGCAGATCCCGCACCAGATCGCCGACACGGGCAATGTGCCGACCGATTGGAATTACACCGACGAGAAGGCCCAGCCGGTGGCCGAAATCTTCCAGACCCGCGGTTCCTACGAATACAAGGGCGCGCCTCGCGAGGCGAAGCGGACCACGCCGCAGGGGTATTTCATTCAAGACGCCTGGGCCCGGGGGATCGTCATCGGCGTGATCGCCAGCCCCGACCACGGCGGCGGATACGGCAAGGCGTGTGTCTTCGCGCCGGATCTCACGCGAGAATCGATTCTCGAAGCGCTCCGCTCGCGGCATTGTTACGGTACGACGGCGGCAAAGATGTTTCTCGACGTCCGGGTCGACGGCCATCTGATGGGCGAGAAGCTACCCGCGGCGGCGGGCAAGTCGGTCGAGATCAAGATCACGGCCCGCTGCCCGGGCGACATCCGCCGGATCGAAATCTGCCGCAACAACCGCTTCATCCACACCCACTCACCGAAAGGCCGTCAGACGGAACTCACGTTCTTCGATCGCCGCCCGCTGGAGGGCCGCAGCTATTATTATGTGCGCGTGCTGCAGGAAGACGAAGAGATCGCCTGGAGCAGCCCGGTGTGGTTTGCGCCGGAGGGTGATTGAGTTGGATCCGCGTGCGTCGCGAGTTCCCACTGCACGCCACCGTGGTGCTTGGGGCCTGTCGATTTATTCTAGTGGCTTGAGGGCCGCCTGTTCGAGGGGGTGCGATATATTGGACGCAACTCGTGAAGGAGGCGACGTTGTGATGAATTCCGACTACTGGCGAACGCCCCCTGGGATCGGCGGCAGCATGTTCTGATCGACGCGACACTCGATGAAATGATCGAGCCCGAAGCAAATGTTCGCGTCTTCGGGGATCTGCTGAAGTCGTTCGATTGGCATCCCTGGGAAGCGGAATATCCCAATCGGCGTGGACAACCTCCCTATCGGCCGCGCGTCATTGCGACACTCATCCTTTATTGTCTCACCGATGGAATATACTCCAGCCGGGACATCGAAAAGGCATGCACCAAACGACTGGATGTCGTCCGGCTCATGCATGGGGCCAAGCCCGACGGTGGCGTGCGGAGGGAGCCGATAGCACACGCCACCCTTACGTCGGGCGTTCGGTCAATTCTTGCGAGCCGCGTTGCTTGGGCTTTTCTTCTTCTTCCTTCTGGTGCTTGCCGTAACGGTCGAGGACGTCTTGGAGGACGAAGTCGTCGGGAAGCTGACGGTTGTCCTGCTTCAGGGCCCGTTCGTAGCGGTTGATGACTTCGACGAGTTCCTCGCACTCGAGCTTGACGTCCAGCAGGCCGGGGTGATTGGTGAAGACGACGCGCCAGGTCTTGAACCCTTCTTCATACCCGGCGACTGCCTTGAGCACGCTGCCCTTGCGGAGCAACTGATCGGCTTCGTAGATTTGCCGACGGGCGTCGCGCATTTCCTTGGTCTGCTCGGTGGCAACGCGTTGCCGCCAGTATTTGAAATTGACGATCTGCCGGTTGCGGCGGATGGCGGTGACCATTTTCTCGTCGGCTTCGGCCTGCTCGGCCAGTTCGCGGCCTTCTTGCCGGTCGGCGCCTTTGAGCTTGCCAAGCACGTCGCGATGGGTCACGTTGATCTTACCCCGCGCGTTGGAAACCAGCAGGTGCTGTTCGGAGCTCCGGTCGCTGACGTCCATCTCCAGGGCTTCGCGCTCCTTCTTGGGCAGCGACTCGATGCGCTGTTGGCGAATGGTATCGCGCAGGGTGACGGGGCGCTGGAGCTTGGGCTCGATTTCGGCGGCCAACTTCTTCTGCTCGTCGGTCCGGTCGGCTTCGCCGAGTTCCCAGGCCTCGCGTGCTTCCTTGGCCAGATCAACGACGCGTTGTCCGCGGACCCGGTTGCGGAGATCCGTAGCGAACTCGTCTTCCCCGACCAGGGCGTCCAGCTTGGCGGTGGCGTCTTGGACGCGGGCTTCATACTCCTCCTGCTGGGCGAGGTAGACATTGCCCTCGACGAGGCTTGAGTAGAGGGGGAACTTGCCGTACTTCTCCCAATCCTCGCTGGCCTTGATCCAGGCCATCTCGGCCAACTCGCCGAAGATGCCGTCCTTCTCGAGGTTGTCGGCGTAGTGGATCTGGCACATGGGGGCGTCGGAGCGATAGAGGAGCGCGCTTAGGCCGCCCATGTTTCCGACTTTGCGATCGACCATGTCCTCGACGCTGCGGAACCAGTTCTTGCCGATCAGCCAATTGTCGCGTGACGGGTCGCGCATCGTATGCGGCAGGGATTCGTGGAAATCGTCGCAGATATCGCTCTTGAACAACTGGCGAAACTCCTTCTTCTCGTCGGAGCGGCCGATTTTCTGCGAAACGAACCACCCAACTTCCCAATGAAGCCGCGGCGTGCGGTCGTTCTTGCGGATCCCCTCCTGGAGGAATTCGATGCCGCGAATGACCCAATGAAAGCGGTCGCGGTAATCGTCGAACTCGGCGGAGACGTTGTACGACAGGTTCCACGCCTGGAATCTCCAGACGCCGATGTAGTGCGGCTGCAGGTTGATGATCTGGTTGACCGTCGCCTTGAGGTTCGTCCAGTCCTTGGTCTTCTTGTATTCGTTGGCTTTGTGCCAGAGGATATTGACCGCCACGCCGCGCATCCCCAGCGAGGCCAGCTTGAGGGTCTCGCTGGTCGGGTCGATGGTGCCTAATTCGGCGTGGGTGAGCCGGTTCTCCTTGCGAAGCTCGGCCAGGACACCGCCAGGATTCTCCGGTTCTCCCGGGGCCGGTTTCGACGACGGCTGGCTAAGCAGAAACAAAGGAAACAGCAACACGACAATGGCCACCACATAGGGTATTTTCTTGGCCAGCGGATTGCGCGGGTTCATCGGGCCACCTCGCGTACTTTGAGGAAGAGGCAACCGGCAAGAAATACCGGCAAGAAATATCCCAGCGCGGTCAACACGCGAATCGCCAGCATGTTGGCGGAGATATCGAAACCGTAAGCCACATAGTCGGCATAGCCAAATTGTCCGAAATCGGGAACGATCCGGATCAAGACGTCCAAACACTTCAGCAGGGCGCCGTCGATCATTTTCGCCACGTCGGTCCGCAACCCCGGCTCCATCTCGGAGACGACGTTCTGCTGGGTCACCAGACGGATCAGCGCCTCGATGGGCCCTCCGCCGGGGATCTCGTTGGCCGCCAGTTTGATCATAAACTCGCGGAACAGCCCCCCGATCACCATCCCCGTCGTGGCGATCATCGCCACCGGCTCGCTCAAGAATGTGCTGAAAGTAACGCCGAAGACGATGACCAGCACGACTTGAAGCCAGATACCGAAATAGCCTTTGGCGAAATTGGCCGCGAACGAGGCGTCTCGCGCCCGGAGATACAGATCGGCCTGGGCCACGCCGAAGCACTGCTGGCGATCGACACACCGCAGGTGGATTTCCACCCTCCCATCCTCGGTGACCAGGTCGTCGAACAAGTCGATTTCCGTTCCCCCCGCACCGGAATCCTCCCCTTCGGAGGCGGCCCTTTTCAACGTCCGCGGGATGAATCGCTTATCGGTCTTGAACTCCTTGGCGGTGAAGGGGATCTGTTCGCTACGGACCCCCGAATCGGGATTCTCGAACACCAGGCTTCCACCGATTCCCTGGTCGATCTTCCCCTTATGGCTGCGAAACACGGCAAGGGTCATCTCCAACGGCAGCCCGCCGCCGGGGAACGTGTCCTCCGAAATACCCTCGAAGGTCCAGATGGCCCGGGCCCCGGTTCGGCCTTCAATGTACGAACGATAGTTCCATTCGTCGCCGACGTTGATTCCTTTTTCGGCCGGATACCCCCGGCGGTCCAGAAATCGCAGTTTTCCGTAAACGGGCACCCGCGCGACCAGCATGTCTTGCGGCGGGCCGAACTCGTAGCTCTTCTCGGTAATATCGGTGGTAACCGTAACCCGGTGCTTGTGGCCCTGCTGCAGAGCCGTCTCCAGGACTTCGTCTTCGGGAGGTGGAACGCGCTCGATGAATTCGCCGGTTTCCGGGTTGAGGCGAAGGATCTCGCCGGTTTCCGGGTCGACGCGGACCCGTGGGTCGAACATCGGATCGTAGACCAGGATCTCGTGTTGATGATTGTGTTCGCGGCTGGTGAGTACGCGCACCGGGCCTGAGGTGTCACCCCCGGTTTGGCTCGCCGCCTGCTCGACGTCGTCGGTGGTCAACTCGTGCGTGTGCGTCAGCCCGCGGGTGACGAAGACGTAGCTGACCAATCCCATGATCACCAGCAGTGCCGAGGCGACGGCCACGAACCCGACGATACGGCCCAATACGACTTCGCTGGGCCGAACCGGCTTGGTCACGATCGTATGCAGCGTGCGGTTGCGAATATCGGCCGGCAGACTGAAGGCGCTTAAGAACAGCGCCAGCGGGAGCACCAGGTAGCTGGTCGTGGTGAGCACGAAGCTCAAATAAAGCCGCGCCGGATAGTCGCTTCCCGGGTCGAGGAACCAGCCGGCAAAGGACGTAATCACGAAGAACACGATGAAGACGACGACGACGCGGCGGCGCAACGACTCCTTGACCGCCAGCCATCCCAGCGTCAAAACCCGGCGCGGGGAGATTTGCACAACGTCGGCGCCAACGCTCAGCAGAAGCCGCCAGACGCGCCCGGGGGCCGGTTTCAACCCGTGTCGCATGATCGACACGAAGGTCATGACCGCCCCAGCCGCGGCGATCACGATGGCCACGGCGATCAGCCACCCAAGCAGACCGTCGGATAGCCATGACAGGAAGCGGGGAATTTCCGTCTCGACAACCATGATCTAGGACCCTCCCCGCACACGCCGTCCCGGATGTTCTTCACTCTGGCGGATAATCTTCAAGAAGAACTCGTCGAGCGTCGTGGTCGGGTTGTCCATCGAGAGCAGTTTCCCGCCGTGCCGCTGGATCACCTCCTTGATTTCCTCTTGCGCTTCGGAGTCGAGCCCCTCGGCGAGAATCTCCGTGGCGTCGCGCACTTTCAGCAGGCTGTCGACCCGGCCCAACTCCTTGAGTTCGCCCTGGTAGAGGATGGCGATCCGGTCGCAGATATCTTGCACGTCGGCCAGCAGGTGGCTGCACATCAGCACCGTCTTGCCCTGATCGCGGAGCTTGAGGATCATGTCCTTCATCTCCCGCGTGCCGATCGGATCCAAGCCGGTCGTCGGTTCGTCGAGGAGGATCAAATCGGGGTCGTTGATCAGGGCCTGCGCCAGGCCGATCCGCCGGGTCATGCCCTTGGAGTACTCCTTCAAGGGGCGCCGTTTCGCCCAGGTGAGCCCGACCATGTCGATCAGATCGGCCGTTCGCGTCCGCCGCACCTTCGAGGGGATGCTGAAAAGCCGGCCGTAGAAATCGAGTGTTTCCTCGGCGTTGAGGAAGCGGTAGAGGTACGATTCTTCGGGCAGATATCCGAGCCGCTCGTTCTTGGTGACGTTGGTCGCTTCCTGGTTGAAGACCAAGGCCTGGCCGCTGGTGGGAAAGAGCAGCCCCAGGAGGAGTTTCATGGTGGTCGTTTTGCCCGACCCGTTGGGCCCCAGCAGCCCGAAGATCTCCCCCCGGCGAACCTCCAAATCCAACGCCTTCAGCGCCCGCACCTTTTGCCGGCCCCAGAAATCGCGATAGACTTTGGTCAGGTTTCTGGTTTCGACAACTACGTCGGAATCCATGGATGTCCTCATGGTGGCGCGATAATGCTGGCCCGATTGAGAAAATTGCCTTTATACGATACGACGCCGGGTTCGGTCCGGTTCGGCCCTTTCCGACGGGTGAACGAATCCTCCAGTGTAAGCCGAATCGAGGGGGCTTTCAAGCGGCTCGACCCACCTTCGGGTGGTGCGGTGTCCGTCGGCAACTGGTCCGCTCGCAGGGGTCACCCCACGACAAGGCACTTTCCAGCGAGTAAAGTGATGAAATGGGTGCCGTGGCACCCAACGAGAAGTTGCGTCCTCAATCCTCCGGAACACGGAAATGGCCGATTCACCGATCCAGCCCCAAACCCAACGCCGTCGCCGCGACGAGGCCGTTGCCTTTCTGACCGACCGCATCGACTACGAGCGGATGCTCCACGTGCCCTACGGCGAGCGGCAATTCAAGCTCCAGCGTATGCGCCGGCTCTTGCAGCGGTTGGGATCTCCGGATCGCGAGTTGGCCATCGTCCACGTGGCGGGGACCAAGGGCAAGGGATCCACGGCCGTGATGATCGGCGCCGTGCTTTCGGCCGCCGGGTATCGCGCGGGATGGTTTACCTCGCCCCATCTCGATCGCCTCGAGGAGCGGATTGCCGTGGAAGGCAGGCCCTGCTCTGCCGCCGAACTGGTCGAGTTGGTCGATCGGATCGCGCCGGTGGTCGAGGAGATGGATCGCGAGGCCGCGTCGAGCGATCCGGACGACTCGGGACCCACCTACTTTGAGATGACCACGGCCATGGCCTTGCTCCACTTCGCCCGACGCGGGACCGACGCCGCGGTATTGGAAGTCGGGCTGGGTGGACGCCTCGATTCGACCAACGCGTGCCGGCCGCGTGTTTCGGTGATCACCAGCATCAGTTACGATCACATGGCCCAGTTGGGCGACACGCTGGAGTTGATCGCCGCGGAGAAGGCGGGGATCGTCAAACAGGGCGTGCCGCTGGTCAGCGGCGTGGTCGAGCCGGGACCGCGCGACGTGATTCGCGGCGTCTGCCGCCGGCTGGGTAGCCCGCTGATCGAGCGCGGCACCGATTTCACGTTTGAATATACACCCCCCCGCCATCTGGAATGCGCCGATTCATGGGGAACGGTTGACGTGCGTTTTCCGAACACTGCGGGGGAGAACGATCTGCAGGATCTTCCGCTGCCCCTGCTGGGAACCCATCAGGCGGCCAACGCGGCCGTGGCGGTGGCCACGCTCATGCAACTGCGGCGCGACGGATGGACCATCTCCGACGAGGCCGTACGCGAGGGACTTTTGGCGGCCAAATTACCGGCCAGGGCGGAAGTGCTCGCCCGGCGTCCGGCGATCATCGTCGACGCGGCCCACAACGTCGCCTCGATCGACGCGCTGGCGACCGTGCTGGCGGAGAGCTTCTCGGTCCAACGGCGACTGGCCCTGTTCGCCACTTCCCAGGAGAAGGATTTCCGCGGGATGCTCCGCCGGGTGACCGAGTCGTTCGACGAAGTCGTGCTCACGCGCTACGCGAGCAATCCCCGGGCCGTACCGCCGGAAGAACTCCAGTCGGTGGCGATGGAGTTGACCGGCCGCCGCTATGCGGTGTTTGCCGACGTGGACGGGGCGTGGCGCCGGGTCCAATCCGAGGCCAACGCCGAGGATCTGATCTGTGTCACCGGTTCGTTTTTTCTGGCCGCGGAAATCCGCCGGCTCATCCGCCCGTCGCCCGCGACGGACGTCAAGGACTGAAATCGAGGAGGTATTATGCTTGTCACGCGATCGCTTGTCGCCGGCTTGGTGGTAGTGCTGTCGGTATGGACGTCGGGCTCCAGCGCGTGGGCTCAAGAGGAGGAGACGATCGACGACCCGGTGGTGGCCGACTTGGACACGCGCGTCAATCATTTTCTCCAAGGCGTGTCGAAAGGTCAGACGGGTGAGGCATTCGACGAACTGCTGGCGGGCAGCGCGCTTCGCCAGCAGGAGGAGGCGCTGAAGCGATTGATCGAAAAGACCGACGCTTTGAAAGACCGGTACGGCGCGTTCCGGGCGGCCGAGCGAATCGACGCCAAGCACGTCGGCACCGACGTCGTGCTGATCAAGTACTTGTACAAGTGCGAGGACTATCCCCTGGCGTGGTACTTCACCTTCTACCGCACACCCCCGCCGGCCGAGGGCGCGAACGACGTTTGGCGGGCCGTTGCCGTGCGGCTGGATACCGATCTGGAACCGCTTGACCGGTAAAGCTGCTCGATCTCGCCCCGGACGCACTCCATCGCCTTTTTCAACTGCGGATCGAGGTAGGGTTTGTCGCCTTCGCCGGGCTCGTCTTCGTCGGCGTCGCGCCGTTGGCGTTGGTTCATCAGTTCGATCAGATCGTCGCCCTCGACGACGACTTCATACCCTTCGTCGGGCGACACGCCCCAGGCTTCGTCTTCGCCGACCGGTTTGCCGTCGGCGTCGCGCATGCGATGGATGTTCTTTTCGCTGGGGCGCCAATAGCTGGCGAAGGTGAGCTTCAGCGCACCGTGGCGGGATTCCAGGGGAATGACTTCCTGGACCGTGCCCTTCCCCCAGGTACGCTGGCCGACGATCACCGCCCGGCTGTAGTCCTGCAAGCAGGCGGCCACAATCTCGCTGGCACTGGCACTGCGGTGGTCGACGAGCACGGCCATGGGAAACTCGGGATAGGTGCCGTTGGAGCCGGCCGTGTACTCGGCGCTGATCGATCCGTCGCGATGCCGGATGGTAACGATCACTCCCGAATCGACGAACATATCGCAGATTTCCGTGGCCGCGCCGAGCAGCCCGCCCGGATTGTGCCGCAGATCGAGAATCAGTCCCTTCATGCGATGCTCGACGAGCCCATCCAGGGTCTCCTTCAATTCGCCGGCGGTGCGGTCGGCAAAGGAGCGTATTCGCACGTATCCGATCTTGTCGTGTCCTTCGAGGAAGAAATTCCACGAACCGTCCTCGTTACGCGTATCGCCCATCACCGTGTCGACCTTGATCACCGCCCGGGCGATCGTGATCTCGACCGGTTCTTCCTCACCCCGGTGCAAGACACTCAGCACGACCGGGTCGCCCGGCTTACCTCGCATCCGGTTGACCGTATCGGTAAGCGAAAGCGCGTGGGTGCTGTAGCCGTCGATACTGAGGATCGTATCACCCGTGCGAATACCCTCACGGTAGGCCGGCGCGCCGACCAGCGGGCGGACCACCGTAAGCTGCTTCGTCGTGGGGTCGAGCGCGACCTCGATGCCGACACCGCCGAACTCCTGGTCCAGGTCTTCGTTGAACTGCTTGAGTCGCTTCGGCGGGATATACGCGGAGTATTCGTCCAACTCCGTCATCATACCCCGCATGGCCGCCTCGAAAAGCTGCTCCTTGTCGACCGGTTCCAGTGCCCGCTTCTCGATCTGGTCCATGACGTGGCCGAGGATCCGCCCGTAACGGTTGGTCTCGACCTTCAGATAGCACATCAGCGAGAGGATGCTGACGACGAACATGGTGGCGAGATTGCGGTGCGGCATGGTGGTCGCTCCGGGGGGTATCAAACGGTCGACTGTTAAAGCGGGCATTCCACGCTACCATCGTACCCTGTCACACTCTCTCCCGGCAAGGGTGGGGGTTTTGGCAACTTGACACGCGGTCTTGCTCCGGGGAACAATGGAGCTTGTCCGTGGCATGGGCCCCCGGCCCGTGTTCCCGCCTCTCACGGGCCGGGGGCCCATGCTACTTCGGTTGCGGCCGAGCAAAGCGAGGCCGCGATGGGAAGCCGCCCAAGCCACACCCGTTTTGAAACACCTGGAGACCCATCGTGCATTGGATCGCGCTGCTGCTGACGTCCGCCTGCCTGGCCGACGCCGAAACCGCCCAGATCAACCCCGTCCCGCGCGAAGTGCTCGTCGAACCGATCCACGAGTGGACTTTTGACGACGATCACCAGGGATGGATCGCTCAGAACAACTGCCGAGTGTCCGCCGCGGCGGGCTCGCTCGTGGTCCGTTGTACGGGCGACGATCCCTTCTTTCACCAGTCGCTCGACCTGCCCGGCGGTCCTCTCCGGCTGACCATGAGAATCCGCTGCCAAGCCTCCGGGCCGGGAACCGTTTACTGGACCTCCGACCGATCGCCGCATCGTGGTGAAGACAAAGCGAGCGGCTTCCGCCTGCAACACGACCGCCAGTGGCACGAAGTCTCCGTGCGGTTCCCGGTCGACGGCCGATTGTCGAACCTGCGCATCGATCCCGGGCAAACGGCCGGCAGCGTCGAAATCGATTGGATGCGGCTGGTACACGAGCAACCTCATCCGCTGTACATCCAGCACGTAACCACCACCGGTGACCGCGTCCGTCTGGTCGTGAGAAACGACGGCAAGGAGCCGATCGAGTGTGACGCCTTCGGCCGGAGCCATCGGATCGGTGCCGAGGCGACGGTCAGGATCGAGCAACCATTGCGTGGCACGACGCCGTTGGAGAAGGTCGCGATCGAACTGCAAGCGGCCGGCCTTGCTCCCGTGCGACGAACGGTCTTTGCCCACAATGTCCAAGCCGAGGCCGACTGGATCGTGCTTCCCTTGGGCGAGTTTACGTTGCAGGTTGCTCCCGACGGTTCGATGGCCCGCGTGCGGCGCGACGGCCAGTTGGCGGCCGTGCTGGCTCCGCTGATGCACGGCCAGGGCGACGTACCGGCGCTGAAGCTGGTCGAGCGGGGTGCGTCGGTGAAGTTTCAGGGTGACGGAGTGACGCTCGAACTGACCACCGCCGGGGACGAAATCTCGGTTGCCATCACCTCGGAGAAACCATGCGAGGGGCCGGTGGTTCGCGCCGTCGGGTCGCTGGAACAAGGGCTATTGGCCGGCCTGGAGTATCTCGGCAAGGGCGAGCGGAGTTCGACGAAGATCGACGTCGAGACGGCCGAACACCTGCGGTTCGCTCCCGACCCGATGAAGCTGACGATGCCCTTGACGGCGTTTGTCACCGATCGGGCTTCCGTGGCGATGACCTGGAGCGACATGCAATTGCAGCCGACTTTCGCCACGCCCAACTTCTTCGACGGCACCGCCGACCACCGCATGGCTCTTGGAGGAACGAAGATCGACGCGACGATCCGAGTCACTCGCCAACCGCTTCGCGAGGCCATCCTTTGGGCCGTCGAGAAACAGGGCGGTCTGCCGCCGCTGCCCGAGCCGCCGCGAACCGTGCCCGAGCAATGGAGACTTTGCCTCGAAGCGCTGAATGGTCCGCTACGCACGGAGGCCGGATGGGGACACTGCGTCGAGGATCGCTGGGCACGTCATCCGCACGCCGATCATGCGTCGACCATCTGGCGGTTGACCGGCAAGGTGCCCGAGTTCCCCCAATTCGTACCCGGCGGTTCCCATGTCCGAAACGGCACGATCTATTTCGTCACCGGCCGGGCCGATCAGTGGGTCGCGCAGCAGCGACGCCGCACCGAATCGCTGATCCGCCAGCAGAAGCCCGACGGGTCGTTTCGCTACCAGGGGAAGTTCGCCCGGGGCCATTTCGAGGACACGGCCAGCGGTGTTTGTGCCCGGCCGGCCGCCGAATTGCTGCAATACGCCTACGTTTCCGGCGACCAGAAGGCCCAAGCGGCCGGCATTCGGGCGCTGGAGTTCATGAAACGGTTTCGCACGCCCCGCGGAGCCCAACTTTGGGAAATCGGCCTGCACACGCCCGACCAATTGGCCTCCGCTTATCTGGTTTGGGCATACGTGCGGGGATTCGAGTTGACCGGCAACCGCGAGTATCTCGACCATGCCCGCAAGTGGGCCCTGTCGGGGATTCCCTTCACTTACTTGTGGAGTTGTCAGCCGATCATGCTCTATGCCACGCCGCCCGTGTTCGGGGCCACCAACTGGCGGGCGCCTTGCTGGATCGGGCTGCCCGTGCAATGGGTCGGCGGCGTCTACGCCTACGGCCTGACCGTGCTGGCCCCGCACGACGATTCGCTCGACTGGAACCATCTGGCCCGGGGGATCCTCATCTCGGCCGAGCAGCAGCAGTTTCCCGACGGCCAATACGTCGGCCTTCTGCCCGATTCGATCGAACTACGTTCCCAAGAGCGGCGCCCCTGGCGGATCAACCCCTGCGCGCTGGTCAGTCTTCGGATGGCGTTGGACGGCGGAGTCGATTTCCTCCAAGTCGCCACCGCCGCCGGTCACCGCGTCGCCGCCCCATTTCCCGTCGTGATCCGCGACGGTCAGGCTCATATTGAGGGTGTGAAGGGGCTAAGCTATCAGATCCTCGTCGACGGCCAGGTCGTCAGCATCCAATCGCAAGGCGACGATGTCGTACCGTTGGACACAGCCACGATCGAAAGCTAAGGATCCAGGATACTGGAGACTGACAGCATGTAGGAGACTCACCGATGGCCTATGAAGTCGACGTCACAAATAGCCTTATCATCGCGATATTCGTGCTGGCTTTTGGCACGAAAATAAACGGCCGCGTCGAGTTTCTGAGGCAGTACAACATCCCGGCTGCCGTAACCGGCGGACTGGCATGCAGCCTGATCGTGGCCGTGTTGTATTGGGTGTGGGACTCGAAGATCACCTTCGACATGACCATGCGCGACAACCTCTTGCTGGCGTTTTTCAGCACGATCGGTCTCTCGGCGAAGTTTCGCATGATGAAAGAAGGTGGCAAAGCATTGGCGATCATGGCAGTGCTTGCAGCGATCTTTCTGTTCCTGCAAAATGGCGTGGGCATCGTCGTTGCCAAACTCTTTGGTCAGGATCCGTTCTACGGCCTTCTGGCCGGCAGCATTTCGTTCTCTGGTGGACATGGTACGTCCATCACCTGGGGGCAGATCGCCGAGCAACAGGGTCTGGAAGGCGCGGTCGAAGCCGGGCTCGCGTGCGCGACGATGGGACTGATCATGGGCGGCATTATCGGCGGCCCCATCGCCGCTCGCCTGATGAGAATCCATCGTCTCTCGGGCGACAAGTCGCAAGATGCGTGTACGCCGAGCCCGGAAAGCGACTCCAAGAAAGTGCCCGTTACCTTGGAGGGCATGATCACGGCGATTCTGCTGCTGGCCATTTGTATTGCGGCGGGTGACTTTGTAAACACTTTCTTAGTATCCAAAGGCCGAACCGTACCGGGGTTCCTTACGGCGCTGGGCGTGGGCGTTGTGCTGACGAATGTGATGGACCTCTTCAAACTGGAATTCAACAAGAGTGCGGTAGGGCTATGCAGCGATATTAGCCTGCAACTCTTTCTGGGGTTGAGCCTGATGAGCATGCAAATGGCATCGTTGATTTCCGCGGCCGGACCACTGCTCGTTGTTACGGTTGCCCAAGTGACTCTTATGGCGCTATTCGCGTATTTTGTCGTCTTTCGAGTCATGGGAAAGGATTACGACGCCTGCGTGATTTCCGTCGGCTATATTGGCCAAGGCTTGGGCGCCACGCCGATAGGCATCGCCAACATGCATGCCGTCACCGAAAAGTACGGTGCCTCGGCGAAAGCGTTCTTGGTCATTCCCTTGATCGGCGCATTCTTCATCGACATAACGAACGCGATGGTGATTCAGGCCTTTCTCGCGCTGCCGCTGTTTGCTCGATGAAGAAAAGGCAAAGAAAAAGGACACCGAAAGCGCCGGGATAAACCACAAAAGGACACCACAAAAGGACAGGCATTATCACATTCCCACTTCCACCGCGATGGAGGCGGTGGAAGTGGGAATGTGTGCAATCCGGCCATCGGCCGGTGGCGACGAGCGGAGCGATTCGGCGAAGAAACGCCGTCGTTGGGCGTGGCTCGCGGGGAAAATCGGGAAATGACGGGCAGCGGTAGCTGCGACGGTTCGGTCCGTGCTGCCGTCCGGCGGGGGCTGCCGTCAGGTGGAGGATGCCGTCAGGTTGTCGAGATGATGGAGGCCGCGTTGGTGGGCAAGCTTACGCAAACGGGCTCGGTCCGTGCTGAAGTGGCTGCCGAACAGCCGCGTTTTTGCGAGAAGGCGTTTGATTCGATAGCCCCATACGTCGGCGCTGCTGCCCAGGCGATCGAGAATCGACGCCACCTCGTGACTGACGCGAGCCTTGCCCTGCCGACACAAACGGCTCGTGTAGTCGACCAGCAACAGGTAGCTGCCCAGCGAAAAGTCCTCCAGCATGCCTTCCCGCCGCGCGCCCCGGCGGCGACGGTCTTCCACCGGGCAGAGCCAGAGGTCCGCTTCGACGTTGCCCGCGGCTCGGCTGCCGGCAACGCTGCCCGAGGTGGCCGCCTTCAGCGCCGCCAGTTTTCCCCGCGACCTGGCATGCCGCACTCGCCGCCGGATCGACGTATAGCGGCTAGTCTCCGGAACCGCCGCGACGCCCGCCGCCACGGGGTTCAGGTCGATGTACGCACATGTGGCAAGCAACGCCTCTTCATCCAGAACGGCGATCGATTTGTAACGGCTTTCCCAAAACGTGCCCTTGCACTGGTCCTCGCGGTTGGCCATGCGGGCCAAGGGTTCCTTCAGGGCCTTCATGAACCAACCCAGGTTGGCCAACCGTCCACGGAGCAACTCGACGCGATTAGTGTCTTCGGCCTGCTGGGTTATCCACGCTTGCGTGGTTGCGATCGGTTCTCCCTTGGGAGTTTTGCGTGGATAGGCCACGATCCAGCGGCGAACGACTTCTTCGGCCGACCAACCGCTGGCCCGGTCGACATCCAGCCGCACAAGCACATGCAGATGGTTGTCCATCACGGCAAATCCGCACACCGACACGGCAAAGCAGCCAGCCAACGTCTCCAGCCGGCATTCGATCCACTCCTTGCGATGCTCGAACCCCTCGCCACACAAGTTGGCCCGTCTCACGCAACGCGAAATGCAGTGATAGTAACGAGTTACGTTCACATCTACAAGCTGGCCTCGGGCCACGGTCATCGTTACACCCCCCGAAAAAGCGGTTGATTGATGCGTGTGACTGTTGTGTATATCCGATCGAGACGGGTGGGACAAGATAATGCCTGTCCTTATTTTTTTATTTTATTTTCCGCTCGGAGGGGTTGCATGGGTGGGCGTGATGTGTTAAAATTTTGGCACTACACGCTGCAGGATCCTCGCGGCCTCGATGTTGATTTGTGCGTACGCATCCCTTGGGGGAGCTGCGCGCTGGGTGGGCTCGGTGTTGTCTGGGAGAAGCGAGGGGATCATGTTGCGTCTGGTGGCCTGTGCCGCGATCATCGTCGCGGGGACTGTTTCGCCCCGGAATAGCCGGGCTGAGCAGACGGTCTGGCTGGACGATCTGGACCTAGGTCAGGCCACTAGCGGATGGAAACGTCCGCTGATCAACCGATCGGTCGGCGGCGGTCCGCTTCGCATCGGCGGACGCACATTTCAGCATGGGCTGGGTACTCACCCGCCGAGCCGGGTCGCCCTGGTGCTTGCCGGCCAGACTCGAAGGTTCACTGCTTCAGTCGGCATCGACGACGCAGTGGGCAACGACGACGCGGCCACCGACCGGGGGAGCGCCGAATTTCAGGTCCTCGGCGATGGCAAAGTCCTTTGGAAAAGCGGTCTGATGCGCGGCGGCGATCCGGCCAAGCCGCTGGACGTCGAACTGGCCGGCGTGGACCGGCTCGAACTGATCGTCACCGTGGCCGGTCGCTACTCGGCCGACCATCGCGACTGGGCCGATTGGGTCGATGCGAAGTTCGAGATCACCGGTTCGCGACCCCGGGCCGAACGCTGGGACGTGCCCTTTCCCCCGGTCGACGAGCATCAAGCCCGATTCGACGACCTGCGGGGCCAGATCGAGCAGTTCCGCGGCGTGCAGCAAGAGCAAGGCGAAGCGCGCCGCCAGATGATCGCTTCCGAGACATTTCATCCCGCGGCGCTGATTCTGCCGGAGGATCGTGACCCGGCCGATGTCGTGTTACGACGCACGACGGCTTTGTTGGAACATGTGCAGCAGATGGTCGGGACGAAAGATCTCTCGGGCGAGCGGACAGAGTTGGATCGCCTTCGACTCCAGAACGAGCAGACCCCCATTGATGACCGGGCGGCGCGGCGAGATCTGTTCGTCGCCTTACTTTCCTTGCGGCGGCGGATTGCGTTTGCCAATCCGCTGTTGGATTTCGATCGGATTCTGTTCGTCAAGCGTCATGCGTTGCCGGGCCATTATTCGGTCGGCAATAACATGTGCGACCAGTATTTCGGATTCCACGCCATCGCCGGCGGCGGGCTGTTTGTGTTGGAAAAGTCTTTCTCCGAGAAACCGACGGTTCGCAACGTCCTGGCAGACGCGCGGTGCGAAAACGGTCGCTTCAAGGGAGAATCGTTGCCGCCGGGCGGATTCCTCTCGCCCGAGTTGTCGTTCGACGGGCAAACGATCTTGTTCGCGTTCACCGAGGCCGCGCCGACGCGTTACCAATGGACCGAAGCGAGCACGTTCGCCGTCTTCCGGGTCGGCGTCGACGGCACCGGCCTGATGCAACTGACCGAGGGGCCGACCAACGACTTCGATCCCTGCTGGTTGCCCAACGGGCGGATCGCTTTCATTTCGGAACGGCGCGGCGGCTACGGGCGGTGTTTCGGGCGTCCCGTTCCCACCTTCACGCTCCACACGATGAACGCCGACGGCAGCGACGTTGTTTGCCTTAGTCCGCACGAGACGAACGAGTGGCAGCCGAGCGTCGATCATTTCGGCCGGATTCTCTACACCCGCTGGGATTATGTTGACCGGGGCGACATTCAGGCCCACCATCCCTGGGTGATGACCCCCGATGGTCGCGACGCCCGGGCGATCCACGGCAACTATCGCGAGGCGCCGGACGTGTTGCCTTGCATGGAGATGGACCTTCGGGCGATTCCCGGCTCGGCCCGATACGTGGCCACGGCGGCGCCCCATCACGGGCAGGCGTACGGTTCGCTGGTGGTGATCGATCCGCGAGTACCCGACGACGATCGGATGGCGCCGGTGCGGCGGTTGACCCCTGAGATCGCATTTCCGCAATCGGAGGACGGGCTGCCGGTTTTCGCCACCGCATGGCCGTTGGATGAGTTTTTCCATCTGTGCGTGTTCGATGCCGAAGCGACCGTCGCCGGCGGTCCGAGGAACAACTACGGCATCTATCTGATCGACGCCTTCGGCAACCGCGAACTGATCTATCGCGACGCGGCCGTGCCGTGTCTGAGCCCGATTCCGCTTCGGCCGCGACCGAAGCCGATCACCATGCCGCACTACTCGGCTCTGGGAAAACCGCCGCCGGACGACCAGGTGAAGACGTTTCGGCCGATGGCTCGCCTGCGCGACACGGCCCCGGTGGCGGTCATCGACGTGCGCGAGGGACTCCCGGAGAAGGACATGCCCCAGATTACGGCCTTGCGCGTGATCCAAGTCTTGCCCAAGACCACGCCGTCGGCCGATCGTCCGCGGATCGGCTATGGAAGCCAGAAGAACGCCCGGGCCGTGTTGGGGACCGTGCCGGTCGAGTCCGACGGAAGCGCCTACTTCCATTTGCCGGTGGGCAAGCCGGTCTATTTCCAGGCGCTCGATGAGGACGGCCGGGCGGTGCAATCGATGCGGAGCGACACGTTCGTACCCCCGGGCCATGGTCTGGTGTGTCACGGATGCCACGAACCGCGTCATCGCGCACCGAGCGTCTCGCAGCACTATCCGGCGGCGATGCGCCGCGTTCCCTCGGCCATCGAACCGGAGCCCTCGGGGTCCAACCCGCTGAGCTTTCCGCGTTTGGTACAGCCGGTGCTCGACCGCCACTGCGCCGGTTGTCATAACGGCCGGGAAGCGAAACTCGATCTGCGCCGCGGTAATTTCGAGGCGGACGGGAACTTCTGGTACCGCTCGTACCACGCGCTGAAGCCGTTCGCCTTCTACTACGGCGGCAAAGTCTTCACCGCGCCGCGAACCGCACCCGGCAAGTTTGGCGCCCGGGCGTCGCGGTTGCTGCCGATTCTGGAAGCAGGCCATGAGGGCGTCGAGCTTCCAACGGAGGATCTCCGCCGCATCACCCTTTGGCTGGACTGCAACAGCGACTTTTTCGGATCGTACGAGAATATCGAGGCGCAGGCGCGGAGTGAGGAGGTCGTGCCGACGCTGGAGTAGCAGGCTCTAAAGAAAGTCGTGTGCCACTGCTTGCTTGCAAGCAGTGCCGTGGATCCGAGTACAAACTCCGGCCATAAGCACTGCTTGCAAGCAAGCAGTGGCACACACTCCGGCAAAGCCGCCTTTTTCAACGAGCTGCTAGCCCGCATTATTCGCGTCCCCCTGCACAGAGGGGCAGAACCGACGCCAGGCGCTTGTCCCGGCGCCCCATTCTCGGCTACACTAGCCCTACTGCCGCGCTTCGGCGCAGGAGTGGCCGAAGTCGCCCGACGTTGGATTCCGGCATTGCCGGACGGGGAATTGCCCGAACTCTGGCCGGTTCGGCTACCGACACTTCTCAACGCAAGGTCTTCATGTCCATGGAGCAGTTTCTCTGGATTGCCGTTTGCGTGGCCGTCGTTCTCGGCGGTTTGGTGCCGTGGATCATCTCGCTGAAACGGCGGATCGCCCGGTACGCCCAAGCGGAAGCGTCGCTGCGGTTCACACAGTCTGCCGTGGACCACAGCGCGGACGTGGCCTTCTGGGCCCGATCGGACGGCCGACTGGTGTACGTCAACCGCGCGGCGTGCCGGTCGCTGGGATATTCCCGCGACGAACTTCTCCGCCTGTCGGTTAGCGACATCGACCCGGACTATGCGGACGAGGTGTGGCGGCATTTCTGGGAAGAATTGAGGAAAGAAGCAACTCTGGCGATCGAATCGCGTCATCGGGCCAAGGATGGGCGGACTTTTCCCGTGGAGGTCACAGCCAGTTTTCAGAAGTTCGCGGATGAAGAGTATGTTTGCGGATTCGCTCGCAACATTACCGAACGCAAGCAGACCGAAGAGGAATTGCGCAAACACCGCGAGCATCTTGAGGAACTCGTCGCCCAGCGCACCGAAGCAGTTCTAAAGACCATTGAGGAACTACGCGCCGAGGTCGTCCAGCGCAAGAAGGCGGAAGAGGAACTCAAGCGGATCTTCGATCTGTCCCTCGACATGATCTGTATTGCGGATAGCAACGGGTACTTTCGGAAGGTCAACCCTTCGTTCGGGAGAATCCTTGGGTATTCCGACGAAGAACTCGTCTCGCGACCGTACCTCGAATTCGTGCATCCGGACGATATCGCCAAGACACTCGCAGTGATCGAGGAGAAGATAGCCCGGGGGGACCCGGTCATCAACTTCGAGAACCGGTATCGCTGCAAAGACGGTTCGGTGAAGTGGCTGATGTGGGCTTCACGGTCCGTGCCGGAGGAAGGGTTGAATTACGCCATCGCGCGTGATGCGACCGAGCAGAAACTTGCCGAAGAAGAGCTAAAGCGACATCGGGATCACCTCGAGGAACTGGTGGCCGAGCGAACTTCCGAACTGACCACGGCAAACGAGGAACTCCAACGGGAAATTGCCCAACGCCAGCAGGCGGAAAAGGAACGGGAGACGCTGATCGCCAAGCTGGAAGCCCAGAACGCCGAACTGGAACGCTTCGCCTACACCGTCTCCCACGATCTGAAGACCCCGCTGATTACGCTGAAAGCGTTCATGGGGGCGATGCAGGAGGATCTGGCCAAGGGCGATCAAGAGGCGGTCGACGACGATGTGGCCCGCATGTCCGGCGCGGCCGATAAGATGGCCGTTCTCTTGGAGGATCTGTTGGAACTCTCGCGCATCGGACGGTTAGTCAACCCGTCGGCCGACGTGGCCGTCGGGGATCTGGCTCGCGAGGCCGTCGAGCTGGCCCATGCGGCAATCCAGCAGCGGGGAGTACGCACGACCGTGTCGTCCGACCTGCCCATGGTCTTCGGCGACCGCACGCGATTAGCCGAAGTGGTGCAGAATTTGGTCGACAACGCCGTGAAATACATGGGCGATCAGGCCCAGCCGCACATCGAAATCGGTTCCCGGCGAGAAGACAGTCAAACGGTCTGCTTCGTCCGTGACAACGGCCTGGGGATCGATCCTCGATACCAGGAAAGGGTCTTCGGCCTATTCGAGCAACTCGACCGATCCGCCGAAGGGTCGGGTATCGGTCTGGCGCTGGTCCGGCGAATCGTCGAAGTCCACGGCGGCCGGATCTGGATCGAATCCGACGGTCCGGGACAAGGTTCGACCTTCTGCTTTACTTTACCGTCGCCCCGTCGCCCGGCGGCGGCGCAGTCCGACGACGAGGATTCCCGATCCGCCGAATAACGCCAGCAGCAGGGCCGATGGTTCGGGCACGACCGTCAGGCGGAGGATCTGGCCGTTGCCGCCGGGGATTACGCGGGCGCTGAAGTAGGCGTGACGCGGATCGAGTTGGCTCTGATCGAGCGTGAAGTTGGTCCCCAGGGTGACGCTCGACGCGGTCAGCACGTCGAACGTATCGCCCAGCGTCGGGTCGAAACCATCGATGACCCAAGGCTGCACGCTTCCGTCGAGCAGGGCGTCACCGCTCGTGTCGACGAAATCGTAACCCGGCGTGACGCCCTGATCCAATCCGCTGATCTGGACCTCGAAGATACCGGCCGTTTGGTCGTAGCCGCCCAGGACGGTCGTCGTACCGGGACCGTCGCCGGGGGCCAGCGTGCCGCCTTGCTGCTCGAGGTCGAAGGGAATCGCGGAGGTGCCAAACGTATCGACGTGGAGCGTCCCGCCGGTGAATTCGAAGTTAGCCGTGCCGCCGCCGGAGGCGATCGAGCCGGCGGTGAGCGTTCCGCCGGAGAAGTTGACCGTGCCGGTGGAGTTGCCGTTGTCGGTACCGAGCAGGATCGAGTTGGCGGTGACCGAGCCGGCCTCGAAGGTGAACGTGCCGGTGCCGCTGCCCGAACCCGTGCGGTGGCGTCCCAACCGCATCTGGTCGATGGTGGCGTTCAAGGTGCCGCCGGTCATGTCCAGGGTACCGACCGAGTTGGTTCCCGTACTGCCGGTGACGTTGAAGCCCAAGTCGACGTCGACGGGCGTGCCCGGCGTGCGGCCCTCCAGCGTGAGCGTGCCGCCGGCGGCGATCGTGATCCGGCCGCGGCTCTTCTGACCGCCGAGCACCAGCGTGTTGGTGTTGATGGAGTTGGCGCCGGGGCCGAGTTGGATCGAGTTATCCGCGCCGTTGCCGCGGGCCGGCGAGTCGCCGACGATGATCGAGGCGGCCTCGATCGAGTTGGTGGCCCCGGCCTGTTGCGAGAGGATCAGCGCTCCCCCGGCCGAACCTTCGCCGGAAGGACTGCCGAGGATGTTGCCCACCCTCAGGTTGGTCACGTTGATCTCCACGCCCTGCGTGTCCGACAGGTCGAGCAGACCCACCGTGGCCGGCGTTCCCGTGAGCGCGGCGGTGCGAAGTCCGACGTCGAGGTTGCCGGAGCCCCTCCCGATCCGCGCGGTGCTGCCGGCGGCGTAGCTGACCGAGCCGTTGTCGGCGTTGTAACCGACACGGAAGTTGTCGACGTCGATCACGCCGCCGATTGTGAACGTCTGGTTGCCGACGACGTTGAGCGTGCTGCTTCCCTCGCCCCCCGAAGCGTGGTTCTCGTGGATGTTGCCCGAGACGTCCAGCGAGCCGTCGCCCAGCCAGAGGGTACCGGAAGGCGCGCCGCTATTTCCGGTGTTCGTCTCCTGGCCGAGGACAATACTGCTGGCGAAGATGTTGGCCGTCCCGTCGCGGAGATCCATCGTGCCGGCGGCGTTATTGCCGGTGCCGACGCTCTTGCGGCCCAGCGTGATCTCGGTTCGGGCGCTGGCCGTGCCGAGGTTGAGCGTACCGCCGGGCGTGGCGAAATCGATCAGCCCGGTCGTCTTGCGGTCGCCGACCATGAGGCTCGGGGTGAGGATCGTGTTGAGGCCGCCGCCGAGGTGCAGTCGGGACTGGTCGCCCGCGGTGTCCGCGCCGCTGTTGCCGCTACGGCCGACGACGATCGAGTTGGCGTCGATGGTGTTGGTCTGGGCCAGGGTCAGGGTGCCCTGTGCCTTGCCGTTCTGGGTGTTGCCCTTGTCGCCGACGGCCAGCACGCCGAACAACGCGTCGAAGGTGACGCCCCCGCTCAAGTCGACGGTCCCCACCACCTTCGAGCCGGTATTGGCGTTGTTGCGGGCGATGTACAAGTCGGCCCGGCCGCTGCCGGCCTTGTCACGCACGATCAGCGACCCGCCAGCGGCGATGTCCACCAGGCCTTTCGATTTGCGTCCGCCGACGATCATCGTGTCGACGTTGACGGCGTTGGCCGCCCCGCCCAGGTTGATCTCGCTGGTGAAGTCCGTGTTGCCGCGCCACGGGGACTCGCCCACGGTGATGTTGGTGGCGGTGATCGTGTTGGCGCCGGCCTGCGAGAGCGTGAGAATTCCTTCCATGTCGCCCTCCTGCGAGACGTTGGTGATCGTGCCCAGCCGCAAGTTGGAAACGTCGATGGTCACCAAAGCCGCGCTACTGAGGTCGACGGTCCCATGGGTGTCAGACGTGCTGGCCGTGGCGCGGCGGCCGATGTCGAAGTTACCGTTTCCGTCGCCGACGTTGAACGGGCTTCCGGCGGCTGCCGTGACCGAACCGTCCATCGCGTTGTAACCGACGCGGAAGTTGTCGACGTCGATCACGCCGCCGATTGTGAACGTCTGGTTGCCGACGACGTTGAGCGTGCTGCTTCCCTCGCCCCCCGAAGCGTGGTTCTCGTGGATGTTGCCCGAGACGTCCAGCGAGCCGTCGCCCAGCCAGAGGGTACCGGAAGGCGCGCCGCTATTTCCGGTGTTCGTCTCCTGGCCGAGGACAATACTGCTGGCGAAGATGTTGGCCGTCCCGTCGCGGAGATCCATCGTGCCCACCGGATTGGCTCCGGTGCTGACGCTCTTGCGGCCCAGGGTGATCTCGGTTCGGGCCGCGCTCGTGCCCAGGTTGAGCGTGCCGCCGGGGGTGGCGAAATCGATCAGCCCGGTCGTCTTGCGGTCGCCGACCAGGAGGCTTGGGGTAAGGATCGTGTTAAGACCGCCGCCGAGATGGAGTCGGGACTGGTCGCCCGAGCCCGTGGCGCCCGTGTTGCCGCTCTGGCCGATGATGATCGAGTTGGCGTCGATGGTGTTGGCTTGGGCGAGCGTCAGTATCCCCCGAACCTTGCCGTTGTGAGAGGTGCTTCCCTTAACGCCGACGGCCAGCACGTCGAACAAGCCGTCGAAGTTGGTCCCCCCGCTGAGGTCCATGGTTCCCACGACGTTCGCGCCGGTGCTTACGTCGTTGCGGCCGATGTAGAGATCGGCCCGACCGCTGCCAGCCTTATCGCGCATGGTCAGCGAGCCACCGGCGGCGATGTCGACGAGGCCGTGCGATTTGCGTCTGCCGATGATCATTGTGTTGGCGTTGATCGTGTTGGCCGCCCCACCCAGGTTGATCTCGCTGGTGAAGTCCGTGTTGCCGCGCCATGGGGAATCGCCCACCGTGATGTTGGTGGCGGTGAGCGTGTTGGCGCCGGCCAGGGAGAGCGTGAGGATCCCTTCCATGTCGCCCTCCTGGGAAACGTTGCTGATCGTTCCCAGGCGGACGTCGCCCACGTTGATCGTTACCGAGGAAGCGCCGGAAAGGTCGAGAAGTCCGCGGGTATCCTCTTCGCTGGGGGACCAGCGCCGTGCGACGCTCAGCGAGCCGGTTCCGTCACCCAGATCGACCGGCTGGCCGCTGGGCGATACGACCGTGGCACTTCGGCCGTTGACGGCGACGTCGAATTCCTGGAAAGATGACCAATTCAATCCGCTCCCGGTGCCCTTGACGGTGACACTGCTGCCGAACGTATCCTCGACGTGCAGTCGGTCCAACGTGCTCTCGACGACCAGAGCGCCCGTGTAGGCGGCCGGGTCTGCCTGGAATCTGAAGACGGCGTAACTTGCACTGCCCTTGAGATTCAGATTTCCGCTTCCCGTGAGTGTGGACGTCAGTCGGATATCCCGCCGATTGGTTCCGTTCATTTGGAACGTGGAGTCCGCGTCGACGGCCAGATTACCCCCAACGGCCATGGTGCGATTGCCGACCCAAGAACTGATCGTTCCGCCGTCCAGGTGCAAATCGTTGACGGTAACCGTGCCGTTGTGCTTCAGGGCCAACGTTCCCGTGCCGTGGATGGTCAGTGAATCGCCGGGGAACGTGGGGTTGCTGACGTTGTCCGGCGTGCGCAAGTAGAAACCGGTGATGTGGTATTCGTTGCCCGGCCCGGCGGGGTTGTCGTCGCTCCAACTCGCGGCACGCTCCCAACTCGTTCCGCCGGGGCTACTTTGAATCTGATCGACGACGGCACCCAGGGCCGTTCCCTGCCCGGCCAGCATGGCCCCGGCAACCATCGACACGAAAGCAACCATTCGCAAACTCATGAGATGTCTCCTCTAGATCGTGCGGATCGGTTCGTTCTCCGCAGTCATTCAAGGTCCCATGCTGGCCGGCTCTGCCAGCGCTGTTGCCAAGAATCCCGCGAGAACGCACTCGATCGCCGCCCCCCCCTAAAGGTGCGGTTTCGTGAGGCGATCGTCGCCAATGTCGCCTCGCTTTTGAGTCCTACCTACTTTCCAGAATACTCACACCGACCGCCGAGTGCAACATTTTTGTCACGACAAATCGGCCCAAATCATCGCCGCGCCCGCCGGTTCGACAGCCGGATTCCCCCAGAATTTGGGCCGTCCCAGACCACCAGCGATTCTGGCGATCCTTATCCATACACGCCGGCGGCACGGGCCGTGTCGAACAGGGCGATGACGTTCTCCGGTGGGACGGCGGCTTGGATGTTGTGAACCGAGGCCGCGACGTAACCGCCGCCGGGGGCGAAGATACCCACGGCGGCTTCCACTTCCCGGGCAACCTGCTCGGGGGTGCCGAAGGCGAGCGTACCCTGGCAGTCGCACGAGCCCCCCCAGAAGACCAGCCGATCGCCGAACTGGCGTTTCAACTCCACCGGGTCCATGCCCCGGGCCGTCGTCTGCACCGGGTTGAGGATATCGACGCCCATCTCGATCAGCGTGGGGAGAAAATCGAAGATCGCTCCGTCGTTGTGCATGAAGACCTTCATGCCCGTGTTTTGATGAACCCAGTCGAGCCCGCGTTGATAGTAGGGCATGACCAGTTCGCGGAACATGGCCACCGAAAGAAACGGCGAGTCCTGGGTTCCCAGGTCATCGTTGAACTGGAGGATTTGCACCCGGTCGCCCACGGCCTCGGAGAAACGCCGCAGGTTTTCCAGCCAGGCTTCGGTCAGTTTCTCGTACACCGCCCGGACATAGTCGGGCTCGGTGGCCAGGGTAATCATCCACGACTGGAAATCGCCCGTCCCCAGACCGAAGAACAGCTCGTACGGCGGCCCCAAGGGCGCGATGATCGCCAGATCGGTGTTCTGCCAGAAGGCCTCCGCTTGGGCGTGGTAATGATCGCACTCGGCCTCCGAGAGCAGCGGCGGTTGCAGTGCGTCGGGATCGGTGTGCAGGGCGCCGGGGTACTTGTCCAATCGGTCGAAGTAAAACCCGTCCTTGGGCATCCGGGCCATGGGACTGCCGTCTTCGTGACGGAGCAGAAGACTACCGGACGGCTCGATCTCCGGATTATACCCGCCGGGGACCTCGACCGGCGTGCCGTCGAACAGGGTCCACGGCTTCCAGTTTTCGTTGCGAATGCCAAACGCCACGTCGGGCCGATTGAGTCCGATGCAGTCGGCACCGAACCGCTGGAGCACGGGGCGCTCCACCTCGGCCAGCATTTGGTAGATGTCGTACACCCGGGTGGGCGTGTCGATGCCCAGCTTCATTTTGAGCCGGTGATACGTCGAGGCGGCAACGCCCGACTGGCGTGTACCGCCAAAGTCGATCGGCACCCGGTCCGGTTCCCGGTGGTTAATAGCATGGAGCACGCGTTGGCGGGAGTTCATTGCGCGAGCACTTCCTTGGCCGCCCGGATAAACTCGGGACTCGTGCCGCAGCAACCGCCGATGAAATTGGCCCCCGCCTCGACCAGCGCGGGAACGGCTCGGGCGAATCGCTCGGCGGTCTGCTTGTAGACGGTCTGATCGTTGACCATCTCCGGCAGCCCGGCGTTGGCCTTGATCCAGACGGGCAACTCGGTCGCCGCGCGCAGGCGCCGGCAAATCGCGGCAAACTCCTCGATCCCCTGGCCACAATTCGAGCCGATCACGTCGGCCCCGGCTTCGGTCAACTGCTCGACCGCCTGCTCCACCGTGGTACCCATCATCGTGCGGTCGCTGTCCTTGCCCGAGTCGAACGTCATGCATCCGACCACCGGTAGCCCGGTCCCCTTGGCCGCAGTCACGGCGACGCGCGCTTCGGCCGGATCGGACATCGTCTCGACGACGATCCCGTCGGCACCGGCGCCGGCCATCGCCTGGGCCTGTTCGGCAAAGGCCGCGTGGAGTTCCTCCTCGGGTACCTCGCCCATCATCAAGATCACGCCGCTTTGGCCGATCGAGGCGAACACGACCGCCCGATCACCGGCCGCACGGCGGGAGATCTCGACGCCGGCTCGATTGATCTCGACAGTGCGGTCGGCCAGCTTGTGGCGCGCCAGCATGAAGCGGTTGGCACCGAACGTGTTGGTGATAATCACCCGGCTGCCGGCCTCGACGTACGCCCGGGCGACCGCTTCGACCTTCTCGGGGTTCGAGAGGTTCCACTCATCGGGACAAGCGCCGACGTCGAGCCCGCGGGCCAGCAGTTGGGTGCCCCAAGCCCCGTCGGTCAACACCGGGCCGTGGGCGGTCGGTTGCGAGATCAGGTGGTT
>CAYUIQ010000074.1:0-35050 GCA_964444795.1 uncultured Planctomycetaceae bacterium
GGCAAATTGGACCTGTCCCCTTTTTCCCCTTGTGCGCCACGTGCGGAAAAGTTCTACTGGCGGGATGTTTTCTCCCGATCAATACGAGTTGCTCGATTTCGGCGACGGTCGACGGTTGGAACGGTTGGGTCCCTATCTGCTCGACCGCCCTTGCCCGGCCGTGGAGGATGTGGCCAAGGCCGATCCGGCGGTCTGGGAGCAAGCCGACGCCCGCTTCGAGCGTGTTGAGAAGAACCAGGGCCGCTGGACGCCCGAGGGTGTGTTGCCGCCGCGATGGCCGATCCACTGCGGCCCGTTTCGCCTGGAGTTGAAGCCCAACGAGTACGGCCATCTGGGTGTGTTCGCCGAACAGGCCGACAATTGGGATTGGATCGCATCGAGAGTGCGGGCAGCGGACCCTCCGGTGAAAGTGCTCAACCTGTTTGCCTACACCGGCGGAAGCACGCTGGCCGCCGCCGCGGCCGGTGCCGAGGTGACGCACGTCGACGCGGCCCGAAATACGGTCGATTGGGCCCGCCGCAACGCCGAACTCTCGGGGCTGGGCGAAGCGCCGATTCGTTGGATCGCCGAGGACGCGCGAAAGTTTGTCCGCCGCGAACTCAAACGGGCCAGCCACTACGACGCGGTTGTTCTCGATCCGCCCAGTTACGGACACGGCACTCGGGGCGAGGTGTGGCAGTTGAAATCCCGATTGTGGGACTTGCTGGAGGATTGTTGCCGGCTGATGGAAGACCGCGGACGATTTCTCCTCCTCACCGCCCACACGCCGGAGTTCGGCCCCGATCGGCTGCGACGCATGACGAAGAAAGCGTTGGGCAAATCGGCCGGGGGAACGTGGACCGCCCGGCGCATGACGATCGCCGCGACCGCCGGTCGACAGATGCCCGGCGGCGTGATGGTGCGGTGGGAAGTTTAGGGACTGAGTATAGTAGCCATCTTGCTCCGCGAGATGTAGCCTTTGCGCCGTGTGACGGATGGCTACTCTACCCGAAGGCAAAAGCTACATCTCGCGGAGCGAGATGGCTACTATACGGAACGACCCATGACCACGATTACCAGTATGCAAAACCCGCGGGTGAAGAACGCCGTTCGGCTGCGCGAGCGGAAGCATCGGGACCGGCACGGGCGTTTTCTGATCGACGGCGCGAGGGAACTGCGCCGGGCGATCGAGGCGGGGATCGAACTGGTCGAGGTGTTCGTTTGCCGGGAACTGTGTAAGACGGACGATGCACGGCGGGTATTGGTCATGCTGGAGCGAACACCGGCCGACGTGATCGAAGTGAGCGAGCTCGTCTTCTCCAAGCAATCGTTCGGCAATCGCGACGAAGGCGTGCTGGGCGTGGCCGCGACGCCGGCGACCGCGTTGGCCGGGATCCGATTGCCCGAGGTGCCGCTGGTGGCCGTGCTGGAGGGCGTTGAGAAGCCGGGCAACGTGGGGGCCGTGTTGCGCAGCGCCGACGGAGCGGGTGTCGATGCCGTCGTGCTGGCCGACTGCCACACCGATCTCTTCAATCCCAACGCCATCCGCGCCAGCCTGGGAACCGTGTTCACCCTGCCGGTGGCCACCGCCGCCACAACCGAGGTACTCGACTGGCTGCGGCGGGAGCAACTGGCGATCTTCGCCGCCCGGGTCGACGGTTCGGTCCCTTACACTCAAGCCGACTATCGCCCCGCCGCGGCGTTGGTGTTGGGCGCCGAAGCGACCGGTCTGAGTTCGGCCTGGAACGGGCCGGAAGTGACGGCCGTCGGCCTTCCCATGCTCGGCACGACCGACAGCCTCAATGTCTCGACGACCGCCGCCGTGTTGTTCTACGAAGCGCGGCGCCAGCGGGGATAGTTGCTCACGGCTCCTCCGGCGCGGTCTGGCGTTCGCGTACCGGCTTGCCTGCCTGGTAGCTCTCCAATTCCTTGGCCAGGGCCTCCTTGTCCGCCTCGGTATCGGCCGCCTCCAGGGCCTTCTTCGACCACTTGATCGCCGACTCGAAGTCGCCCAACTCGGCGAACGTGGCGGCCAGGGTACTGAGGATATGGGCCTGCTCGTGGTCGGTCAACTCGCACGCTTTCTTGGCCAGTTTGCGCGCGCGACGGCCGTTGCGCACCTCGTCGTCGGGCGAAGTGGCCAGAACCCAGGCCAGGTTGTTGAGCATTTGCGAATCGGACGGGTTGAGTTTCAGCGCCTTCTCGTAATCGGCAATGGCCGGGGCATGGCGTCCGATCGCCAGCAGCGCATCGGCCCGGTCGCGCAGGATCATCCACTGGCCGGGCAACTGCTCCAGCAGGACGGTGTAGGCTTCGACGGCCTTGGCGGAACGGTTGCCGGCCGCGTAGAGCATGGCCAGTTGGAGGCGGCCGTGTACGTCTTTCGGATCCTCCTCGACGACTTTCTCGAACCGCTCGATCGCCTGATCCACTTTGCCCGCTGCGACATACAGCGCCGCGCGAATGCGCAACACGGCGGGCCGATCGGGTTGCAGCTTCGCCGCTCGATCGGCGTCGGCCAAAGCCTCGTCGGTGCGGTCCAACTTCTGCAATATGGCGATCCGCAACAGCAGCGCCTCGAGGTCCCGCGGCTCCAGACCCAACGCCAGATCGATATCCTCCAGCGCTGCTTCGGCATCGGATTGCAGCAGGCGAACCCGCGCTCGCTGCACCAGCGGAAGGGCCGCTCCAGGGGCCAACTCATGGGCCTTGTCCAGCGCGGCCATGGCCTGCTCGTACTGGCCCTGGCTGCCCAAGGCGAGCGCCTTGACGCTGTAGGACGCGGCGTTCTGGGGGTCCAACTCGATGGCCTTGTCGAAATCGGCCAGCGCCGGCTTGGTCTTCCCCAGCATGGCACGGATCAATCCCCGCGCCCGATACACGGCCGGTTCGTCGGGCGCCAGTTCGACGGCCTTGTCGAGATGCGCAAGTTTCTTATTGGCAACATCCTCCAGATCGGCCCGCAGGATGAGCATTCGGGCTTGCTGCTCGGGGCGCTCGGTCCCCAGGCGGATCACTTCATCGAGCGCCTCGCCGGCCCGTTGCCGGTTGCCGCCCGGCAGGAGGTTCAGTTGGGCGATGGTCGACCAGGCTTCGGCCTGAGCGGGGTCCAATTCGACGGCCCTGTCGAGATCCGCCAGAGCCTCGTCTCGCGTCTTTCGCCATTGGGGGCCCGGCTGCCCGCCGCCGACGATACTCTGGGCGGCAACGCCTCCGCGTTGCAACAATGCCGCGGCCAGCAGCTTCTTGGCAATCGGGGCGTTCGACTCGCCGAGACCTTTCTTCAGCGAGCTTTCGCACAACCGGATGACCTCGGCCAGATCGGCGACGGATTGGGCCCCCAGTTTGGCATCGATGGCCCGGTCCAGGTCGTCCTGGCCGGCATCCTCGGCCGAGGCCGGGTGGGCGAACAGAACGGCCGCCAGTACCAATCCCATCCCTAGTGCAACACGAGACATCATCTTTACCTTTCCAAGGGTCTGTTCTTTCGATCGTTTGCGGTCACGTCCGACACGTTCCGCCCGACAGCCAGCGTAGCACGACGGGTCCGGAGAATCAACGCCGGGCGCAAATGCCCGGGCTAAACGGGCGGGTGGCTGGGGTCGAGCCGCGAGGAACGAGCGACGAGCCCCCAGAAAACGCCGCCTGACTATATCCCGATGAACATTACCAAGCATCTCCCACGTCATGCTAACCGACGCCCTTCCGGAAATCCAGCCAGAGCCGCTGAATGCCCGCGAAGTCCCTTGACCTCGGTGTTGGAGACGCTATCCTGATGGTTGTCACGGTGGCTCTTCCTGCCAAGCGATAACTGGGGTAGAACAGGAAGTTCTGTTACTGGAGAATTCGCCTTAATGTCGATTCGCTTCAACGGTATCCTTCGAGACCACGGACTTGATCCGAAAGACGTTCGGCTCGTGCGGCACAAGGACCAGCGGTCTTCGCCTGGTCGCTCACCATACGAGCTGTGGCGTGATGAACCGGATGCGTTCCACGACTATCAATCGAGTCAGCGAATATCGAATCGGAAGAAGTTCTCCGCTCCATTTTGGGCGGTTTTCGTTGCCGGTGCTTTTGATGATACGATGTTCGTGGGTCTATTCACAGCTTCATATCGAGGCTTGTTGGAAGCGGACCGACCGAAACCGCACGTCGTCGACGAGATCGATCCGGCCGGCTCGTGCGACATTTACAATCTCGAACTCGCCGACAAGCTCCGAGAGGTAATCGGGCGGCTGATCATCGACTGGGGACCCGGCGAGCGTGCTTGGGTTCAATACGCAGATCGTCAAGACAAAGAGGTTCTCGAACTTCGGTCGATACAAAGCGAACCACCTTTTCCGGGATTCATCAACTTTATCGAACCGCTGTCCCGCCTCGGAAAACTACCACGCGGATGGATTGAAACGCTGCGATCGGCGCGCGGTGTGTATCTCCTCACGTGCCCGCGAACGAAAGAGCAGTACATCGGATCTGCCGATGGCGAAGATGGTTTGTGGGGCCGCTGGATGCAGTACTTCAAGACCGGGCACGGCGGCAACGTCGGGCTCAAGTCGCGCGATCCGAGCGACTACCAAGTCGCCATACTCGAGGTTGCTGGCACTGCGGCAGATCATAGAGAGGTTTTGTCGATGGAGGGTCGCTGGCAACGGAAACTCCAAAGTCGTGAAATGGGCTTGAACCGAAACCTCGCGAAATCCTAGATCGCCGGACCATTCGACGGTGCCTGGGGGCTCGCAGCGAGCCCCGAGCGATGGGTTCTCTATTTGAAGTTGCCGCCATGGATCGAACACGACACCATCGCCGGAACTACAACGAACCCGGCCACGCTCACGAGTTGACCTTTTCCTGCTACAAACGCTTCAAGTTTCTGCAAGCGGAAAGAACCTGCCAGTGGTTGGCGGAATCGACCGAAGAAGCTCGCGTCGACTGCACATTCGATCTCTGGGCTTACGTGTTTATGCCGGAACACGTCCATTTGATTGTCCGGCCCAGAGAAGCGAAATACGACGTTGCTGATATCTGGAAGGCGATCAAGAGCCCCGTCGGGTGCAAGGCGATCAAGCATTTGCTGGCGGTAGCGCCGCATTGGATTCCCCGGATTACTCGCCGGCGCGGCAAGAAGACCGAACGGCTGTTCTGGCAATCGGGAGGCGGCTACGATAGGAATGCGGTTGAACCCGACGCGCTGATGAGCATGATTGACTACATCCACATGAATCCGGTAAGACGGGGGCTTGTTGAGAAACCGGAGCAATGGAAATGGTCCAGCGCGGCGTGGTATCTGGAGGTTGCCGAGCCGCCGATCATTCCGGATCCGATTCCAGCGGAATGGCTTGATGGTTTGCCGTGAAGACGTGATTCTAGGGGGCTCGGCGCGATCCACTCCAAGCAGCAGCGGTCGGGTGCCGGGGTCGAGTCGCGAGGAACGAGCGACGAGCCCCTAATTGCGAACGATCTGGGGGCTTGTTCCTCGCAATCCGACTCCAAGCACCACGGAGTCCACGGTTGGTGACGATCTGGGGGCTCCCTGCTCGTTCCTCGCAGTCCGACCCCAGGCACCCGCGAGTCCAGATGCCGACGCCCCGAACTCTTGCCTCACGGTGACGGAGTCGTAGTTTCTTGACCGATTCTACGGAGCGGCGGGGCGCAGCGCGGGTGCCGGGGCCTCGGCGGCGTCGTTGGGCGGAGCGTCACGAAGCGGTTCGACGCCCGTGTCGATCAGCATGTAGCCGGACCAGAAGAACGGATGCACGGCCCGCAGGGCGGTGTCGGCGTGGAGCGTGACACGCGGCTCGCGATCGGGCCGCAACTGCGAACCGGCGGCCAGCAGAACGCTTCGCTGCCAGGCTTCGGATGCCGTGGTATGGGGCAACTCCTGGCAGAATTCTCGCACCAGATCGAAGCTCGTCTGTCCGCCCGTCCGCCAACGACCGATCAGAATCGTCCGTGCCCCGGTCGACATCAACCCGCAGACCGAAAGAAACACCTCCATCCCGGCCGCATCCTCCCGGACGCCTCGCAGGCTGCTTTCGGCGGCCGTGTGGTAGCCGGGCAGCACGACCACCTCGGGCCCGCCCCAGGGCAAACTCATCCAGTCGCCCAGCGCGTCGCCCGGACGGCCTCGCCCGGCTTGGATGGGTGCCCAGGCCAGCGGCCCCTGCTCGATCGAACGAACGTCGTCCAACACGATCAGCCGATCGAGCGTCGCCGCGCAAATCGAGGTGGGCGCGGGCAAGACGTTACGAACGGCAATCGCGTGGGGAACCACGCCGGCAAGCCGCTGAAACTCGGCTTCCGCGACCGACTCGTCGTCGCGAGGGAAGAGTTTTCCCACCACCACCGCCGTCTTACCCAGCGGCTTGTTCAGCCGGCCGTCGGGGATCGCCAGCGAGACCAGCGGGGCGTAGCGAATCCGCGCCCGGGAGATCAGCGGAAGCGACTGGTCGCCCACGGTCACTTGCAGGGACTCGAACGGAAGATACCAGAGCGGGCCGTCGGGCACGACGATCAACTCCTCGAACGGTTGCGACAGGTCCACTTTGGAACCTTCCAGCAGGAGTGCGAGCAACTCGCCGGACAACTCCTTCCACCCGTTGTCGGTCAACTCCTTCTGCGTGAGCGGGTCGTTGGAACCCGATTGTCCCATGCGGCGCAACAGATCGGCGATCTTCTTCTGCAATTGCGCCGCCGACGCCTCGACCTTCCAGTGTTCCAGACGTTTGCGGGTCAAAACGAAGGCATGAACGTCACCGCCAGCCACGAGGAACGCCATGACGGCGTGTCCGGGGGGCAGTTGCTCCTGGATCCTCTCGGTCGGATGAATCGGAGGAAAGACCAGTTCGGCCGCCTCGCGACGCAACGAAATCGCGTGCAGCATCGCTTCCTGTTGCTCGCTGATCTTGGCCAGTTCGCCGAGATCGCGGGTGAGCAACCGGATCTCATCGGCCTCTTCGGGAACCAACGGCTTGGCGCGCAGTGCCTCGATGAGCGCCTGCCCCTTCTTCGAGAGATCCGCATAGGCCGGATACTCGGCCAGCAATCCCTGCCGAACCAATAAGGCTTGTTGGTCCAGCGCCTGGGGAGGCGCTTCGAGAATCCATCGAAACGATTGGAGTCGTCCCCCCAATGTCAGCGTCGTGAAGAATCGGTGCCGGCGCAAACGATCGGCGATCTCCAGGGCCTCCCGGTCACCCTGGGCATTGTTTCGCCGCAAGGCGGCGACCACCCAGCGCTCCAGCGGCCCCGAATGGGGAGTCAGCAGCAAGGTCAAGGATTCCATCGGATCGCGATGCCAGTCGCTGGCCGACGGGTCGCTCAGCGAAGCGCGATAGTATTGCATGGCAACTCGATCGGGGACGTTGCCGCTGGTATACAGTCCATCGGCCAGTCCGATTCGGAACAGCCGCCGGGAGCCGCCCCGTTGATAGGCCATCGTGGCGGCCAACGCTTCCGTTCCCGAAGCAATCTGTCCTCCCTGGTAGCGGATCTGGGCGGTGAGGTAGTTCAGCCGGGCGCCGATCCAGCCGGCTCCCATGGTCCGCCGCCCGATCGTGGCGCGGGCTTGTCCCAACAGATTCGTCGCTTCGCGCGAATTGCCCAGTAGGGCATAGTTCTCCGCGGCCAAGAGCAACAGCGAAGCCTCCAAATGGCGCAAGCGCTTCAGGCGAGCCCAGCGCGCCGCCGCCGCCAGCGGCGCATAGACCGTCTTGCGATTGGTCAGCAGATGGGTCAGGGCCGCGTAGCGGAACGCTTCTTCCAGGACATCGACGTCGGAGAAAATCGCCGCGGAGTACGCGGCGTTCTCGAACGACTTCAGTGCGGCAGCGTACAGGTTCGGGTCTTTTTCGGCCAGCGCTTTCTCCAGGGTCACGTGGCCCAGGACCAACAGCGCGGCGCCGGTGAGCGGGTGATCAAAGCTGCCGGCCGTAACCGAACCCCGCTTGAGATACTGGGCTGCCTCTTCCCCCTTGCCCGCCGCCGCCAACGCCATCCCCAGTTGCACGTCGATCCACGACTGCGACCAGTGATTGGGAGGTGCCGGCCGGCGAGAAAGCAGGGCGACGAGATTCATCGTCAGCGGGTCGCCATATCCGACCGGGCCCATCAACTCCGCCCGGCGGCGCATCGCCAGCGACGTGCAGCGGACGATCTCCTGGACATTAATCTGCCAGAACTTGAGTTGTTCGACGACTCCACCTTGTTTCACGACGTCGTTGTTGTTCAGCCTTCCCCGGGCAATCAACATCGACGTGGAAAAATGGCCGGGGACGGTTCCCCGCGTGTTTTGCCCCCAGGGGATCGTGATTTGTCGCGGGGAGGGGCGGATTGTCGCGGGAAACTGGACTCGCGTCATCCAGTCGCCATACTCGGCATACAAGTTGCACGCAGCCGTGTAGTGTTGCAGCGCGTCGGGCAACTGGCCCATGTGGTAGTAACACTCGCCGATCATCGTGTGATAGCAGATCGAGTCGACCCAACGACTCAACCCCAATTTGATCGCGCCACGGCCCTCCGATTGGAAGTCTTTCAGGGCGTCCTTGTACTCTCCCTCGTAGAATTCGCCGAAGACCATGCCGTAGCGTGCCGAGGGGATCTGCCTCTGCGTGCCTTGGCCCCTCGCCGGACCGGCAAACGTGGCCAGTACGACGAGCATCGCCAGCGATATCCAACACGCCCGTCCAATTCGCCCCTGAAGAGAAAATGTGCTCATCTCGTTGCTCCTGGGAATCAATGTAAGGGGCCACTCCTTAGAGTATAAGACAGTGCCGCGAGCCCCTTACATCCACGGGAAACCGAAACGGAGTTATTGCCGGATAACCCCATATTTGATTGTACGCGGATCCATCGCGCCCCGGAACACCCCGCCGTAGGACTAGGATTGATCCGCCAGGACGCCCCGCATTGCCCAGACTTCCGAGACTACGCGGGAATCGACTTTCCGCGGGGTATCTCCGAGCTTCTTTTCAAAACCGATCAAAGTCGGCGGTGGATGTTGGACGATACCGATTGTAACGATTTTAGCAAACAGAGCGACTTGACGGCCCGATATGGAATCGAGCTGCACAAGCGGACAATGCACTCAAAATACAATGGACAAAGGAGGTGGCCGATGAGGGATACGGTCTCTCGTCTGCTTCCCTTGCGAAGCTTCGCGGTGGTGCTCGGATTGCTGGCGGGCGTGTGCTCGGTGGGCTGTCAGTCGGACATTGGCGGCCAAACGCTGCCCAGTCCCTGGTATCTCCAGCACGACGTCCAATACGCCGCGCCGGGACCTGAGTTCAAGCTCCAGCGAGAAGCTTCCGCTCTGCGAGAGCGGGCGAGCGAAGAGGCGCTGAGAAACCGGTAAGACGGCTTCTCCCAGGAACACGCAACCCGACAGCGCGGCCGCCGAACCGGCGAGCCGCGCGACTTTCTTGCGCTTCCGCGCGGGTGGCAAAGGTCGGACCATGGTCGAACTCGAACTCTCCGCGGCCGCCCAACAGTGGGTCAACGTTGTGTTGATCTGGCTGGGATACGGCATTCTGGCCGGGCTACTAGCCCGAACGATCCTGCCCGGCCAGGAACCGCGCAGCGCGGCGGGGACGCTGGTCATCGGTATCGGCGGCAGCGTCGGCGGGTTGACCGTTCTAGAGTACGTCTGGCGCGGCGACCCGATCACGCCGATCAGCCCACTCGGGTTCTTCGCCGCCGTGGCGGGTACCTTTGTGCTCCTGGCCGTATATCGCGTGCTGGCCGCCAGCTTCGTCATCAGCCCGAAGGATCCGCCTTCGTAAGTCGGGGTCAGGCCGTCCGTCGTTCTTGCAGCCAGTGCTTCAATCGCAGCACCTGCGCCCGCGAAACGCTCCAGGGAAGATGGGTGTAGCGGAAGCGAGTGGCCAGATGCGTCCGCCACCCTTGCTTGGCGTCCAGCCCGCCGGCGCCCAGATCGTAGGTCGTGTCGCCGCGGCGGATACTGTCTTGCAGGACGAGTTGCCGGAGAACCGGCCCGGCTTCCAACGCTCCGGCCGACGGATCGACGCCTTCGAGCAGACTGTGGACTCGACCGCCGTAGTGATAGTTGTAGGCAAACGCCACCGGGGTCTCGTCGAGCAGGAGCAGGTTCAAATCGAGCGCGCCGGCCTTGGCGGCCAAGGCATGCGCGTCTCGGAGAAATCCTTCGGCGCCGGCGTGCGGCAGTGCCGGCCGGCCTGACAAGGTCGCTTGCTCACTTCGCCCGGCCAAGGCGACGCATGTTTCATACAGGTCCCATTGCGGGTCGCCCTGACCGTACCTTTTTCCTTCGGGACGGTAACGCAAGAGGCGGATGTTTCCCTGCCGTGCGAGCCGGCGCCGGCCGTTGGAAACCTGGTCTTGCAGTGGCGCCGGACGGCTCGTCCAGTAGGACTGCCAGGTCTGATCGAGATCGACCGCCGAGGTTTGCGACCAGGGTCGCGGCCGCGGACGGAAGCCGGCCCGGCGCATGGCGTGTTCGGTACGCCGGTGGTCGGTGCCTCGCAGGTCGATCCAGCGAAGATCGATCATGTCCCAATCGCGCGGCGTGTCGCGCAGGTGATGCATGGCGGCCGAAAGCGTTGCCGTCGGGTCGGGGCCGACCGGCCCAAAAATCGTACCCCAGTCGTACAACGGATAGGTCAACACGCGTACGCTCCCGATGCCGGTCGGTTCGTCGCGGACCACCAGCGGCACGATCCCCAGCACCTCCCGCTGGCGTTTGACCACCAGCACGCGCAACTTCTTCCCCGTGCCGAAGTGGCGCCAATAGACCTCCAGCCAATCGAGCGACTGTAAGAACGTGGCGCCGCGAGTGCGCGCCAACGCAGCGCTCCACCAGAGCCGGTATTCGGCCAGGTGTTCCACTTGGTTGATCTCTTCCACGCAAAATGGATTCATCGCGCCGGCAGGTGTGGGTATGGGTTGAGATGCGCCCAAGACCATGGGAGCAACCTCCATGCCACAACTGCCACCACGGTCGCGAGGCTGTCATTAACTCCTTGTGAGAACGTCAGTTACGTCGCGCACGGGAACGCCGCAAGCGCGAGCTGTTCTTGGGGGGGCGTTGTCCCATAGCAACGGGCGTTTCATTATACTTCTTGGCAGCCGGTGGTCTGGACAACCTCACCACCTGCTGGGTAGAGCCAATGTTCTGACGCCCGGGGCCAGGCCTTCTAACGTGTAAAGTGAATGCATGCCCCCGATGTTTGTGACCCCGATGTTTCGCGATGTTTCGCAACCCCGATGTTTCTCACGAACACGGCCGTTCTAGTTGTCGCTCCGGCCTCGCCCCAAAATGCTAGCAGATCCATTTCCTCGGTCGTTCTAATTGTCGTTTACGCCAGGCGAAAGACCGCTAGCACTTCCCCCCCGGGTTGCTCTAGTCGACACTGAGACGGGAAAGCTAATTGACCCCTTACAGTGGATCTTGTATAGTGCTGGGAAAATGGTCTGGTAGATGCCTGAGGCAGCGGCCCGTCAATCAGTGCAAGGAGGTGCGAATCCATGGACACGGTGGCAAGCGGTCTCTATCAGGACTACGTGAACTTCGCGGACGATCTGGAAAAACAGCTTGTGGCAATCCATGGCCACAAGAAGGCAAAGGGGTTTTTTCAGAGGATGGATCAGTCTCGCTTTGAAGCCATCTGTGAAGCCGCATCAAGCGACGCTCTCAAGCGGCAGTGGCTCGGTTGGTTGCAGGATCGCGCGCGGATGTTAGGTGGTGATAAGGCGGGGAAAGCAGCCTAATTGCGTTGTGACTCGGGATCGTTCGAAACGATTGTCCCCGGCTTCTCCTCACCCACTTCGTTTCCCTCGGGGCAGTTCACGTCAAGCAAGGTTTCTGCCTGACCGGTTCGCACTGCATTCCAAAACTCTGTGCCGGACACGTTGTCTTTGACCGGCCAGCCAGCCACCAAGAGAACCCGCTTGCAGCTTCGCCAGACAGCGGACTCCTTGGACGTCTCGTCTCCGATCAAAGCGGTTCCGCGAGCAAGCGTTTCGGCAATCTCCTCCAGGCAATCAAAGAAGTTTCCGCTCGTTCCCTCAAGAACGAGTTGGTTGAGCGCTCCGATGACCGGTTCCAACTTCTCCTTCTCGGCGGCATTCCACTCCAAGTCTACCTCTACGGCAATCTCGGCTTCGAAGATCTCCGAAGGTAGCGCATTGGTCTCCGCCAATGTGGCATACACTTCACGCACGTTGCGTTCTTCGACCTCTCCCAGCGTATAGATGGCCTCACTCATCCGAATGGCGAAATCACCCACTTCGCGATTGGTGGGCAGCATGATTTCGTATTCGTCGCCTTCGTCATCGTGGTACAACCAGATCGCCCCTTTGCTCTCCACATCCTGATCCTGGTCGTGACGCCAACCGCGACTCTGCAAGTAATCCGCCACCACCAGCGGACTCAATCTGGTCATCTCGTCCTTTTTGAATTTCATATTCGGCCTGTCCGATCGATCAAGTCCATCAGCCGGTTCAATTCATCGACCGAAAATAGCTGGTCCAGAGGCAGTTCAACCGTCACCGTGTGGGTGTTGGCCGTTTCCGGCCGACCCGCCAAAGAGGCCCAATAGGCACGGCAGTGCATGACAAGTTGATCCTTTGTTTTGGTCAGCCAGTCTTCCGGTCGCTTGGGAACCGCAACAACGATCAGAATCCGCGGCACCCAGCAGTCGCATCGTAGATCATTGTAGTTCTTCAGCTTGAGTGGATACCGCATCCCATCCGCGATCTCTTTTGCCGTACATTTCAGTTGGAGTTCGAGTCTTGGCCTTCCTCGCAAGCTCTTGCCGCTGGCGGCAATTCCCATGTCGATGCTATCGTCATCTACACCGGGTGTGTAAGCATCGAACCCTGCCGCCGCGGCAATCGTTCGCACAAAGGCTCGGCTGAACTGCTCCTTTTGCTGATCCAAATCCATCGGTGCGACTACCCACTAAGCGGCGCCGGGGTGCTTTACTCATCGCGTTCACGAAGCAATAAGCCTGTCGCGACCATCGTACCCGTTAGCTGCGCGACTGTCGATGGGTGCCGCCGTCAGTCAGCGTGGCTACGACCGCACTCCCTTTCGCACGTGATGGCTTGCTCTTTCTCGCGCCAACACTACTTGCGGGCAATCGGTGGCACGCCATAATGGACAACTTGGACCGAGCAGGGCCATTCGCCTGAGTAACTCCCACGGGGGGATTCCATGACGGAACGACAAAGGGTCAGAACGATTTACCGTTGAATAGTTCTGGCCAACTTTCTCCGACTTTTCTCCATCTAGATGATACACGGATCAGTCTGAAAACAAGTTCGTCGGACGAGTGGTTCTGAGTCTACTGTCGGATCTGGTAAACCTGGCATTTCGAGATTATCCATGCACAGACTGAAATGTTCGGGTTGGTGGGAACAACAATGGTTCGGGCGTCAGCCCATGGAAAACCTCGAACTGCGGTTCGAGGATGGACAACTGAGTGGGCGCGGGACGGATATGGTCGGCGACTTTGTGTTCAAAGGTGCAACAACAGGTGAGCGGATATACCTGCTTAAGCAGTACCTGGGTAAGCATCAGATCGAGTACCATGGGACTGGTGATGGTGAAGGTACCTACTTCGGACATTGGAGCGTCTACGGCTTCGTTGGTGGAAAATGGTTGATTCGTGTCGAATCCGTCGTGTGCTCGGGCGATTCCTCAATTGCTGAAATAACCGAGCTTTGACGTAATTGGGTCATGGCCCAAAAAGGTCGACGAACAAATCGTTGCACACGGAACCGCGGGCCGCGCGGCTTCTGGAATCAAAGTCGTCCGCCGCGGCCCGGTGAACGTGGTCGTCATTCACTATTCGATGATCGTGTCTGTACCCCTGTACCGTGCCCTTAGAGTTGGAGGCTTTGCATATGAATCCCGTTGGCCTGATCCTCGTTGCCGCTGGACTGTTTTCGATCTGTGGTGCCGCCTTCGATTGGGACTTTTTCATCAACAGCCGTAAGGCTCGGTTGTTCGTTTCGATCCTTGGCCGCACGGGAGCGCGCGTTTTTTATGCCATTCTTGGGTTGGTCATTGCAGTTCTCGGTACGCTGATTACTTTGGGAATCATGAAGGATGCGGCATGAGCCGGCAAGTTCCACTTGCGCCATCGTATCCCTCTTGAAACCCTCCGCTTCATGGACGAGGTGAAATCCAACCAAGCGGGCAACGAAGTCACGCTGTTCAAACGACGTCGGTAAGGCCGCGACCGTTGGTCGCGGGACTCCCAAGTGGTCCAGTTCCAAAGGAGACCGTTCATGTTTGCTTCAATCGGCCAAAGTTGGCAATATGCCAAGATGAGCTACGCGGTGCTGTGGAAGAACAAGCAATTGCTGGTCTTCCCGCTACTCTCCACGTTGGCCGCCGGGCTGGTGCTGGTCAGTTTTGCCGCACCGTTGTGGATGAGCGGACAGATCGAACAGTGGCAGGCGGCCGCCGACGGCCCGGGGGGGCAGGCCGCTCGGGTGAGCATGTACGTCACGCTGTTCTGTTTCTATTTCTGCAACTACTTCGTGATCGTGTTTTTCAACTCGGCCCTGATCGCCGCCGTCATGCGGGCTTTCAACGGCGAAGAGCCGACCGTCGGCGAGGCCTTGGGAATGGCCGGAAGACGAATTCCGCAAATTGTCGCCTGGGCGTTGGTGGCCGCCGTCGTGGGAGTGCTGCTGAGGGCCATCGAAAACTCCAACAAACGGGCCGGAGAAATCGTGGCCATGGTCTTGGGCACTGCCTGGACCGTGATGACCTACTTCGTCGTGCCGGTGATCGTGATGGAAGGCACCGGACCCGTGGAGGCCGTGAAGCGATCCATGAGCACGCTCAAGTCGACCTGGGGGACCGCCCTGATGGGTAATTTCTCCATGGGTCTGCTTGGCTTCCTGCTGATGCTGCCGATCTACTTGCTGGCCGTGGTGTTGATTGCCCTGGGGTTTGGCTCCGGTTCCGTGGCGGTGTCGGTGATGTGCATCACCGCGGGAGTTCTGCTGATCGCCGTGGGCGCGGCCACCAGCAGCGCGGCCAACACGGTGTTTACGGCCGCCCTCTACAGCCACGCCACCGGCCGCACCGTCCCGGCTGACATCGACAGTTCGCAGTTCAGTCAAGCGTTTGTCTCCAAGTAGCCGAGCGTGCTAGGCGGAAACAGCCTAACTCGTCCCAAGATGGCAGGCACCTGCGTGACTGTCGGGAACGATTGGGCATACGCAGTAGCCCCGCAACGCGATAGGCTGCAACGAAGCAGTCTACAGGTGATACACGGATCCGTCGAGAACCAAGTTCGCCCCCGAGGACAAGCATTCGATGAGTGTCATGGAAACAATCGGTGTCCTCCGATCACTCTCTCCCGAAGCGTTTCGCGCACCGGCATCCCAAACTACCCTCGAAGCCTTGGGAACATCCTTGGAGTGCAGGCTCCCACCCGATATTCTTGCTCTGTATCGCGATCACGACGGCAACACCGATCGCTTCATTACCGATGGCCGGTTGATGTCGATCGAAGAGGTGGAGGCCTTCCACGAAACGATTGCCCCGCATGATTTCGGTGATGGAGAGGATTCGGACCTGTGGAAGGTTGCGCTTTTCGGACGCGGGCTTCGAGCTTTCTGGACGGACGACAACAGCAACTACGGGGCGGTGTACGTCGAAGGGCCGTTGGAAGGCATGGTACGATGGCTCTATCACGACTCGGACGAAGATGTTCTCTACCGTTCCGTCGAATCTTACTACGAGCTACTGGCCAAGGCGGCGAAAGAGGAGTGCTGTGTCCTGGACCTGCCGCGAGAGATTTCGGAAGAGGAGGCGGCGCGGTTATTGCCAGAGGCGGAGGGCCGACCGGTTGACTTGCCGGATTCGACGGGATGGACTGCCATCGGGTCGATGCTACGGACGCCGCCGGAGGACGTCCCTTGGCAAGAACTGACTGCAAGCCTGGAACCTTCGACTGTCGAATTGGTTCGGCGACTACGAAGTGCGGACTGGTTCTCGTCGGTTGGCCAACCTCTCGACGATGCAACCGTGGAGACGGTCTCGACATGGGAGGAAGCGGTCGCCTCATGCACCTCGCGGAACTGGAACGAACATGTTCACAGCGAATCCGTCGAGTTATTTCGCAAGCGCGTCCGCAGGCAGATCCAGAAGATCAAGAAGACGAATATAACCGCCGACGACTGGGTCAAGTTGCGAGAGCAGTTGAAACCCATTACGGAACACCTGTTGACTCTGAAAGCGCGTGGTGTGGTTGAAGAACACAACCTCCCGCGGGATTTCGTTCGCGATGTGTACTGGATGATTTCACAGAGCCTTGAGGAGCAGGAGTTTGCAGATGTGGTGTCAGCGGACTTCTATCAGCGCTGTGCCGAGTGGTATCTCATGGGCCGCTACCCTTGCGGCTGGAAGGGACGATTCCCGAAGAGTGGTAAGCTGATTGTCTTTTGAAAACCAGCCGTTTGTATTGATTTCCATGGACGATAACTAGGATAAGGGCGAACCAAGGGCTGGACGCGGACGGCTACGCCGCCGATCAGCCAGTTCGTTACACTCGCCCTTGTGCCATCCGGTCATACGTTTTCTCGGATGCCTCGGGAAAGGACCGTAATTCTCGGAATCGAGCCTCCACCTCCAACGTCGCATGCCTGCCTTGCGTGCGGGGAGGGAGACAAAGGTTCCTGGTACGTTTTCGTACGCGATGGTTTGTTCTTTCTCGCCTCAACACTGCTTGCAAGCAAGCGGTGGCACGCCATAATGGACAGCTTCGGCCGAGGAGGGCTGCCCGCCCGAGTAACTCCCACGGGGGGATTTCATGACGACCGCGGACCATCGATTGCCGGAAACCATCGCCGACGAAGAGGAACTCGATGACTTGCTCAGCCAGCCTACCGAAGCAGCCATCCGGGCGATGGCCAAAGTTGAAGGCGACCTGATCCTGCTCGGCGTGGCCGGTAAGATGGGGCCCACCATGGCCCGGATGGCACGCCGAGCCTGCGAAGCGGCCGGAACGCCGCGGCGGATCTTCGGCGCCAGTCGCTTCTCTGATCCAAGCGTCCGGGAGAAGCTCCAAAGCTGGAGGATCGAGACGATCCAAGCCGATCTGCTGGACGAGGCGATGGTCGACTCGCTGCCCGAAGTGCCCAACGTAATCTACATGACGGGCATGAAATTCGGCACGTCGGACCAGGCCGCCACGACCTGGGCGATGAATACCCTGCTGCCGGCCAGCGTCTGCCGAAAATACCGCGATGCCCGGATTGTTGCCTTTTCCACCGGCAACGTATACCCTTTGGTGGACACCCGAAGTGGCGGGTCGGGGGAAGACGACGGGGCGGATCCTGTCGGTGAATATGGCATGAGTTGCCTGGGGCGCGAGCGGATTTTCGAGTACTTCAGCCGCACCCAAGGCACGCCCACGGCCATCCTCCGCCTCAATTACGCTCACGAGTTACGCTACGGCGTGTTGGTCGACGTGGCCAAGCGGGTTTTCGACGAGCAACCGATCGACGTGTCAATGGGCCATGTCAACGTGATCTGGCAAGGCGATGCCAACGCGGTCACCTTGGCCGCGCTGGGCGAGACGGCCAGTCCTCCGTTGGTTCTCAACGTGGCCGGGCCGGAGATCTTGAGCATACGCCGGGCGGCCGAGCAGTTTGGCCGGTTGATGGACCGGACGCCCCGGCTGACCGGCAGCGAATCGCCCGATGCTCTGCTCAACAACGGCAGTCGGGCCCATCGGCAGTTCGGTCGGCCGCGCGTCGATGCCGAGACGCTCATCCGCTGGATCGCCGATTGGATCAGCCGCGGCAAAGCGACACTCGGCAAACCCACGCACTACGAAGTTCGCAACGGGAAGTTTTAGCATTAGGAACCGATGGAAGACATTCGTAAGATACTCAACCGGGGAATCGTCATTCCGGCCCACCCGCTGGCCCTGAATGCCCAGCGGAAGCTCGACGAGCGCCGCCAACGGGCCTTGAGCCGGTACTACCTGGCGGCCGGTGCGGGCGGGTTGGCCGTGGGCGTCCACACCACGCAATTTGCCATCCGCGATCCCAAGGTCGGGCTGTTGGATCCCGTGCTGCAATTGGCCCGCGAGGAAATGGACCGGGCCCCTTCTCGTCCCGTAGTTCGCATTGCCGGAATCTGCGGAAAAACGGCCCAGGCGGTTGGCGAGGCCGAGTTGGCTCGGGGGCTCGACTATCAGGCCGGTCTGCTCAACGTGGCGGCCATGCACCAGGCCGATGAAGACGGGCTGATCGCCCATTGCCGTGCCGTGGCTGAGGTGATCCCGGTGTTCGGCTTCTATCTGCAAGCGGGGATCGGCGGCCGGGAACTGCCCTATTCGTTTTGGCGGCGGATGGTCGAGATCGACAACGTCGTGGCGATCAAGATTGCCGCATTTGATCGCTATCGGACCATCGACGTCGTTCGGGCGGTGGCCGAGTCGGGACGCGACGACATCGCCCTGTATACGGGCAACGACGATACGATCGTCGCCGATCTGATCACTCCGTACCGTTTCGCCACCGAAACAGGCCCGACGGCCGAGCGGAGATTCGCCGGCGGACTGCTAGGACATTGGGCTGTCTGGACGCGCAAGGCGGTCGAACTACTGACCGACTGCCACCGGGCGGCGCGCGCCGGGGGAGACGTTCCCGCGGAGCTACTGCGGCGGTCCGTCGAGGTAACCGATTGCAACGCCGCGTTTTTCGACGCCGCCAACCATTTCGCCGGCTGCGTGCCCGGCTTGCTCGAAGTGCTGCGCCGGCAAGGGCTGCTCGAGGGAATCTGGTGCTTGAATCCCGACGAAACACTCAGTCCCGGACAGCGAGAGGAGATCGATCGGGTCTGCCGGATGTATCCGCATCTGGCCGACGACGAGTTCGTCGCCGAACATCGCGATCAATGGCTTGAAGGGTAGGTAAATGCTTGTACGATGGCCCTCCGAGGCCGTCGAAAGGAAGCGGGGTAGACGCAACGACGGCCTCGGAGGGCCATCGTACGGGGGCTTGAGGCAAAGCCAGACAGGACTCGGGAACGGGGGGAATGAAACCATGGAAAACGAAGATGCGTTGCTGGACGATTTGATTGCCGCCGAGTTGGCGGCGCTGGTCGAGTTGCGGCACGACCTGCACGCCCATCCGCAAGTGGCATTTCGGGAAACGTACGCCGCCGAGTTGATCCAATCGGAGTTGCGGCAACTGGGGATTCCGTTGGTGGCGGAAGTCGCCCAGACGGGTGTCGTCGGATGGATCACGCCCGAGCAGCCGCAAGCCGCCACGCGCGACGCGGTGGCGCTGCGCTGCGACATGGACGCCCTGGCGATTCGCGAAGAGACGGGACTTCCCCATGCTTCGGCCAGCGAGGGCGTAATGCATGCCTGCGGGCACGATGGGCACATGGCGATTCTACTGGGTGCCGCGCGGGTGTTGGCCAAGATGCGGTCGCAGTTGCCTTGCCCGGTCAAACTGATCTTTCAACCCGCCGAGGAACTGCTCGGCGGCGGACGCGAGATGGTCGAGGCGGGGGTGCTGGAGGCGGGCGTCGGCGAACATCGGGTCGGTCGCATCTTCGGACTGCACGGATGGCCCTCGCTTGAGTTGGGCCAAATGGCCACTCGGCGCGGTCCCCTGTTTGGCTCGATGGACGTCTTTCGCATTAAGGTCGTTGGTAGCGGAGGCCACGGAGCGGCACCGCACCGTTGCGTCGACCCGATTGTGGCCGCGGCCACAATCGTCACGGCGCTGCAAACGATCGTCGCCCGCAACACCGATCCCACGTCGGCTGCCGTGGTCAGCGTCAGCCAGATGCACGCCGGTTCGGCCGACAACGTGATCCCCCGATCGGCTACTCTGAGCGGTACGATCCGCGCCATCGACGAATCGACCCGGCTGAAGATTCATCGCCGGATCGACGAATTGGCGGTGCTGGTCGCCCAGGGATTGCAGTGCCGGGCGGACGTGCAGATTGAGATCGGCTATCCCGTCACGGTCAACAACGCGGACGCCACGCGGCGAGTCGTGGAGATCGGCCGTGACGTGTTGGGCCAGCGGAGCGTGACGCTTCTGGAGGACCCGGCCCTGGTCTCCGAAGATTTCGCCTTCTACGGTCAGCGGGTCCCGGCCTGCTTCTTCTTGCTGGGCGTTCGTCCGCCGGGCGCGACCGACTACCCGGCTTTGCACACGCGGCGTTTCGATTTCAACGACGATGCAATCGCCATCGGCGTGCGGTTGATGTGCCGGCTGGCGATGCAGTGAGGGAGATTCTCGCGGACCGACTTGCACCGCGGGGCGAATTGGGTCATCCTGGTAGTCGGGGCCAAATCAAAACCCGAAGCGTAAGCGAGGAAGCTCGTTGGTGTCCCTCGCTTACGCTTCGGGTTACTATGTCGATATCAGAAGATCCGACATGATGGAAATGACTCCGCGCCAACGTTGGCTTGCCTTGCTCCAGGGCCGAGCGGCCGACCGCGTCGTGACCGACTATCAGGCGACCGGCGAGGTGACCTCGCGGCTGCTTGCGGATCTCCATTGCGCCGACGAAGAGGCCCTCTGGGATCGCCTGCACGTCGACCGGCGGCGTTTTGTTGAGCCTCGCTGGCGACGGTCCCATCACCCGGAGGATCCCGAGGCCGACCTCTGGGGCGTGCGTTTTCGCACCATTGCCCACGAGACGGGCGCGTACTTCGAACCGGTCGTTCATCCGCTGGGCCACGTCGATCGGGTCGATCAGGTCCACGACCACTGCTGGCCCGATCCCGACGACTTCGACTACAGCGTCATCGGCCGCGCTCTGCGAGACGACGACGGCCGACGGCCGATCCACGCCGGCTGTTACGAACCGTTTCTGCTGTACGGCTATCTCCGCGGGCTACAGCAGGCGTTGGAGGATTTGGCCCTGGTTCCGGAGATTGCCGACGCGATCCTGGGGCATATCTTCGATTTCTACTGGGAATATCACCACCGCATCTTCGAGGCCGGCGGCGGGCGGATCGATCTGACCTGGGTGGCCGAAGATCTTGGCGCGCAGACCGGCCCGCTGATGAGCCTGGACATGTACCGGCGGTTTTTGTTGCCCAACCAGATCAAGATGGCCGAGTTGGCCCGCGCGCACGGCGTCCACGTGATGTACCACACCGACGGGGCGGCACGCGTGTTTCTGCCCGACCTGATCGACCGCGTGGGTATCGAGATTCTTAATCCGATCCAATGGCGATGCCCGGGCATGGAACGCGAGCAGTTGGTGGCCGATTTCGGCGATCGCGTGATCTTCCACGGCTCGATCGACAATCAGCAGACGCTGGCCTTCGGCTCGGTCGACGACGTGGTGGAGGAAGTGCGCCAGAGCGTCGAGATCTACCGCGACGCGCGATGGATCTGTGCCCCCTGCCACAATCTCCAACCGGTCAGCCCGACGGAGAACATCGTGGCCATGTACGAAACGATACACGAGTTAGGAGTGAAGTGAACCGATGGAAGAACTCAAGGTATTTTCAACCAACTTCACCTGGTTCGATTGGGTCATCGTGGGCGTGTACCTTTCCGGTACGGTGGCCATCGGGCTGTACGTGAATCGGTATATTCGCAGCATGTCCGATTACGTCGTCGCCGGGCGGTCGCTGCGGTCGTTCCTTGCCATCGCCACGATGGTCGGCACGGAACTGGGGCTGGTGACGGTCATGTATGCCGCGCAGAAGGGATTCACCGGCGGGTTCGCCGCATTCCACATCGGTCTGGCGGCGGGGATCGTCGCGCTGATCGTCGGTCTCACCGGATTCATCGTCGTGCCGCTGCGCGAGATGGGGGTGATGACCATTCCCGAGTATTACGAGCGGCGTTTCGGCCGTGGCGTGCGGATTCTCGGCGGGCTGCTCCTGGCCGGCGGGGGTATTCTCAACATGGGTATGTTTCTCTTTGCCGGGGCGATCTTTCTCACCGGGCTGACCGGTATGTACGGCGACCCGCAAGCCGTTAAGATCGTCATGACCGTGCTGCTCTCGCTGGTGTTGATCTACACCATTCTCGGCGGGATGGTTTCGGTCGTGATTACCGACTACATCCAGTTTGTCGTTCTCTCGTTCGGCATGTTGCTGGCCTGTGCGCTGGCCGTTGCGAAACTCGGCTGGTCGAACATTGTCGGCACGGTGGCGCAGGTGCATCGCGAGGCGGGCTTCAACCCGTTGGACCCCGAGATTTTCGGGCCGTCTTATGTCATTTGGATGATCTTCACCGCGGGGATCGTCTCCTGCGCCGTCTGGCAGACGGCCGTCATGCGGGCCTGCGCGGCCGAGAGCACCAAGGTGGTCAAGCGGCTCTACGTATGGTCGTCGATCGGTTTCATGATCCGCTTCATGATCCCGCAGTTTCTGGGGATCTGCGCGCTGGTCTATCTGGTGCAAGACGATGATGGGCGGCGGGCTTTCTTTCAGGAAAAGACGGTAGCCGAGAGCAACGTCGACGAAGGGGAAGAAGCAACCGCGGAAACTCCCGGCAAGGAAACGGAGAATTCGCCCGACGTCGACCTGAGAAAGTTCGAGCCCGTGGAAGACAAGGAACGCACGCTCTACGCCATGCCCGTCTTCCTGGGGCAACTTCTGCCCATCGGGCTCATCGGTCTGGTCGGGGCGGGGATGCTGGCGGCGTTTATGTCCACGCACGACAGCTACCTGCTCTGCTGGTCGTCGGTTCTGGTCGAGGACGTCGTTAACCCGCTGTGCGGGTACGACCTTTCCGTGAAAACCCGCCTGTTGCTGGCCCGTGCGTCCATCTTCACCATTGGTCTGTTTCTGTTGATCTGGGGTCTCTGGTATCCGCTGAAAGAAGACCTTTGGGATTACATGGCCGTTACCGGGGCCATCTACTTTACCGGAGCCTTCGCGCTGCTGCTGTGCGGTCTGTATTGGAAACGGGCCAGTCGCACCGGCGCCTATGCGGCCCTGTTGTGCGGTCTGCTGGCCGTCTTCGGGCTGGCGCCCGGCCAAGCGACACTCGCCCAGGTTGCCGTGCAGGTGGGGATCGCCGAAGAGCCGGTCATCGACGAAAATGAGGTGTTCGACACAGACGAGTTGGCCGAAATGTCCGAGTCGGAAAAAGCAAAAAAGCTGGAGGACGCGAAATGGCAGGAGGTCGCGAAGAAACTGTCCATCAACGGGGAGCGCGTCGGCCTGACGACCACCGCGATGGCGCTTCTGCTGATGGTCGCCGGTTCGCTGCTGTTTCCCGACAAGAAAGAAACCGACGGGGAGAATCCACCGCCGGCCGAGTCATAATCAAAGGAGCAAACCCATGCAATTCTGGATCGACTTCTGGACCTGGCTGTTGATCGTAGCGCTGGTCCTTTTCGCCGGGCTGGCCGTGGTGGTGAGCATCGGCGGGTTCTTCGACGTCAAGCGACTCTTCCGAAGTATCGACGCCAAACACGCCGCGGAACAAGAAGACGACGCGGCAGAAGTTTAGCTATGAGCTTTGAGCTATGAGCTTTGAGCTATGAGCTTTGAGCTATGAGCTATGAGGAAAGAAGGATGCGTAGGGGCTTTCGGCGTGGCAGCGGGCACATGCCGTGACGCTGCGGATATACCGGGCAACGCAAGGGTCTCCCGGCGACGAGCGGTTCGGGCTCGTGTCGCGGATACGTCGGGCCTGTGCGTCGATCCCGACCAACGTGGCCGAAGGCTGCGGACGCAGCACCAACAACGAGCTTACCCAATTCACCGACGTCGCCACGGGCTCGGCCAGCGAAGTCGAGTATCAACTGCTGCTAGCCAAGGACCTCGGATTTCTGCCCGAAGACCAACACACAGACCTCGCCACCGAAACCCTAGAAATCCGCCGTATGCCCCTCGCCTTCAACAAGACACTCCGAACAAGCTCATAGCTCAAAGCCTAGACCCCCGCCGCGACCGGCTCCTCGGCGGCCGTTTCCCGCACGATTTGCAGAAACACCTGCAATACCAGGTGGCAGTCGGTGTTGGTGAGGATGCCCACCGGAATCCTGTTGTCCAACACGGGCAGGCAACTGATTCCTTCCCGGATCATCAAGATCACCGCTTCTTCCAGCGAGGCTGTTGGCTCGACAGTGACCGTGTCGACGCTCATCAATTGATCGGTCGTGACCTGGTCCAACGCCGGCTGTACGCCATGTCCGCCCGGTCCAAGGCAGCGAAGCACGTCTCGGTCGCTGACCACCCCGATCAGCCGGTTCTTCTCGTCGGTCACCAACAGATGGCGAAAACGGTTGGCATGGAACAATTCGATCAGCATTTTGGCCGTCGTTCCCAACGGAATGCAACGGGGGTCGGTGGTCATCACCTGGCCCACGGTTATGCCGCCCTGCTGGACAAGCTGTTCGGAATCCCCCAGCGCTTCGGCAATTTGTCGTCGTTTGATGTCGTTGCGGTTCATCGCGAGGAAGCCTCTGTGGGATCATTAGTTAAAATAGGGGGGTCGAGGGATCTGGCGAGCCGAGCCCGTCGAGTCGTCGTGAAACGATACGTTTCCGTGAGAAGGGCGGCAAATATGTCCCCCCCTCTTCCGCCGAGAATCCGTACCGAGGACACCACTTTGGGACCGTTCATACCGCCTGATAAGAAAGGAACGGCCTGCCTGACAGTCGCCCCATCTTCCAGAGGGGTTGCTTTTGGCTTGCTATAGCTACGTTTATCGGGATTCCTTGGCTGGTTTCGCCTGGGGAGGGTCAATTGCCCTTGCAAGTGGCCCAGACCGATCTATAATTCCGGGTCTACGGAGGTAAGGAGACTGACTTGGGCTTTCGCTTGAGGTCGTTGCGATTAGCCACCATGCGGGTGTAGCTCAGCTGGCAGAGCACGACGTTGCCAACGTCGTTGTCGTGGGTTCGAATCCCATCACCCGCTCTTGTGATGGCCGTCGCTTTGGTGGGCGGCCTCCTAAAGTCTCTTCTGGCGTTGCGGCGGCAACGCTTTGCATGGAACCCCCCCAATTAGGGTGACGCTTTGACGACTCCCAACGACCCCCCTGTTGACGAAACCACTGATCCCGAATCCCCCGAGCAGGATACGGCAACCGGCGAGGAAGCCGACGGCGCAAAGGCTGAGAAGCTGGACCTGACGGTGAAAGTCGCCCCGCTTAGTGCGTGTCAGCGACACGTCACGGTGACCGTTGGTCGCGAGGACATCGAGCGGTATTTCGGCAACCAGTTCAGCGAGTTGATGGACGACGCGGAAGTGCCCGGTTTTCGCAAGGGGCGCGCCCCGCGAAAGCTGGTCGAGTCGCGATTTCGCAAGCAGGTGGGCGAACAGGTCAAGGGCCAGTTGTTGATGGACGGCATTGCCCAAGTCAACGAGGATGAAAACCTCTCGGCGATCAGCGAGCCGGACCTCGACGTCGAGGCCGTCAAATTGCCCGACGAGGGGTCGATGACCTTCGAGTACGATCTGGAAGTCCGCCCCGACTTCAAGATGCCGAAGTGGAAAGGGCTTTCGATCCAACGGCCGACGCGCGAGTTCACCCGCGAAGACGTCGACGCGCGGCTGCGCGACTTGCTCACCCGATACGGCCAACTGGTACCCCACGACGGCCCGGCGGAATCGGGTGATTACATCACCACCAACCTCACGTTCCGCCACGGCGACGAAGTGATCTCCAGCGCCGAAGAAGAAGTCATCCGTATCCGGCCCGTGTTGAGCTTCCGCGACGGCAGAGTGGAAGGGTTCGACGATTTGATGGCCGGCGTCAAGGCGGAAGAGACGCGCACGGGCGAGGCCCGGTTGACCGAGAGCGCCCCGAACGCGGCCTTGCGGGGCCAGGCGATCGAGGCCGCCTTCGAGGTCCTCGAAGTCAAGAAGCTCGAACTGCCCGAGTTGACCCCCGAATTTCTCGACGAGATGGGCGGTTTCGAGACCGAGGGCGATATGCGCGACGCGATTGCCGACAGCCTCCAGCGGCAGATGGAATACGAGCAACAGCAACGCGCTCGGGAACAGGTCACCGCGGCCTTGACCGAGGCGGCCGACTGGGAACTCCCGCCGGAAATGCTCGAGCGACAAAGCCACCGCGAGTTGGAGCGAGCGGTCATGGAACTGCGCCGTAGCGGGTTTACCGACGAGGAGATTGCGGCCCACGAAAACGAGTTGCGCCAGAACAGCCAGGAGTCGACCGCCCGAGCGCTGAAGGAGCATTTCATCTTGGAGCGGCTGGCCGAGGACGAGGAAATCGACGCCGAAGAGAAAGAACTGGAGGCGGAGATCGTCCTGATCGCCCAGCAGAGCAACGAGTCGGTTCGCCGGGTTCGAGCCCGTCTGGAAAAGGGGGGCCACATGGACGTGCTGCGGAACCAGGTTGTCGAACGGAAGGTGATCGACCTGATCCTCAAGAACGCCAAATTCGAAGCGGTCCCCTACGAACTGGAAACGTCGGACACCGAAGCGGTGGATCAGGCGGCCGGCGGCGGGGAAGACGAGTCTGCCATCCCCGAGGCCAAGTACGAAGACGAGGCGGAGCCGCTGCGCGAAGCGGAAGACCACACGTAGCCGGTACCCCTCGATAAGAACACAATCTTCCGCCCCAGGAACGAAGGAGCGTCCATGAGTAGTTATCGGCCGGTGGAGCCCATGTCGGCATATCGCGACTACCAGCGCCAGCGTCAGATGACGTTGGGCGACTTACTGCTGGAGAACCGCATCATCCTGCTTCAGGGCGAGATCCATGACGGAAACGCCAACGAACTAGTGATGAAGCTGCTCTACCTGCAGAGCGAGAACCGGCGCAAGGATATCCATTTCTATATCAATTCACCCGGCGGCAGCGTTACCGCCACGCTGGCTATCCACGACACGGTGCAGATTCTCAGTTGCCCAGTGGCCACCTACTGTGTCGGTTTGGCTGCCAGCGGCGGAGCCGTTTTGCTGGCCGGCGGCGCTAAGGGAAAACGGTTCGCCCTGCCCCACGCAAAGGTGATGATCCACCAGCCGTACGGTCACGTCGGCGGACAGGTCTCCGATATCGAAATTCAGACCGACGAGATCCTGAAAACTCGCGAGACGCTCAACGGTATCCTCGCCGACCATACCGGACAACCGCTGGAGCGGATCACCAAAGATACCGATCGCGACTACTACATGACGGCCACGGAGGCCAAAGAATACGGCGTCGTCGACGACATTCTCGCCAAGGCGGCCGACACGGACGACGACGACGGAGACGACGACTAGCCCCTGCTCTTCTCGGAAACCCGCTTCACGGAGTGAACCGTTCATGCCACTGATCCCCTACGTTATCGAGAAAAGCGGCCGCGAAGAGCGGGCGATGGACATCTACAGCCGCCTGCTGAAGGACCGCATCATCGTCCTCGGCTCGGCCATCAACGACGACGTGGCCAACGCGATCTTCGCCCAGATGCTCTTCCTGCAATCGGAGGACCCCAAGGCCGATATCCACCTCTACCTCAATTCGCCCGGCGGTAGCGTCACGGCGGGAATGGCCATCTACGACACAATGCAGTTTGTCAGTTGCGACGTGGGAACGTACTGCGTGGGACAATGCGCGTCGATGGGGGCCGTGTTGTTGGCCGCCGGCGCCAAGGGAAAACGCAACGCCCTGCCCAACTCTCGCATCATGATCCACCAGCCGCTGGCCGGCATGGAAGGCTCCGCCGAAGAGATCATGATCCACGCCAAAGAGTTCAAGAAAGTCAAGGAACGACTCAACCAGATCCTCTTCCACCACACCGGAAACCCCCTGGAAAAAATCGAAGCCGACACCGATCGCGACCGCTTCATGTCGGCCGAGGAGGCTCAGAAGTACGGATTGGTCGACAACGTGATCGAACACGCCGAAGAAAGCTAGCCTCGCACCGGCACCCTTTTCCCGCCAAATCATCTTCTCGTATATTTCTTATCTTTTTCTCTTCCCGAGGGAACGGACTCCCGCGGAATCTGCCTGTTTCGAATCAGCACACCGGCGTCTCGGCCCTGGTGGCCGGACGACTGTCGGCGTGCGCAGTTGGGCGAGGGTGACATGAAGACCTATTGTTTCATGCTGATCCTGTTGGTCTGTGCGGCGGCTGGATGCCGGGTCGACCCGAACGTCCAACTGCTGGAACGCGAACTGGCTTCCCAGGAGACCCTGATCTATCAGCTTCGCGATAGCATCGCCAGGCATCGGGAGAAGGTCGATTCCTGCCAACGCGCAAACGCTACCCTGCGCAAGGAACTGAAAGAAACACGTACCGACGCCGGCTTGTCGCCCGATCTGACGGCGCCCTACGCGGTTTCCGAACCGGGCTATTCGCCGTCGACTCCCCCGGACGAGACGCCCGGCACGCAGGCCCCGCTGCTTCGCTCGCCGTCGATCATGCTGCCCGAAGAGCCCGGCTCGCCGGACGACCTACCGCGGAGTATTCTCCAACCGGCCCCGGGCGGCGAACTTCCCGACCCCGGAGATCTTCCCGAATTGCCGCCGTTGCCGGGTGGTGGCGATCAGCCGCCTCCGCTGCTCCCCGGGCTGGATGCGCCCACAAATGGTGAGCCCCCGGCTTCCGGCGAACCGACTGCCCCTGCTGATAGCAACACGGTGTCGGCCATCTCGCTCAACCGGATGCTGACCGGTGGCAACAACACGGACGGGCGGCACGGAGACGAGGGGATCATGGTGGTGATCGAGCCGCGCGACGCCGAGGGACGATTGGTGCCCGCGGCGGCGTCCATTTCCGTGGTCGTGATCGATCCGGAACTCCCGGCCGAGGACGCGCGCATCGCCCGCTGGGATTTCACCGCCGAAGAAACGGCCCGGATGTTTCGCAAGACCTTGTTTTCCGAGGGCCTGCAACTGGAGATGGCCTGGCCGGGCGAGCCGCCTGAGCACGAAGACTTGCACGTGTTCGTTCGCTACACGACGTCCGGGGGAACCCGCCTGGAGGCCAGCCGCAAGGTCACTGTGGATCTACCCACCCGCCACGCCGCGCGCTGGAGCCCGGCGTCTCGCAGTGCGGCGACCGAAGCGGCGCGCCCAGCGCCGGAGTTGATCGCCCGACGCCCCGATCCACCCCGCGACCCGACGCCCGCAGTGCATCAGCGCCCCGCCTGGTCGCCAGACCGCGGCGGCTAGGGGCGATCGATAAGCAACTTCCCGGTTTCAGACGGTGGGTGCCTGGGGTCGAGTTGCGAGGAACGAGCGATGAGCCCCCAGTTGCAGGCGATCTGGGGGCTCCCTGCTCGTTCCTCGCAGTCCGACCCCAGGCACCCCACCTCATCCTACTATCCCCGACGGACTACTACAACTCCGACATGTCGACCGGCTGCCCGTCGTCGTGCATGATGAGTTGCCGGAGCGTCTCCGGATCGATACTTCTGGGAATCGTCCTCACGTGACCGTCGAAGAAAGCGGCGGGGAACCCGTCGGAGGGCAGCTTGCCCATCGCCGAGAGTGGATCGGCCTGATCGAAGGGCAGATCTTCCGGCTTGGCCCAGGGCACGGCCACATCGGCGCCCGCTTCGACCAGCGCAATCGTGTTGCTCGTGCCGTCCTTGCAACGGGCAAAATTGAAATCCCGGCCTGCCTGCCAGGGCGTTCCCTCGCCGGTAAACACCATCAACGACGTATATCCCGGATCGGCGTCCTTGTTCTGATAGATGCCGATCACGGTCTCGGCCAGCGGGCGATTGTGGGGGCTATCCCAGGGCTCGTCGAGATGGAACTGGTCGTAAAGATCCGGGCGGTCCAGATATGGCAGGATGAGCACGCGCCAGCTTAACAGCGGCTTGCCATCGGCGTCCGTGGTGTAAACCGGCGGAAACGATTCGTGCGAGGATGCGTACTGCATCAGCGCGATGCTGATTTGCCTGAGATTGTTCATTCGCACGGCCCGCTGGGCCTGCTCCCGGGCTTTGGCGATGGCCGGTTTGAGCAACCTGGGCAGGTCGTCCAGTCCCCGGGGTCGCTTGAGTTGCACGACCACGCGATCCCCCTTCTTGTCGACCGAAATCCCCTTCACCACGTCGTCCGCCAACTCCATCATCTCCTCGGTGACCACCGGACCGGCATTCTTGATGATCTCGGCCCTTGCATCCGGGTAGAATTTGCGGAGAACGCCGAGTCCCGTGGAGAGGATCGGTTCGAGTTCCTCGGCCGACTTTGCGTCGTTGGCCTCCAAATCGACTTCCACCAGCGTGCTGCCGGAGAGGTCCACCGTCAGCGTGGCCGTTTCCACCAGATCGGGCGCCTTCAGCAGCGGCGCGAGGAAAGGCGGCATACCCCTGCTGATCTCCCCGGAGGCTTCCTTGATGGCCCCTCGCAGGCTGTCCAAGCAGACAACCATCGTCACGTCCTTGGACGTATCGACGTCGCGCAGCCGATCGGCCAGCGGACCGGCCGCCCGTTCCACGGAGAGCATCCTCTCCAGTCGTGTTTCCTCGGCAAAAACGATCGTTCGATCGTCGGGCAAATAGCCGGTCATGACGGGGATTTCGGATCGGTACTCGGCGGGAATCTCCGCGTTATCGCGTTTCAGATAGTCCTTGCCCTCGAACGTCCCTTCCGTCACGTCGTCACCGAGCATCTTCCGCAGAACCTCCTCGGTATCCACGGACTTCCCGAACTGGAAAATGACTCCGGTGCTGGCTCTGGCCGCCTCCCGCGACTTGCTTCCGTCGGCCACAAAGACGGTGAGTCGTCCGATGTCTCGCGGATCGAATTGCATATCTTCGATCATTTCTTCGAGCAATTCGTCCTGCGGGAGCGTGGCCAGCAGGCTCGATCGTGCGATCTGCCGCGGGTTCACGACGATGGCCATGGCAAAATCGTCGCACAGATAGGTGAGATCGACCTCTGAGCTTATCCGCGAGAAGCCGCCGCCACCCCCTTTGCCACCGCCTCCCGAGCCGCCGCCGTCGTCGTCCGGCGATGAACCGCATCCGGTCAGACCGATGAGAATCGCCGCCAGCGCGGCCGATAAGGTTGATCGCATGTTCTATCTCCCGTGGTTGAAACGGCGGCTATTTCTTCTCTTGGACCGTGGCGGGGCGTTGATACGCGCCCTGGAATCCGCGGAGGCTCATGTCCCGCAGCTTCTTCTGCTGCTCGGGGGTGAGCAACTCAAACGCTTCCTCGAACGTCTCTTTCTGGATCTCCTGGTACTTCTCCGCCAGGGAGGCGCGGATCGCCTCAATTTTCTTCTTCTGCTCCTCGGTCACTTCCAGTTGCTTCAAGACGTTGGCGTTGGCCAGGGTCCAAAGCCCCCGCTGACGCAACGTGATCATCTTCATCGCGTCGAGCTGATGGGGTAGCAGGATCCCTTCGGCCTGTTTGCGGATCTTCTCGTTGAGTTTGGTGTATTTCTCGCGATACTCGGCCGACTTCGCCTGGCGTTCTTCGTTGGACAACTCGCGCCAGTTCGACCAATCTCCTCGCGCCGACTTCATTTCCTCCTGGTACTCCTCCCCCAGTTTCTTCAGCTTCTCCTTCTGCTCGTCGGTCAGATCGATTTCTTTCTGCGCTGCCTCGGAGCGTAAGGCATAAAAGCCGGGCACCATGGGTACTGCCGGCCGCATCGCGCGAACCGCCCCGCCGGAACCCTGGGCAAGCGCCTGCCCCGCGACGATTCGTGGCTGCTGGGCCAGCGACGACGTGGCAAGAACCAGCAGGGCAACGACCGCCAACAACGACACCGACAGTTGAACGAACCGGACCATGGCAATCTCCTTGGCTGTCAAAAGGTAGACGGAGAACCGGATACCCCTCTGGGTACCCCAACGCGGCACCCATGATTCTATCCGCGTTCCTGGCGGCCTGTACAGACGGAGGGAGAGTTTGGCCGGGATTTTTCCCAGCGCGTCGTATTTCATCACCCGGCCGGGGTAACTCCCATCGGGGGGAAACAGAGAACGGGGATCAACAGGCTGCTCCAGCCGAGATAACGGCGGGGACGGTCCAGGCTCATCTGGTCGTTCGCCGTGGGAGGGTGATCCGTGCCCATCAAGATCACCAGCACCAGCATCAGCACCCAGGCGTAGGTTTCCGTGGCCAGGATGAAGAGGATGGCAACGATCAGAAACGCGCGGGCCAGCATGTGTGCCCGGCGGCCCAACAGCCCGTAGGTGACGTGACCGCCGTCGAGTTGGCTGATCGGCAACATGTTCAATCCGGTGACCAGCATTCCGACCCAACCGGCCATCAGGCAGGCGTTCATCCCCCCCATGTCCAGCGCGGCCGGATTGAGGATTTCGGGCCGCAACCACTGGATCATCCATCGGATCAACAGCGGGTTGTGGAATTGGAATCCGAGGTGGTACTGTGGCGACGGATCGAGTTGCCACGCGCCGTAGCAGGCCACGGGGATGGCCACGACCAGCCCGGCCAGAGGGCCGGCAATCCCCAGATCGAACATCTGGCGACGGTCGGCTTGGGTTCCCTGCATCCCGATGACAGCGCCCATGGTCCCGACGGGAAAGAAGGGGACGGGGATGAAGAAGGGGAGCGTGGTGGGAATCTTGTATCGCACGGCCATGAGAAAATGGCCCATCTCGTGCGCCGCCAGGATTCCCAGCACGGCGGCCATGTAAAGCAATCCTTGCCCCCAGTTTTGGGCCACGACGGCGGCGGCGGCCTGGGGATCGTCCATGTACAACATGGGCAGCCAGTCGGTGGCCCCGGTCCAAAACGTCGACGCGCAAGTGGCCAGGAAGAGCATCGCCGGGAGCAACAGCCGCCGCCTTGCCGGCAAGGCGGGCCGGTTCGACACCGCGAGCGAGACCGGTGGCTGCGGGAGCGGAAGTTCGCCGCATGGGGGGATCGTCAGCGGGGGGGTCGGCGAATCGTCGGCTACCGGGTAGGATTCGTGGTCCATCAGACGTGTCGTGCCTCGTGCCGGCGGCCTGCTTTCGCCGTGACGATCAATAGATCTCGATACTTTTCACCAGGTTGCCTCCCGAAGCGTGCGAACCATAGAGACATCGCTCGGCTCCCCGCAGCAGTGATTCCGGCGAGAAGTTCTTCGGCGGCAACGATACGGTAGCCGCTCCGATACCCACCGTAAAGGGCGTCCCGGCAAGATACTCCCCGGTGCCGGTGCGAATGCTCTCCAGCATTTGGTTCCCCAGGCGTACGGCCTGCGAGCGGTCGCAGTCGGGCAGAACCAGGCCGATCGACGCGCCGGCCAGCGGCACGCAGACCATGGCCGAGTGCTCCAGAGCCAGGCAGGCCTGTTCCAAGCGGCGCCGCGCGACGAGTGATCCGCCCGGCCCGAGGGGGGGGGGATTCTGCGGGCGGTCGTCCAGTCCGATCAATAGCAGACTCAGCGACCAGCGGGACTGGCGACAGGTGGCAACGGCCATGGTCAGATGGGCCAGAATATCGCCGGAAGCTTCCCCGGCCGCCTGCGGCTGCTGCAACACCCTCACCGGAGTTGGCGAAGCCCCGCTGCCAGCCGGCGCGGTATCCGTCGTCTCGGTGTCGGCCGGCTTGGCTTCGGCTGCCGCCGCTTGATCCTCGTCGGGGGCCACGCCGGCCGGCGTGCTGGAAAACTGAGCGAGCGTCTCCGAGAGCACGCGAACTTCGCGAAGCGTGGCCTCTTCCCGCTCGTTGTCGGCCTGTTGCTGCTGGAATTGGAGCAAGTCGCCAGCCGCTTCGACGGCAATCTCCGAGATCTGTCCATGGGCCTGCGCCAACACGTCGCGATAATCGAGCCCGTCGGGCAGTTGCAGCGAGAGCACCTCGGCCAACTGGCGGACTTTCTCCTGCAAACGATCGACCAGTTCTTCCAACTGGCTCTCGGTGAATCCCCGTTCTCGCCAATCGGCGCCCATGAGTTCGCGCAGCACGGTGGAATGTTCGTCGGTCAGGAGCCGGGCTACCAATTCGGCCAGATAGACACATTGCCTCAGGGGATCATCCGACGGAAGCGGCGGAACCCCGGCGTCGCTGTCCGTTTGCCGCGACACGGCCTGTATAAGGCGTTCGGGCAATTCCCATTGGGCCAGCAGCCGGGCGGTCAGTTGGGTGTGGTCGAAACCCATCGCCTCGCGTTCCAGGATGGCGAGGTCTCGCTCCTGGGTCCAGGCTTTCTCCAGAAAAGCCACGTAGGGTTCGCCCAACTCTTGGATCAACAGCAACACGCCCAAGTCTTGCAGCAGCCCGGCCACAAACGCGTCGTCGCCCGGCTCCTGCCAGAGCACTTCGCTTAGTTCGCGGCCGGCCACCGCCTTGGTGAGCGTGCGCCGCCAGTACCACTGGAGTGTCTCACCCGCAATGCCGACGAACAGCCCGTCGGGCAAGCTGAAGCTCAAGACCAGCAGTTTCAGCGGCTTGGTTCCCAGAAGGGCCAGCGCCTGGTTCAGATCGGTCACCTCGCGAGCCAGACCGAATAGGGAACTATTGACTACCCGCAGCAGCTTGCCGGTGAGCGACGGATCGTTCTCGATACACTGCTTCAGCGCTTTCGCATCGACTTGGGGATCGCGGGTGAGTTTCAGCACTTCCATTGCCACGGCCGGAAGGCTGTGGAGCCGGGAAGATCGGTCGACCAGGCGCTGAACGGTAGCGGCGGGGTCTGAGCCTTGAAGATTGGACATGAAGAGCACGGTCGAGTGGGTCGGAGCTAGTCAATCGGGGCTGAGCACCAGCGCACCCCTATATATCAAGTCTAGCTCAGGGCTTAGGGAAAAGCGCAACCGCCAACGGCCACTTCCCGCAATACGGCCGACAGGCCGTGGCGATTAGCCCTTGCGATGGCGGATCTTGGAACGCATCCGACGTTTCTTGCGACCGATCTTCCGTCGGCCTTTCCCGGTCCTTTTCGTTCCCACTCGCTTCTCCATCCAGTTCAAAGGATGCCTGTGTGATTTGTTCGCCCAAGAACCCCGTGGAGCGCCTCACCCGTTCGAGGGGGGCTCCAGCTTGGAGGGCGTAAGTACCCGACAAGTATAGCAGACCTCGGGCTCAACGGCCAAGGGGGGTGTCTTCTCGGGCGGTGATTTGACCATAGGCCTGTTGAGAGAATGCTCGCGCCCCTACTGCTGGCCCGACAGCCCGCTGAAAAAGCGTAATTTGCGGAGGGTGCCTGGTGGTCGAGCGCAGCGAGCCCCCAGAACCGCGTTTTCAGGGG